>JBCKKZ010000009.1:0-56733 GCA_038904015.1 Burkholderiales bacterium | reverse complement strand
TAGTGCTCCTGGATCTATCTTTGAACGCGCGGGATCACCACTTTCATATTGCATTTGACAAGCTTAAATATGGCGCTTCAGTCAGCCGATAAGAGCGCCACCACGTCGGCACAGCAAGACGCGTTTTCCGCCGAGCTCATAACCCTCGGCGGTCTGCTTCACCCGGACCAGGGTCGGCTGCGCCAGTACCACGGTCGCGCTGACGCCGAGAAACGCTCCGGCGAGGACAACCATCCGAAATTTATGCCCCATCGTGACCGCCACTCGTCTCTAGCAAGGCCCCGTCGTCACTTTACACTTTACCTTCCTGATTCTTAGTCTGGCTTGACGTTGTTAGACGCCTTTGATCCCATGCCAAGGCCGGCAGTGTTCCTAGCATTGACCGTGCAAATGTACTCCGTGCCCCTGACGAGACCCTTCACAGTCAAGGGCGAGGCCGGGCCGTCGCCGGCATTGGCGCCGACCACGCCGCCGCTTGCACTGGTGCCGCAAACCGCCCTATAGGTGGCAATCCTCGTACCACCGTCGTTGCTGGGCGCGGTAAAGGTCACCATCACCTCACCCTTGCCTGGCTTCGCCGATACGTTCGTCGGTGCGCCGGGAGGGCTGACAGTGACACGAGCGACAGGAGCGCCAAGAGCGACAGGAGCGACACGAGCGACAGGAGCGCCAGGAGCGACCGGTGTCACGCTGTTGGATGCCGCCGAATGCGGACCTTCACCAGCCAAATTGTCGGCCCTAACCGTGCAGGTATAAGCCCGTCCATTCTGGAGAGCGAGCACCGTCACCGTCAAGGGCGAGTCTGGGGCTGTACGAAGATCGGTTGTGCCCATGCTCACGTGGGTGGGGGATCCCGTCGCAGTGCAACGCCCCACATAACGGGTGATGGGCGAGCCGCCGTTGTTGCTGGGGGCGGTGTAATTCACTCTCACCTGCCCGTCATGCGCCGTCGCGCTACGGATGGTCGGCATGTCGGGGGCACCGATAATCAGCACGCTGTTGGATGCGGGAGATGATGCCGGGCCGGTACCTACACTGTTGGTGGCGGTGACGCTGCAGGTGTAGGTCGTGCCGCTCTTGAGACCCCTCACTATCAGGGACCCGCTCGGCCACACTTCATTGCCGCTGGCGGTGTGGGAGGCGGAGCTGCAAGTCGCGGTATAGCCCGTAATGACCGCGCCGCCGTTGTTGCTGGAGGGGGTGGGGGTGAAGGAGACGAGCGCCCCCACGTTAATATAACTCGCGCTACGGATGGTCGGTGCGCCGGGAACAGTAGCCCTGGCGTAGACCAGCGTCACGCTGTTGGATGCCGCCGAATAGGGACCAAAGGCCACAGCGTTGCGCGCGCTGACCATGCACTTGTAAGCCGTTCCACGTGCTCCAATCGTGAGATTCGTCATCGTCAAGGGCGAGGAGGCCGGGCCGGTGATCTCGCGTGCGAAAACGCCCGCCTCGGTGCTGCAAGACATCTTATATTGGATGATGTCCGCGCCGCCATCGCTGCCGGGGGCAGTGAAGGTCACTCTCAGATCCTCCCCGCCCCCAGTCGCAGTCAGGGTGCCGATGGTCGGTGCGCCGGGATGGGTGGCACCAACAGGAGCGGAAGGAGCGCGCAGCCGCACGTCGTTGGATCCCGCCGAATAGGGACCAAAGCCCACGGCGTTGCGCGCGCCGACCCTGCAGGTGTAAGTTCCACTCTCGACACCCGTCGCAATCAAGGGCGAGGCCGGGCCGGTGATCACGCTTGCGACAGTGCCCTCCGCGCTGCCGCAAGACATCAAATATTGGGTGATGGTCGCGCCGCCATCGCTGCCGGGGGCAGTGAAGGTCACGACTACCTGCGTGCCAAACGCGGTCGCGGTGCCGATGGTCGGCGCACCGGGACGGGTGGCACCAACAGGAGCGGGAGGAAAGACGGGGGTCACGCTGTTGGAAGTCGCCGAAACCGGACCAAAGCCCACCGCGTTGCGCGCGCCGACGCTGCAGGTGTAAGCCTTTCCATTCACCAGATCCGACACTGTCAAGGGCGAGCCCCGGCCGGTGATCACGCCTGCGATAACGCTATCCCCGGCGGTGCTGCAAGACATAAAATACTCGTAGATGGGCTCGCCGCCATTGCTGCTGGGAGCAGTGAAGGTCACGCTCACCTGCGCGTTACCCGCGGTCGCGGTGCCGATGGTCGGCGCACCGGGAACGGTAGCAGCGGCAGCCGCGACCGGAGCAACAGGAGGCGGCGGTACCTGCGCGCTCGCGGGAAGCGCGAGAGCGGCAGAGAAGAGCGCCGCAGCAGAAAAAAAGATTGGACGAAACCGGGCGCCCCTCGTTGCATTGCTTGCTTTCATGGGCAGTCCTCGCAATTTAGTTGAAAAATCACTCCTGATTCCATTGCTACCTTCTGATCGTGATCGGCGTCGACACGTAATTGTTGTTCTTGGTGGACTCGTTCACTCTGTTCGTATCGTCCGCCAGGATGCCGATGAAGTAACTCCCGGGTGGCGTCCCGGGCGGGATCGTCACGTTCACACCGCCAAAGCCCTGCTCTGCACCCGCGGCGAGATTGAAGTCGTGGGAGGCAAAGTTGAGGAACGTATCGGAGGTCGTAATCACCGAGTCGGTTGACAGGTACACCCCGAACCGGAACGGTCCGCTTGCCACCGTGCCCTGATTCTTGATCGGGCTCGAGCTCAAGCGCACCGACCCTCCAGGGGCCACCACTGTCGGCGTCACCGTCAGTGAAGAAGAAACAAACATGAGGTCGGCCCTGCCTGATGCCGGATTCGGCGTCACCGTGATCGGCGCCGACACATAGTTGTTGTTCTTGTTGGCCTCGTTCACCCTGTTCGTATCGTCCGCCAGGATGCCGATGAAGTAACTCCCGGGTGGCGTCCCGGGCGGGATCGTCACGTTCACACCGCCAAAGCCCTGCTCTGCACCCGCGGCGAGATTGAAGTCGTGGGAGGCAAAGTTGAGGAACGTATCGGAGGTCGTAATCACCGAGTCGGTCGACAGGTACACCCCGAACCGGAACGGTCCGCTTGCCACCGTGCCCTGATTCTTGATCGGGCTCGAGCTCAAGCGCACCGACCCGCCGGCGGCAACCGCTGCGGGCGTCACCGTCAGCGAAGTAGAAACAAACGCAAGGTCGGCCCTGCCGGATGCCGCCCCTCACGGTGCGACGGGGGTCACGCTGTTGGAATCCGCCGATACCGGACCATCAAAGCCCGCAGCGTTGCGGGCCATGACCTTACAGGTGTAAGCCGTTCCGTTCTCGAGATTCGTCATCTGCAAGGGCGAGGCCGGACCGTTGGTCACGCCTGTGACAACGTCCCTCCCGGCGTAGCTGCAAGCCATCACATAGCTGGTGATGGGCGCGCCGCCGTTGCTTCTGGGACGAGTGAAGGCCACGCTCACTCGCCTGTTGCCCGCGGTCGCGGTGCCGATGGTCGGCGCGCCGGGAGGGCCGACAGTGAAGGCCACGCTCCCCTGCGCAGTGCCGATGGTCGGTGCGCCGAGGAGCGTGGCAGCCGCGACGGGAGCGACAGGAGCGACGGCGGTCACGCTGTTGGATGCGGCAGATGCCGGGCCGGTACCTACACTGTTGGTGGCGGTGACGCTGCAGGTGTAGGTCGTGCCGTTCTTGAGATCCTTCACTAGCAGGGACGGACCCGGTGGTCCGCCGCCCACCCACCGTTCATTGCCTCTGGCGGTGTGGGAGGCGGAGCTGCAAGTCGCGGTATAGCCCAGAATGGCCGCGCCGCCGTTGTTGCTGGGGGGGGGTGGGGGTGAAAGAGACGATCGCCTGCAAGTTAGCCGTCGCCGTCGCGCCACGGATGGTCGGTGCGCCGGGAGGGCTGGCAGCGGCAGCCGGGGCGGCCGATGCCATCAGTATCACCGCTATCCATACCGCTGAAAACTGCCGATTTGGCATGAGATTTTTGATATTGGTCGTTTCCATTGACGATTCTCCTCGATAAGGCCAAAAAGGTGCCGCTCATTCGAATTGCAGCGTCCGAAAATTGCTCGCGCCGGTGACTTCACCGCTGCGGCCGAGCGAGATCACGCGCCAGCGCAGGGTTTTCTCCGCTAAGATTGGGGTCAGGGCTCAATACTGTTCGGATAAGTGCATTTATCCGCAACCTGTCGAAGCAGGAAGTGCTCCGGCAGGCCCAAGAAGTGCGCTAACCGAACAGTATTTGGTCAGGTCTTGCCTTTTGCCTTTCTGGGAGAAGGCAAAAGGCAAGACCCCTTGGTTTATCTTGTCATCGCCACCCGTCTCTAGCAACGCCCCCTCTTATCTATGTACGGACAGGTACCCTCCGGACCTTCGATGTCGATGCGAATACGTAGCCGGCGCCCCCCCCCCCCCCCCCGTCATCTCTACAATCATATTAGGGTCATTGCTCCCTACTTGCGGTTTGAGCCTGTATTGCCAGGAGAGAACAGGAAATACAGGTTGGCTTATATCAATATCGTGACTGAGGCGGTCCGTGACGGCCTTAATTTTCCAGCCGTTCTTTAATCTGAAATCCTTAAACGCTTCTCCGGTGACTGTGGCACCAACACCATGGCAATTTATACCAGCGTTAACCGATGTATTTGTTGCATTGTCTACAAATCCCGACTCGGGGGGGACATCGATACCAAAATACATGCAAACGGCCAGCGCTCCAGGCATTAGCGTGTTGACGATCTGTGCCCCGGCTTCCTTGGCCTTCTGGGCATGCAGCACCTGCGTTTCCATCTTCAGCGCGGCGAATCGGGCTGTGGCGAATATCTCGGGCGTTTTTGCAACGATCAACGATAAATTTTTAATGCGCGCGGCGATTGGCGCCGTATTCTTTATCGTGTTCGCGGCATCGACATAGCCCTGGATGAGATGCTCCCCAGGCACGGCGCGCCACTGGGCGACCCCTACACCATCATCTGTTTCTGGGTAATATCGTAGATCGTCTATCATCGACTTCATGTTGAGGAACACGCCCTGTGCCAGTGTCTGATTCGCCGTATTCAAACGAATCGCCCATGGCACTTGCGCGACCACGCCCTTCCCGGTATTGCGGACGAACAGCTTGAATGTCACCATTTCACCTTCTTTCGGCGCGGCGGGTGTCGCGGATAATCCGAGGATTTCAACGGACGGCGCAACGGGCTTTGGGAGTATCGGCAGCATGTCCTTCTTCTGCGCCACCCCGGTCGTCGCCTTTTGCGACTGAACCCCTTGCGCCCAGACCGCGGACGCGCAAAGCAAACCGATGCCTGCGGCAATCGGCAACAATCCAATTCGCCTGAAATTCACGATGGCTCTCCTTTGTATGTGAGCTTGGGGAATGAAACTTCACGTTGACCCCAGTTTTACAATGATGTCAAGACTTGTCCCCTATGTTTTTCGCTTAGCTGGAGTTAAATCAATCGAGTCTGACCCCATTGATTTCTTCATGATTTCTTCATTGATTTCCTTGGCTGACTACGGCGAAAAATGATCTACCCGCGCTGCCAGTTACAAGTTACAAGTGAAAGAGATCGGAGCTTGATTTGCTATGCATGTGTATCCAGCAGGTGCAGCTTGAGAAATGGCATCAAATTGACCAGCATCATTTTTATAATCGCACCTCAACCTAGTGCCGACGATTGAGGATGATTTTAGTGGGGCATCATAACCAACACGCATATCGTCCCAGCCACTAGGAACGGGTGAGGCCGCGGTTATGAGTTTTAGAATGGGTGGGCAGAGTATGATCCTTGGTGGCGCGATCTTCGGCCGGGGCTCCGGCCCAACAATCGGTTTCATCGCGGGCGCCGCCTTTTGTATCTGAACCCCTTGCGCCCAGACCGCGGACGCGCAAAGCAAACCGATGGCTGCGGCAATCGGTAACAATCTCATTCTCTTGAAATTCATGATGTCTCTCCTCTGTTGTTGAAATTCATGATGTCTCTCCTCTATTGCGGGGTGTAATCCTCACTGCGGGTTCGGCAGCGAGCCAAAAGGATACGCGTTGCTCGGCTATTCGAATTGCAGCGTCCGAAAACCGCTCGCGTCGACGACTTCGCCGCCACGACCGAACGAGATCACGCACCCAAACAAAATTGGGGGCAATGTGAGCTTGTGAAATGAAACTTCACGTTGACCCCAGTTTTACAATCAATCAAAATTCATTTTCCAGCGTCAACATTTCCACCGGAGCCCCCCGGGATCAGTCCGCCGCCGACGGCCACATTGATCGTCATGGTTCTGTGGTTGTTTTCCAGATTGCGCGGATGGGTGTTCTCTCCCACGAAATTACGGGGATCGATGCGGCTGTCGAATTTGGTCTGTCCGGGCACCGCAGTCCAGGGAGCGGTCACAGTGACGGTTTGGCGTGCGGGAATCGCGGCAACACCGAAATTCAGAACGATAACAGGGGCGACGGCCGGGGGTGGGGTGCCGGACGGAACTGTCACCGGGACACAGGCGTAGGTGGTGCAGGCGATTTGCCACTCCACTTTGGGCAGCGCAACATCACACAGATTCCTGATCACCAGCCTGACGGTGACCGCCTGTTGCCGGCTGGGCGGGAACGGGCTGAGTGAAAAGTCGGTGATCTCCACCTTGTCGTGCAGGTTGCACTCACCGGTCAGTACCGCCTTCTTTTTCAATTCCTGGGTCGTCGGCTGCGGGCCTTGCTTTTTCTCCAGCACCGCTGCCTTGCCAGGAGGCGGAAATGCCTGGGCCCAAACCGAGGTCCCCGCCAGACAACTGAGGGTTGAGATGATCGCCAATATTTGTGCACGCCAATTTTTCGTCATGTCGTTCTCCTCTTTAGAAATAAATCGGACTCGCCCTACCTGGCGCTGGCCGAAACCAGACGCCCAAACAAAATTGGGGGCAATGTGAGCTTGTGAAATGAAACTTCACGTTGACCCCCAGTTTTAAAAAAATGACGGGGCGCCGGCGTGAGGCGAGGCCGCGCGGCCGGCCGCGAGCGGAGGACCGGGAAATGGAAGCGGTAGTGCCCCGGCAGATGGGGCTTGACTTCTTGAACAAATGAGCCTGGCCCCTTTTATTATGCTAACGCCGAGGCACGCTCCGGCGAGGACAAGCATCCGAAATCTTTGCTCCATCGTCACCGCCACTCGTCTCTAGCAAGGCCCCTTCTTCTCTTCGTACGGACAGGTGCCCTCCGGACCTTCGATGTGGACAAACACGGCGGCAACAAGGCGCGCGACCGGTTCAGCCCAGACGTGCATTTGCATGCCAGGATTGTCGCTGCCCACGCGCGGCTCTACTATCCATCTCCAGCCGGACGACCCTCTAAGCGCCCCTTCATCGTTGACAGTAACGCCCGCGACCTTCCAGCCGTTCTTCAGCGTGAAGTCCTTGAACGCCTCCGGGTTTGCCTTTCCGCCTGATAACGCGCATATGGCTTCAAAGTGTATGGCTGCGCTGCTATCCGGGCGGATCTGACCGATACGGCTGCAGGCGGTCACGCCTTCGAGGTTATGCGCGAACCGAGCGCCGGCGTTCTTGGCTTTGTCGTAGTTGAGCCGCTCCGTTACGCGGCGTGGCTGGGTGGGCGCCATTACCACCACCATCGGCACGGTGACCGATGCGGTCTTGACGTTGTTCTTCCGGTCGTCGGCGCTCTCTTTCAAGGCATTGGCGGGATCGACCCGGCCGTCGAAGCCGCCCCGCCCGGAGACTGCGGTCCAGGGCGCGGTGACGGTAAAGATTTCCTTGGCCGCGACGGACGCCTTGACACCCGAGAGCAGAATGGTGTTGTCAGGAGTGCTGGCAATCTGCCAGCCTATATTGGCCAAGGGGACGTTGCAAAGGTTCTGGATTGTCAGCGACACCACGACCGCCTCCCCCGCTTTGGGTTGCGCGGGGTTGAGCGTCAAGCCGTTGATCCCCACCACCATTATCTTGTCCGCCGTCGTGCATTGTCCGGGAATAACTGTCTGCTGCTGGTGCTTCTGCATCGGCTCTGGCAACGCCTTCTTCAGTTCCATCACGGGCGCCGCCTTTTGCGACTGAACCCCTTGCGCCCAGACCGCGGTCGCGCAAAGCAAACCGATGGCTACAGCAATCGGCAACAATCCAATTCTCTTGAAATTCATGATGTCTCTCCTTTGTTAGAGTTGCGGGGTGTAAACCTCACTGCGAATGCTGCGGCAATCCGGGTTGATTGAGGCGTGGGCGGCGCGGCATGACAGTGAGTACAGTGATTTCCGGCTATGCGGAAAAGAATAGTTACACTGACCCCGAGTGCTCTGGACACCGAGTGTCGACCCCGAATGTCCAGTCCTTGACGCTACCGCTTTGGATCGCACATCGGACAAGGCTGGACGCCCCCGCCGCTGCCGTCCCCGAGATTATCGCCGCCCCCGGGCGGTTGCACGGGCATTCCGCCCAAGGTTCCGCCTGTCGCAGGTCCGGGTCCGGCGGTGACCGTAGCGTCCTCGCGCGACGGATTGATGAGGTTCTGCTGCCGCGCTCCCATGACCGCTTTCGCGGCCTCTCCAGGATTGACAGTGCCTCTTTCCGTCGAGCCAGTCCCGCTCTCTCCGGGCAACGTCACCTGACGCTTGAGTGCGGCTTTCTTTTCACCCACGGTCGGCGCCCGGCCGACGCCTCTCAAAGCAGCCGGAAGCGGTGCACCGTCGCCACCTGCCTGGTCCGGTGTAGGTTTTCCGCGAACGCCGGCGACGGCGACTTTGCGACTAGCTTCAAATCTAACGCCAAACTCGTGGCTCTTGAACGCACCGACCACACCGTCGATGAGTTGGCTTCCAGCCTTCAGGAATACGCTTCCAGCATCCTGTATGGACTGCGCGGTCCGTTCTCCGATCAGTTCTTCGGCACCGTCTCCAGAGGACTGCTGCTCTCGCTTGCTCGAAGTATTCTTGCCGTCCGAACTGTTGACCGTCGATTTCGGGGCACCGTCCAGAGGATTGGCTCCACTCTTGTCCGTGATCGCCTTCGAGCTCCCGCTTTGCTGCTGCTTGTCGAGGCCAGACTTCGGGTCAGCCGCTTTGGTCAATCCTTCTACCTCGCGCGTCTGCCGCGTCTTGCCGAGTTCAGCGGCATCGACCGTCTTACCGCGCGCCACGTCATCTTGCTTGGCATCCCCCACAAGCGAACCGGCCGGCGCGCCCTTGCTGCGCTCCGCCGCCGTTTCACGCTGCTGTTGCTGCCACGCATTCGCGTTGCCACCCGCTCCCGGCACGGCGCGCTCCTTCCCGCCCGCAGTGGAGCCGCTGGAGATGACGTTTTTCATATCTTCCAACCCCGTCTTTATGGGTGAGGCCGCAAGCGACTGCACCGCGGGCGACGACCCTGCCTTTATGGCCGTCGCCGGAAGCACCTCCGCCTGCGCCTTGATCGGCGCGGAAATCGTCAGCGGGGTATTCAGGGTCAGGTCGCGAATGCGTGCGGTAATCGGCGCCGCATTCTTTATCGTGTTCGCGGCATCGACTTGGCCCTTCATCAGTTGATCTCCGGCCACGGCCTTCCAACTGGCGGTTACGTCGAACTGCGCGCCCGGCCCCACATTCGTCTGCGTCCCTTGTGCGAGCGTCTGGTTGGCCGTGTTCCAAAGAATTGTCCACGGCAACGACGCAACGGCTGTCGTCCCCGTGTTGCGGATGGACAGCTTGAGCGTGACCATCTCGCCCTGCTTGGGCGCGGCGGGCGTCGCCGTCAGCGCGACGATTTCCACGGACGGCGGCGCAACGGGCTTCAGGGGTGTGGCGATCTGCGGCGCCACGCCCGGCTTCATCTGAATCTGCACTTGGGCCTGTGCGCCGACGACGCAGAATGCAAACGTCGCGGCCAACAATTGGACTGGAATCCTGCGTGGTGATGTCATGGCGATTTTCTCCTTGATTTTTGCTAAATAAATGTATGAAGCGCGTACCGATAATGATAGCGTTTTCGCTCCCCTTGCCGTGTCATTCAAGTTCATCCAGGCACATTCCCCTGCTATTCGAACTGCAGCGTCCGAAAACCGCTCGCGCCGACGACTTCACCGCCGCGGCCGAGCGAGATCACGCGCCAGCGCAGGGTTTTCTCCGGCCGCTCGCGCAGGAAAGAGGGCGCTTCGTACTGCCCGGTGCCCGGCTTCACCAGCGCCGTGAACACGGTTTCCTTGTCGCTCGCGAATTCGACGCGATGAAGGGCGACGTTGGCGTTTTCCACCCAGGACAGCTGCACTCGCCGGCTCGCATCGAACTTGGCGCCGTCCTCGGGGAGCACCAGGGCGACGCCGCCGGCGGTCGCGGTCTGCGCCGACTGGCGCAGGCTCGCCAGCGACTCGGGACTGCCGACGAAGTAGCGCAGGACCGGCATTGGAAATCCGGCCACGCCGCCGCTATTCACGGTGCGGTTGCCGATATCCGAGTCGCCTACCTTGTCGTTGCTCGCCTCGATACGCAGCAGCACCCTGTAGGCGCCATCGGCCTGCACCGGCATGCGCCGCGGGTCTGGCCCTGGGACGTAGACCTTGCCATCCGCCGACAGAAAGATCTCGAAGCGCTCGATCAGCGTGTAGCGCCGCTGTAGCGACCGCTGCTCGATCGGCAGGGTCGCCTCGGTGAGCAGGTCCTGGCTGGTCGGGTCTGGATCGCCCGGCAAGGCGACTTCCCAGCGGCCCTTCAGGGGGCCCGCGCCGTTGTACATGATGTTGGCGCCGAAGCGCGGCACGGGATCGCCGCGCGCCACGGCGAGGATCGGCGCGTCGCCGCTCGGGGTGTGGAAGACGAGGCGCACGTCGAGCAGCGCGAGCGGGCTGGTCGCGCCGCCCCCGCCCATCAGGCAGGTCACCACCACGAACCGGTCGCCGCCGGCACCACCGGTAAAGTGCCGCACGTAGAAGAAATCGGATGGCAGCCCCGCCTGTGCGTCCTGGAGCGCGCGCCGCGCGACCGTCGCCGGAATGGTCATGATGTCGGTCAGGTTGCGTTGTGCGCCGCTGGCCGAGATCCTGGATTGATCGTTACGCAGCGGCAGAACACCGTAGATGGTGCCCGGCACGCAGGGGTTGGTCGCCGTCTCCGACCCGCCGCCCACGCCGGCCGTCACCGCGCCGCACCAGATCGCCGTGACCGACCTCTCGTTCGGGCCGAGGGAATGGAAGGTGAGGAATACCGTGGTCGGACCGCTTGATCGCACCACCGCCCCGTTCGGGCTCACTTTTATCGGACCGGGAGGCGGCACCATCTGGGCGGTAACGTCGGCGCACCAGAAAACAAGAATCGAAATGATGATTCGCATCATGGCCCGCCTCCTCAGAAAAAGCTCATCGTAATGCCGGATTGGATCATCCAGAAGCGGCCGGTATTAAGGACAATGTTCACGTTGTCGCGGTTTAAATTGTCGTTCAGGACGTGGCGCAGGAAGATCTGGCCGGGGAGCTTGCGATCGCCCGTGGGCGTCGGCACCTGGAATCGCCACGCGACCTGGGTCTGCAAGGACCGGCCGCGCGTTTCCGCTAGGCTTTGCGTATCCTGTCCGGTGGTCAGCGTGTAGTTGCCGTTCAGATTCCAGTTATCCTGGAACTGCCAGTCGAATCCCGTCATGTAGTTGTAGGTGTAGCTCTTCAGCCCGTTCTCGTTGGCATAGTTGGCGGTCCGCCCTAAACCGGCGTTAAGGTTGAAGTTCTGCGAGAACCTGTACCCGCCCTGAACGTTGTTTCCTACATTGAAGAAATCGGCGTTCTCGCGGCCGGCCTGGCGGTTGTCCATCCTGGCGACGTTAAGGGTGTAGGCGAGTTGCCACTGCGCCCCCTGCCAGTTCGCGCTCACGCCGTCCACCTTGTTCTTCTGGTCGGGCAGCAACCCCGCGTTGAACAAGGACTGACCCGCCCCGGGGTTGTTGATCGCGATCTGGTGGGTGTTTTCGTGGCGATAGCTCAGGCTCGGCAGCCAGAGGCTGGGGGGGGGCACCGGCTTCACCCGGCCAGATCTGCGCGAGCGGCAGGGTCAGGTTGAAGCCCGCGACGCTGGTGCGCGTCTTCAGGATCGAGGGGATGTTCTCGAGATTGTCCTCGCGCCGGCTCGCCTGAAACTGTCCCTGCAACGGCCCCAGCTGAGCGACCAGGCCGATGCGGTTGAACTGCTGGTCGGAAGCGAAACCCACGCCCACCGACTTGAACAAGGGTTCGACCCGCTCGTGGTGCGCGGTCGCGGTAAGGCCGAACGGGAAGCGCGACTTGGCGCCGGGGTCGGGCTTGACCAGATCGTAGGCGAGATCCAGCGAGCGCGCACCCTTCGTGGCCGGCGCGATCTCGGTCAACGTCTGGCCCTGCGAGAGCGTCGAATCGTTCGCCGCAATGTGCTTGACGCGCGCGAACGCGAAATCGCCGCGCAGGCGGCCGCTTGCGCTCGCTGATACCAGCCGCAGGCCCGTACCGCGGATTTTCTCCGCGTCGGGTATCGAACCGGTGTTGAACGGCACCTGCGACTGCAGCGAGGCGTCCAGGACCTGCAGTTCCGCGCGCAGCCCGCCCTTGCGCTCCAGCAACTCGACGCCGAGCGTGCCGCCGCGCACCTGGTGCTCGTCATCGTCGAGCCCGAGGATGTTGCCTGCGCCGGTGATGCTGGTGCCGTTCATGGCATTGAACGAAAAGTCGGCGCGCTCGCCGAGCTTGCGCTGGAACGTCATCCCGCGGCTGCCGTAGCCCATCAGCAGCAGCGGATTGTTGCCGTAGGACAGGTGGCCGAGCGAAAACTGCGCGCGGCCCCATTGCGTGTTAACCAGGTAGTCGGTGATGTCCGCCTTCGGCGCATCTTGGCCCCTCGTGGCGAAGCGCAGCGCCTCGGGCTGGAAGCTGCTGCCCACCACGTTGACATTGGAGGCCAGCCGGAAGTCCCCCTGCGCCGCCTCGATCCCCAGGCCGCCCCTGAAGGTCGCGTCCTGGTAGAAGTCCGGGCGGGTGAACTGCGGCGCGCTGCCGCTCCGCCCCTGGCCGAGCTGCCCCTTGAGTGTCGCATCCAGCCGCGGCTTCATGTCGAATTGCTCGAAGCCGCCTTCCGTGGTGACCTTGAGATCGAGGCTGCGCAGCTCCGTCCACTGCCCGTCCTTGACCAGGTACACCTTCAACTTGCGCTGTCCGGACGCGAGCGGCAGCTCCCGGCCGCTATACAGGTACTCCCCCGGCGCGACCTGGCGAAACAGCGGGGTCAGGTCGACCGCGCCGTCGATGAACGCGATGCGCCGGTCGCCCGGACCGAGCAGATCCGACAACCTGATGCGCAGTTCGGCGGAAGGTTCGACCCAGCGGTCGGTGAAATCGGCGGAGCGGACCTCGAGGCCGAGCGCGGCGCATCCGGGCCACAGGGCCACCATCAGCGCGGCGATGAGGCCTCTCCAGGCCCCCGAGCCGGCGGGCGTGAAGCGGGCGATGAAAGCCGTGGCAGTCGGACTCACGCTGGGGAGTCTAACTTAGCTGGCAAAAACGCGTTCCGCGCATCCGGATTCCTCAGCGGGTTTTCGGCATGGTCACCGCGCCTCTTACGGTGATGGGGAGACCGGACGACGGTAGCGACCAGGCAGGCGGTTGGGTCCGGAAGGCTGCTGATATCTGCAAGCTACCCGCGTCGAGAGCCAACGCTTCCGGGTGCCAGGCGCTGCTCCCGGTCGCGAGCTGCAAGTAGCACAAGTATTGCGGCTCCCTGACGTCTACCTCCATGGCACTGGATTCTAAGCTGATCTGCAACCCACTATCGATCCACGCCTGCGGCGGACCGCTCACGAAGACCCGAACGGTGACCGTGCCGGAATACGCACCGTTCACCACGGAGAATTCGCTGCTGGTGCCCGTTCCAGGGCCTGCGACGGAAGAAACTCCCACGGTGCCGGAAGTAGAAGAGGGAACTCTCCAATGCATACTGCTGAGATAGCATTGCACCCTCCCCTTCGTCACTCCCTGCGCCAGGCTGGTGAGCTGCACCGGCACGTTGATCGTAACGACGTCCGCCAGCGCCGCGGATGAAGCCAGGATTACGACCGCGGCCAGTGCCGCGCGCTTGCAGAACATTCTCATCATCACTGTCTCCTTTGTCATCACTGTCTCCCTCCTTATGGGCTGCCGGTCATGTTCAGGGGGCCGGTCGTCACCGTCTGCGTCAGCGAAGGCGCCGGCGCCTGGACGCCGACGGCACCGCCCCTACCCGTCATCGCCAGGGCCTGCGTTGCCACGGTCTGGGTCAGCGAAGGCGCCGGCGCCTGGACGCCGACGGCACCGCCTCTGCCCGTCATCGCCAGGGCCTGCGTCGTCACGGTCTGCGTCAGCGAAGGCGGCAACGTCAGCCGTGCCTGCGCACCCAGGGACGCCGCAAGCGACGGCTTGAGCGCCAAACCGGCAACAGTGCTCGACTGCCCTCCAACCACCACCGAACTGCTGACCGTCGATTTCGGGTCGGCCGCTTTGGTCAATCCTTCTACCTCGCGCGTCTGCCGCGTCTTGCCGACTTCGGCGGCATCGACCGTCTTGCCGCGCTCAGCCTGCTTGGGCGCGGCGGGTGTCGCGGACAGTGCGACGATTTCAACGGACGCGGGTGCGGGTGCCAGGGGTGTGGCGGCTGGACGCTGCATCTGCGGCGCCACGCCCGGCTGCGTCTGCACCTGGGCCTGCACGCCCGTCAATGTAAACGACATGCTGTTGCTCGCCTGACCCCCGATAGCGACCTTGATCGCGACCGTACCGCTCGGACGAGACTTGACGACAATGCGATCGTCACTTACCGAGGTCAATGCGGACTGCGAAACTTGCGTTGTCCCCTCGAGTACCTGCACCTTCATGCTATCGGCGCCGAAGCCCTTGCCCAAGAGCACATAGCCTTCAACGCTGGATTCAATTTTCGTCAGCACCGGTGCTGCCACGGGCGCCGCGGGCGCGATCTTCTGCTGTTGCATCGGCTGCATCTGCTGCATGTCCTTCTTCATGTCCTGCTTCAATTCCTGCTTCACGCCCGGCTTCGGCTGCATCTGCACCTGGGCCTGTGCGCCGACGACGCAAAATGCAAACGTCGCGGCCAACAATTGGACTGAATACCTGCTTACCGATGTCATGGCGATCTGCTCTTTGATTTTTGTTGAATGTGTGACGCACGCATTGGTAACGCTAAAGACGGTCCCGGACTTGAACTGCGTCGATCGCAAGCCGGGACTGGCACCCTCCAAACGACACAACGCACTACAGCGCACCTACGCTGACCCGACTTTGAACCTTTACGCGCATTAGAGCAATAGGGAGCACTCCGCCCATAGCAGGTGACGCTGATCTGCTCAAGCAGACCAACGAAATCGGCATGGCCATTCCGCTGCTGCAGGCCATCGACATCGTCCACGTGATGGAAGGCGACCTCCCGAACGCCCGCTTCTGGTATGGCGAGGCGAAACGCCCGTTCCCGAAGGATTTTGCCGTCGCCGACGAGATCGCCGCGCTGAAGTCACAAGCTCCTGCCAGGTTTCTGCCAACTTTGTCACGCTGCGGGACACTTCCGGGGTTACCGCCGGCCTTGTGACGCCGGGTACAGCGAGATCGGCGTGCGGCGCGCGCCGCGGCCTGGTTTACTTGTCGTTCGCAGGCAGCATGGATGGGGCGGCGATGTTGACGCCGAACTGGGGCAGGTCCACGCTCACGTGGTTATTGATGGCGTTGTTGCGCCATGCTGCGCTGTCTTCGTCGCCGGCCGCCAGATAGGAACGCGGAAACCCGCCGCGCAGCCACAGCCGGTCCGTCGTCGCCTGGTCCATGCCATGGGCGGCCCACAGCTCTTGCAGATTGAAGCCGCCGACCTCCACCGTTTCCACCCGTCCCAGCAGCGACTCGCCCGCCTGACGCAGCAACGCCGGTGACGCACTGCCCAGCAACAGATACTGGCCGGGCTCGTTGGAGCGATCGAGCAGCACGCGCAAGGCGGGAAACAGGCCCGGCTGCAATTGGACCTCGTCGATGACGACCAGCCCATTGGTAGCTATGCCCCTCGAACGCCAGCGTCGGGCTGGCGCGCTTGTCGAATGCGCCTTCGCGCTGGCAGATCAGCGCTTCCTCCTTCAACGCGCGGCCGTCGTTCAAAAGCAGCGCGTCCTGCTGCTCGCGGCCGCCGAGCGTGACCGCGAAGGACTCCTTGGCGAAGGTGCGGATGCCGACGCTCGCCTGCTGCTGCGGCAGGCGGCTGCAGCGCCGCGCCATGCCCACCGAGCAGGCGCCGCTGCCGCCCTCGACGCTCAGGCCCACCAGCTTGCCGACGCTGCCCGGGTCGAGCGCGAATTGCGTGAGGCAAGCCGCATAGGCCGAGGCGAGATCCTTCCACAGGCCGAACAGCGCGCCCCACATGCGGCCTTCCTGGAATTTCGGCAGGCGCGCATTCGACAGGTAGTCGCGCGCGAGCTTGCGCTGGTGCGCCTGCGCAGCCTCGTCGAGCAGCATGATCACTTCGCCGCGGCGCTCGTCCTTGAAGCCCACGGTGCCGAGCACCGATTCGATCAGGTCGCGGATGTCCTGGATCGCCTTGGCGGGATCGTTCGGCGGCAGGGCCGAGAGCACCTCCTTCGCGCCCTTGTCGTCCGCCAGCGGATGATCCGGCTTGCCCCCGCCCAGCCACTTCAACGCCATGGTGTCGCCTCCCTAGGACAATCTGCGCTTTGCTCGCGCGCCCGTCCAGCGCCTCACCAGCGCACGCCATAAATCGCGCCGCTGGATCCGGTAATTGCGACGATCAGACGCATTCGCGGATAATAGCCCGCTCTCAGTGCAGCGTATGAAAGGAACAGTCAATGCTCAGCGAACGCGAACCCGATCTGTCCAAGCTCGTCGAACCGGACCGAGTGCGAAAAGAGGTCTATACCGACCGGGAAATCTTCGGCCGCGAGATGGAGCGCATCCACGAGACAGTGTGGATCTATTGCGGCCATGAGTCACAGATACCGAAGGCGGGCGACTACTACACGGTGCAGATCGGCCGCCAGCCGATGATCATGGTGAGAGGCTCGAACGGCAAGGTGAACGTGCTCTACAACCGCTGCCCGCACCGCGGCAACATGATCTGCGGCGACAGGAAGGGCAACACCGGCGAGTTCTTCCGCTGCTCCTACCACGCCTGGACCTTCCACCACGACGGCAAGTTGAAGACGATCCCGATGCAGGACGCCTATGCCGGCACGCGCTACGGCAAGGATAACCCGGATTGCAGCATGAAGCGCGCGGCGCGCGTCGAGAACTATCGAGGATTTGTGTTTGCAAGTCTTTCTTCTACTGGACCTTCATTAAGAGAATTCTTGGGTAAAAGCATCGTGGCGTTCGACGACATGTGCGACCGCGCGCCCGGGGGCGAAGTGGAAGTGGTGCCGAACTGCTTCCGCGTCATCCAGCATTCGAACTGGAAGCTGTTCCTCGAAAACCAGCTCGACGCGCTGCACCCCTCGGTGGTGCACCAGTCCACCGGCCGCGCCGCGCACGAAGTCGAGAAGATCCTCGCGAAAAAGGCGAAAGGCGGCGTTGCGCCGCTGTCCTACCACATGCTATCGGCGTTCGCGACCGTGACCATCGACAAGTGGGACGACTTTCAGACCATCAACTATCCCTACGGCCACTGCATCCTCACCGGCTACATGGGCCTGCGGCCGCGGGACCCGGACACGCTCGCCTACGACAAAGTGATGATCAAGGCCTACGGCAAGAAGCGCTTCGAGGAGATTGTCGGCGTCAACATCCACCATGTGCTGGTGTACCCGGGCCTGTCGGTGCAGTCGCCGCTGCAGCAGCTGCGCGCGGTGCGCCCGCTGGGCGTGGACCGCACGCTGACCGAGATCTGGCATTTCCGCCTTAAGGGCGCGCCCGAAGCGATCTACCGGCGCTCGCTGGCGTACTACAACCTCGTCAACTCGCCCGCCACGCTGATCAACGCCGATGACCTGGAGAACTTCTGGAAATGCCACCAGGGCCTCGCCTCGGACGGCGGCGACTGGGTCAGCCTCGGCCGCCACCACGGCCGCGATATCGAGAAGAACGGCGCGGTCGAGAGCGGCCCGAAGATGGGGACATCGGAGGCACCGATGAGGAATCAAATGAAAGCCTGGGCGAAATACATGGGCGCGGCACGGTGAACAAGCTCCGGATTCAGCACGACGTCGAACAATTCCTTTACCGGCAGGCGGACCTGCTCGACACCAAGCGCTGGCAGAACTGGATCGACCTGTTCACCCCGGATGGCATCTACTGGATGCCGCCGGACGCGAGTTACAAGACCTGGGACGGCCAGCCCGCGATTTTCGCCGAGGACAAGAACCTGATGACGGTGCGCATGCTGCGCGTCCTGCACCCGGATGCCTGGTCGCAGCGGCCGCTGTGGGAGACGAATCACGTTGTTTCAAATGTTTCCATACAAAAACAGAATAAGAATGGAGACATTGAAGTCACGTCCCGATTCCACATGATGGAGCTGCGGCGCGACGACGTGCGGCATTTTGCCGGCCTATATACCCACCATTTAAAGAAAACGAAATCCGGTTACCGAGCTAAGCTGCAGCGCGTGGACATGGCCAATGCGCAGGCCGCCTACGACTACGTTCTGCAGGTCTGGGTCTAGCGTCACATGGCGCGCTTCCCCCGCCTGACGCCCGAAGCAATGACCGACGCGCAGCGCGAGGTGGCCGCTGAAATTTCGGCCGGCCCGCGCGGCGAAGTGCGCGGCCCGTTCATCGCGTTGATCCACAATGCCGAGCTCGCCCGCCGGATCCAGCAACTGGGCGAGCATCTGCGCTGGAACAGCAAGCTTGCGCCCGGCCTGCTCGAACTGGCGGTGCTGGTCACCGCGCGCGAATGGAGTTGCCAGCACGAGTGGTACATGCACGAGAAGCTCGCGCGCAAGGCGGGGCTCGATCCGCGCATCATCGAAGCCATCGCGCAGGGCAAGGAGCCGCAGGGCATGTCGGCGGATGAGACGCTGGTCTTCAAGGCCAGCCGGCAGGCGCACGCGAGCGGGCGCCTGGACGACGAGACCTTCGCCGCGGCGCGCGAGCGCTTCGGCCTCGATGGCACGCTGGAGCTGCTGGCGCTGAACGGCTACTACTCGATGATGGCGATGATCCTCAATACCGCCGGCATGCCGCTGCCGGACGGCGCCGAGCCTCCCCTGCGGGCGACCTGACTAGCGGTTCTTGGCGACCGGAACGTCGACGCCGTTCAGGCGCGCAATCTCGTAGTACCTGAGCGCCTCGCCATAGTCGCGTGGCACGCCCGGCACGCCTTTTTGCAGCATGTCGCCGTAGCGTTTGGCGGCCTGCCCCGCCGCTTCTCCCTTGCCCTCGCGCGTCACCTGGCGCAGCAGACGGGCCGCTTCGGCGGTCTTGCCGTCACGCTCGAGCGCGATCGCCCGCTGCAGCATGGTTTCGATTGACACCGGCGCCGTGTCCGGCACGCTCGCGGGGACCGGCGCCGGCGTGGGCAGAGGTGCGGGCGCGACGGCGGCCAGCTTGACCGGTTCGGCGGGTTTCGCAGGCTCCGCGACCTTGGCGGGTTCCACCGGTTTGCGGGGCGGCTCGGTTTTCGTCGCCACATCCGTCCTGCGCCCGGACTCGGCCTGCAGCCTGGCGATCTCGGCGCGCCGCAGTTCAGCCGCTTCGGCCTGCTTCTGCGCCGCAGCCTCGCGCTGCCGGGTGAGTTCGGCCTGCTTCTGCGCCGCGGCCTCGCGCTGCCGCGTCAACTCCGCCAGTTCGCGCTGCTTGGCGACGTCGCCAGACTTGAGGGCCTCGGCTTCGCGCTGCCTGGCGAGTTCCAGTTCCTTCATCAACTCGGCCTCGCGCTGCCGGGACTGCACCAGTTCGGCTTCGCGCCGCTTTGACTCCTCCAGCAGTTTGGTAAGTTCGGCGACGCGCTCGGCCATCTGATCCGGCGGCTTGAGGGCCTGCCAGACGCCGATGCCGATCACCACGGCAACCACCGCCGCGAGCACCGGGATCACGGGCGCTTTCTTCGGGCCCTCGGTTTCGCGCTTCTTCAACGCCGCTTCGCGCTGCAGGAACTCGGCTTCGCGCTTCGCGAGACCCGCTTCCATGACGGCTTTTTCCTCGGCCAGCTTGGCCCTGGCCTCGGCTTCGCGGCGTGCCGCTTCCTCTATTTCGCGCCGTTCCTGCTCCTGTACCTGCTTCGCCTTGGCTTCGTTTTCCTCGGTGGCGAGGCCTCGCAGCTTGGCGCTGCGCCGCTTGGCGAGCGCCGCATAGATGCCGATCGGGAACTGCTGCACGTAGAGATCGAAGTCGGCGGGATCATTGCCGTCCTTGATCGAACGCCAGAACTCCAGTTCGGTCGCCTTGGTGGCGGGCGCGGCGGCGGCGGGCACCGCGGCCAGCGTGCGCAATACCGTCGCATCGCCCTCACCCGCCGGCGCCTCGCCTGCCAGGCCCCGCGGCAGCACGATGGTCTTTTCGACCTCCTCCACCTGCGGCAGGCCCTCAAAGGCGCGCTTGAGCGCAAAGCCGAGCTCGCGCGCCGTCTGGTAGCGCGCTGCCAGGTTCTTCGCCAGCGCCTTGGCGACCACTTCGTCGAACAGCGGCGACACCAGCGGGTTGAGCGTGGACGGCGGCGGGGGCTCCTCGCCGATGATCTTCTTCGCGATGGTCCAGGCGCCCGTGCCGGTGAACGGCTTGGCGCCCGACAGGAATTCGTAGAGGATCACCCCGGCGGAAAAAATATCCGTGCGCCGGTCGATGGGGTTGCCCTGGATCTGCTCGGGCGACATGTACGCGGGCGTGCCGACGATGGCGCCGGCCTGGGTGCGGTCTGAGATGGTGCGATCCGTGTCCGTGACGCGCGCCACGCCGAAATCGGTGAGCTTGACCCGGCCCTGCGAATCGATCATCACATTGGCCGGCTTGATGTCGCGGTGGATGATATTGGCCTCGTGCGCGAAATGCAGCGCCTCGCACAGCTCACCCATGATGTGCACCACCTCCTTCACGTCGAAGCGCTCCTTGGCATCGAAGAAGGACTTCAGCTCCCTGCCGCGCACCATCTCCATCACGATGTACGCGAGTTCGCCCTCCTCGGCGAAATCGAATACCTGGACGATGTTGGGGTGGTTCAGGCGCGCCACCGCCTGGGCTTCCCGTGCGAAGCGCATCGAGTACTCCTTGGCGGAGTCCGAGTCGAGCGCGTTCTTCAGGATCGTCTTGATCGCGACCTTGCGATGCAGCCGGGTGTCGTTGCCCTCATAGACGACGCCCATGGCGCCCTCGCCGAGAATCCGCTCGATGTCGTAGCGGCCGATGCGTTTGAGGTCGGGGGTCTCCGGCATTGCCGGATTATGGCAGGGCCGCGAGAACCGCGTCGCCCATGGCCGCAGTGCCAACTATTACCGTTCCTGCCTGCAGGATGTCCTGGGTGCGGTAGCCCTTGGCCAGCACCGAGCGCACCGCGCGCTCGATCCGCGCCGCGTCCTCCCTGCGGCCGAAGCTGTGGCGCAGGAGCATGGCCGCCGAAAGGATCGCTCCGCCTTCTTCGCCAGCTCCAATGTCTCGGGCGGCAGCGGCAGGACGGCAATCTTCATCATCAGGCTGCGGCGCGGTCCGCCCTGCGGCGATCGTGCTCCTGCAGGTGGCGCTTGCGCAGGCGAATCGACTTCGGCGTGATCTCCACCAGCTCGTCGTCGGCGATGAATTCGACCGCGTATTCCAGCGTCAGGCCGATCGGCGGCACCAGGTCGATCGCCTCGTCCTTGCCCGAGGCGCGGATGTTGGTGAGCTGTTTGGTGCGGATCGGATTCACCGTCAGGTCGTTGTCGCGGCTGTGAATACCGACGATCATGCCTTCATAGACCGGCTCGCCGGGGCTCACGAACATGCGGCCGCGTTCCTGCAGCTTCCAGATCGCATAGGCCACCGCAACGCCGTCGTCCTGCGATACCAGCACGCCGTTGCGCCGCTCCGCCATCTCGACCTTGTTGACCGGCGCGTACTCGTCGAACACGTGGCTCATCACGCCGGTGCCGCGCGTCAGCGTCATGAATTCTCCCTGGAAGCCGATCAGCCCGCGCGCGGGGATGCGGTAATCCAGGCGCACGCGGCCCTTGCCATCGGGCACCATGTCGAGCAGCTCGCCGCGGCGCCGGCCAAGTTCTTCCATCACCGCACCCTGGTTTTGACCTTCAATATCAACAGTTAAAACTTCAAAAGGTTCGCAACGTACGCCGTCGATGTCCTTGAAGATCACGCGCGGCCGCGAGACCGCGATCTCGTAGCCCTCGCGGCGCATGTTCTCCAGCAGGATCGTCAGGTGCAGCTCGCCGCGGCCGTGCACGATGAAAGTGTCGGTGTCGGTCGGATACTCGACCCGCATCGCCACGTTGCTCTTCGTTTCGCGCTCCAGGCGCTCGCGGATCTGCCGGCTGGTGACGTACTTTCCCTCCCTGCCCGCAAGAGGCGACGCGTTTACCAGAAAATTCATCGTCAGCGTCGGCTCGTCCACCTTGAGCAGCGGCAGCGGATCCGGGTGCTCCAGGTCGCACAGGGTGGCGCCGATGCTGATTTCGTCGATGCCGTTGATAAGGACGATGTCGCCCGCCTCGGCCACGTCCACCTGGACGCGCTCGAGGCCTTCGAACATCAGAACCTCCTTGACCTTGGCCTTGAAGGACTTCTCGCCCTCCAGCACCAGCACTTCCTGTGCCGGCTTGAGGCGCCCGCGGCGGATGCGCCCGATGCCGATCTTGCCGACATAGCTCGAATAATCGAGGGAACAGACCTGCAATTGCAGCGGCTCATCCGGGTTCTCGTCGCGCATCGGCACATGCTTGAGGATCGCCTCGAACAGCGGGCCGAGATCCTTCGATTCTTCATGCAGATGATTCTTCGCCCAACCCAACAGGGCTGAGGCGTAGACCACCGGGAAATCCAGCTGCTCCTCGGTCGCGCCTAGCTTGTCGAAGAGATCGAAGGTCTGGTTCACCACCCATTCGGCGCGCGCGCTGGGGCGGTCCACCTTGTTGACCACGACGATGGGCTTCAAGCCCAGGGCGAGCGCCTTGCGCGTGACGAAGCGCGTCTGCGGCATCGGGCCCTCGACCGCGTCCACCAGCAGCAGCACGCCGTCCACCATCGACAGCACGCGCTCCACCTCGCCGCCAAAATCGGCGTGACCCGGCGTATCGACGATGTTGATGTGCGTGCCCTGGTAGCGGACCGCGCAGTTCTTGGCCAGAATCGTGATGCCGCGCTCGCGCTCGAGGTCGTTCGAATCCATCACCCGTTCCTGCGGATGCTCGTGGGCGGCAAAAGTGCCGGACTGCTGCAGCAGTTTGTCGACCAGAGTCGTCTTCCCATGGTCAACGTGCGCGATAATGGCTAGATTCCGGATGTTGCGCGGCATGGCCTTGATTTTTCGGGAAAAAGTGCGCGCATTTTACGCGACTTATGCGATTAAAGACACTACTTGGTGAGTATCCCGTCACATCCGCCCTGAAACAGGGCCGGATTCGCAGCGATCGGGTCGAATTCGACTTCGCCGACGTGAAGGTGCCGAACACCGCGTTCAAGCGCGTGGTGCGCGACCTGGAATTCGATGTCGCCGAACTTGCGATCGTGACTTTCCTGATGGCGAAAGCGCATGGCAAGCCGCTCACCCTGCTCCCCGCGGTGCTGTTCGGGAGGTTTCAGCATCCCTACCTGATTTGCACCAAAGATCTTTCTCCAAAGGATCTTGAAGGCAAACGCGTCGCCATACGTTCAAGCTCGGTCACCACCGTGGCCTGGCTCCGCGGCATCCTCGCCGACGATTACGGCGTCGACCTCGAGCGCGTGAAGTGGGTCACCTTCGAGGATGCGCACGTCGCCGAATACCGCGACCCGCCGGGCGTGGAGCGCGCCGCCGCAGGCAAGACGCCGCTCGCGATGCTGCTCGCCGGCGAAGTGGACGCCGCCGTGCTGGCCGAGCCGCTGCCGAAAGACGAGCGCCTCCAAAGCGTCATCCCCGACCCTGCCGCCGCCGCCGCGGACTGGCAGCGGCGCAAAGGCGCGCTGCAGATCAACCACATGGTGGTGGTGCGGCAGTCCATGGAACCGGGGATCGTCCGGGAAGTATTTTCCCTGCTGACCCGGAGCAAGAAACTTTCTGAACAAAATGCGAAACCGCTGTTCGACGTGAGCCCCTTCGGCCTGGAAGCCAACCGGCGCAACCTGGAAGTCGCGATCGACTACGTCTACCGCCAGAAGCTGATCCCCAAGCGCTACGCGGTCGACGAACTGTTCAACGACATTACCCGCAACCTGGCTTGACCCTCGTCAACACGATAGCGGTAGAGCGTGGACATCGTTATGCGCTCCTATCCCGCCGCCGACCCGGCCTGGGCCGGCCGCCGCGAGATAAGCCGCTCGAATGCCGCCGCATCCAGCGCCGCGCTGAAGTGATGCCCCTGCCATTCCTCGCAGCCCAGCGCCTGGAGGCGCGCGAGCTGCGCCTCGCTCTCCACGCCTTCGGCGGCGACGCGCAGGCCGAGCGCCCTGGCCATCGCGGCGATGGCCTGCACGATGGTGGCATCGGCCGGGTGCGCGTCCAGTTCGCGCAGGAAGGAGCGGTCGATCTTCAACTTGTCGATCGGCAGCTGGCGCAGATAGGCGAGGCTCGAATAGCCGGTGCCGAAATCGTCGATCGCGACGCGTACGCCCAAGGCGCCGATGTTGCGCAGCGTCTCGACGTTCTCCGCCAGGTGCGACATCAGCACTCTTTCGGTGATTTCCAGCTCGATACAGGATCCTGGCAACTGGTTCGCGGCGAGCGCCTGCGCGAGCTGCGCCACGTAGGCATCGCCCTGCGCCAGCTCGTGCGCGGAAACATTGAGCGCGAACCAAAGGTCCTGGCCCGCGGCTCTCGGGTACGCCCGCCGCCAGCCACCGATTTGCGACAGTGCGCGCTCCAGCGTCCATTGGCCCAGTGGCCGGATCAGGCCGCAGTCCTCCGCCACCGGGATGAAGCGGTCGGGCATCAGCATCCCGTCCCGCGGGTGCTGCCAGCGCACCAGCACCTCGGCGCCGACCACCTGGCGGCCGGCGCCCAGCACAGGCTGCCAGTGCAGCAGCAGCTCGCCTCGCGCGAGCGCGCGGCGCAGGTCGTTCTCCATTCCAAGGCGCGCCACCGCGCGCGCGTTCAGCTCGGGCGAGAAGTAGAGGAAGCGGTCGCGGCCGGTCTCCTTGGCATGGTTGGCCGCCGCACTCGCGTTCTTCAGCAGCTCGCCGAAATCGCGGCCGTCGCCCGGATACACGCTGATGCCGATCGATGCCGTAACAGTCAGCGTGCGCCCCTCGATGGTGAACGGGCGCGCGAGAACCCCCTGCACGCGCTGCGCCAGTGCCGCCGCATCCTGCGAATTCTTCAGCCCATTCCACAGCAGCACGAATTCGTCGCCACCGATCCGCGCCAGCGTGGCGTCGCGCTGCAGCGAGGCGCCCAGGCGCTCGGCGACTGCGCGCAGCAGCGCGTCGCCGGTGGCATAGCCGAGCGAATCGTTGATCGTCTTGAAGCGGTCCAGGTCAAGATAGAGGACCGCAAGGCTGCCGCGTGCGCGCGCCGCGGCGAGGATCGCCTGGCCGGCACGGTCCGAGAGCAGCGCACGGTTGGGCAGCCCGGTCAGCGCGTCGCGCGTCGCCAGGTACTGGATGCGCTCCTCGGCCTGCCTTCGAGCGGTGATATCCGCGCCGGTGCCGCGGTAGCCGGCAAGCTGGCCGGCGGCATCGAACACCGGCATGCCGCTGACCGATTGCCAGATCACGCGCCCGGATTTGGTGAGCGAGCGGTGCTCCAGGCCGCGGTACACCTTGCCCTCGGCGGCATACTCCTCGAACCAGGCGTCCACGGCGCGCGACTCGCCCAGCGGCATGAATTCGCGCGGCGTGCGTCCGATCATTTCATGGCGTGGGTAGCCGAGCACCGTTTCGACCCGTTCGGAGAGGAAGGTATAGCGCCAGCCGGCGTCGGTCTCCCAGACGTATTCGCCGGAGGCCTCGAGCACGTCGCGAAAGCGCTCTTCGGCATCGCGCATCGCCTGCTCGGCGCGGCGCTTGTCGGTGATGTCCTGGCCGATTCCCCGGTAGCCGAGGAACCGGCCGGCGGCGTCATAGTGCGGTTTGCCGGTAACCACGTGCGCGCGCTGCGTGCCTGCGGTGCCGCGTGAAATCACGAAATCGAAGAACGGCAGTTGCGCATCGAGCCGCTGCAGGCGTTCGAAGTGCTCCACCAGCGCGCGCGGCTCGACTTCGACGCCGGGAATTTCCCACAGCCGCCTGCCGTGCGCCATCTCGCCGCCGAACAGCGTCGCCACCGCGGGTCCGCCGGAGAGCCAGCTGATGCGGTGCCCGGCGTCGGTTTCCCAGAACCAGTCCGCCGAGAGCGAAGTCAGGTGGCGAAAGCGTTCCTCGGACTGTCGCAGCGCCTGCGTTACCCGCCGGTCGCGGCGCCGCGCGCCGGCCCAGACGCCAAACAGCACCAGCCCGCCGACGAGCAACAGCAGCGCCTCGACGAGCTGCGACCAGGCCACGGCCTAACCCGCCGTTTCCATCGCCGGCGGTGCGTTCTTGAGGACCTCTTCCATGGTCGTGAAGCCGGCCGCCACCTTCATCGCGCCGCTGATGCGCAGCGGCTTCATGCCGTCGCGGAACGCCTGGTCGCGGATCTTCCCCAGGTCCGCGCCGGCGGCGACGATTTCCTTGACGCCCCGCGTGCAGATCAGCGTTTCGTAGATACCGACGCGGCCGGCGAAGCCGGTCTTGCGGCATTCAAGACACCCGACGGGCTTGTAGACCGATGCCGGCCGGTTCGCCTTCCATGGCGACACCAGCCCCTCCTCACGCTGCCCTTCGAGGAGGCGCTCGCGATGGCCGCCGACGGCCGCATCAGCGACGTGAAGACCATCATCGGCCTCTTCTGGGCCAGCCGCCGGCCCGTCCGCACCAGCTAAATTATGCCGCGCATGACCTCGATGAACCTGGTTTTCCTCAACGTGTACTTGTCGCCTTCGTCAGCCGCGAGTGCCGAGAGCTGGTGAGCGGGAACCAGCGGCGCTTATCGCCAGTGGGTGTGCCAATTCCCGGGTGCTCGACGAGCAGTTCGGCAATACGTTCGAACTCGTCAAGGAACCGTGCCGCTACTGCGCGACCACCTTCACGCCTATAGAACCTTGCCGCCTGGGCGAGATCAAGCTCCGCGCCCCGGTGAAGCGAGTAGGTCAAGCAAGTTCAGCGCGTAGTCGGGCGAGCACCTCCGGCCCAGACACCGGTGAGGACCCGCCGCGTTCAATCTCGGCGTCGCGCTGGGCGGCAAGTTCGTCCCAAGCCTTATCTCGCGCCTTGTCGGCGTCAAGGCTGGCGACGACGCGATCAAGCAGCCGCGCCCGCTCTGATGTGGAGAGGCGAAGGATCTCGAGTTCAAGCGATTCAACAGGGAGTGTCATGGTAGAAACCGTATAGGTTTTGGTAACGGCGGTAGATTGCCACAAACCGGTCTGTCGCGGGCGTCCGCGGCGCTCTGCGTGCCGACAGCGAGGCCAACGTCTGCGTTCAGCGGCGCGCGGCTTCATGCGCGTCCGCTGCGACGCACAGTTAGCCGGGGCCTATGCGCCAGCCTCCCGCTGGATCCTTGGTGGCTCGGCCCCGTGGCTGGCCTTCGGCCAGGACCTCGCGGCACTCGGCTACTTGGGGCAATCATTTGGAACAATCAGCTTTCGCCCGGAGAGCAGGCCGAGCGAGACCTCGGAGGGCGAAATCCCCCGCATTGCGCCAATCACCGGCGAGAGGAGCGGGCACCGGCCGGTTTCGACGAGGCGACCGTTCTCCAGCCCGACGATTCGAAGTTGGAGGCGTGTTGAGTCAGGCACCAACAGGCGCGTCTTGCCGGCGATCAGAAATGGCAGCGACAATGCCAATTCCTGCGTGCGGTAAACATGATTCGAGAACCCATCAAGCGCCGAGATCTCGACGAGTGCCCCGCCTTGCCTCCGATAAACCTTCAGCGTGCCGCCGATGTGCGGCGTAATGACGGCGGCGATCTCCGCACGCCCGTCGCCGTCTAGGTCGGCGACTCCGACCGGATTCAGCCAGCGCATCGGCGTCCCAATCGGTGGAGATTGCGCGCTTATCTCGAGACGGCCCGCGCGCAATCGAAGCATCATTAGCCGCGAGCCGCTGTCGCGGTTGCTGACAATAGCGAGAATCTCTTCCGGCTCAGCGGCCACCAGCCTTACGATTCTCGGTGCCAGATCCTCGAATACTTCGTTCTCCGGCAATTCGAACATTAGGCGCCGCCCCGCGTCGGTCGTCGCCGTCACGCGGGCGTATTCGTGCGGCCGGCCAAGCGCGAAATGCCCGTACCGTTCAACAGGAGCCGCGAAGTTTGCGTCGGCGATCCTTTCGGCGATGGCATTTGGAGCGGTGAGCGCGAATGCGGCGGCGAAAACCAGTCGTCTGCAAGAGTCCATGGTGTTTCTGGAGATGGGGCTAACGTGCTTGGTCAGCCGCGCGCGGCTTCATGCGCGTCTGGTTGGACGGCAACGCTATGCAAGAATTGACAGCCATAGTTGGCGTACTTCCTTAGCGGAGTAGCTCAAATGATGTTTGGTCCCGTTGTCGAGCTCCACGACAACGGACGGCCCGCCTCCGTGCGGCCCAGCACTAAAGCCTGCTTCGCCCCAGCCTGTTGCGCCGACCGCAGTCTGTTCAGCGTCGGTAAGGACGCGAGAGCCACGATCAAGTTTTGCGTGCTTATGGGCCTCAGCAACATCACGAACGATGACAAAGTGGGGATACCGGCGCGCAAGCTCTGCGCGAAAGGCGCTCGGGTTCGCTGTACTGAATACCCGACTTGGATTTACGTTTGTGTATGCGTGCCACAAATAGTCAGCCGTCTGGTTTAGTGCGACCGCCGCGTTCATGGCTAGACGAACATCAGTGGGGTCTTTCATCCATTCTTCGTAAGCGGGCGTCACATGAGTGTCAAAGAATTCGTGCGCCCTTGTGCGTGAGCTATGCATTCCGGGTTCCACCTCTTGCCGTCCAACGTTGCGTTGTGCCGCGGGCCAGCGCGGCGCCTGACGAAACGCGACGCTTGCGGCCCGTCGGCACCAACGCGGGGTTAAGGAGCTTTCGCCGGTAGCTCAGGGAACTGTGGTAGCTCATCAGTAATTTCAAACCATGGCGCCTTGTGCGCAACAAATACATGCAGCTTTGGTTTGACACCCGGATCATCGTCGAGCGCTCCAAGGGGAAGACCGTAGAACGCTGAATCGTGGTCAAACCGACTAAGGAGAGGTGAGCCACAGACGCGGCAGAAGCCTCGGTGATTGCCTGGGGAAGATTCGTAGTACGACACGAGGTGTTCACCGTGAACCCAGCGGAAATCAGCCGCCCGCACGCGAGCTCGGCTGCGAAAAGCGGCCCCGTGCGCCTTTCGACACATTGAGCAGTGACAATTGAGCGCGCCGGAGAGTCGACCAATGATCTCGTATCGCACACCACCGCACAGGCAGCTTCCTCGCAACATCAAAGCTCCTTAACGTCCGCGATGACGCGCACCAGCGAGCGCGCGCAGCGGCGCTTGCCAAGTGTCGCTGTCGATCGCGTGGTTCGGCGTCGATCTCTCAACCATCGGTCTGGATCGCCCCCGCCACGTTGTCGACGACAACCGGGCTTTCGAAATAAGTCACCATCGGCTGCGAACCAAACCGCTCTTGAATCGACTTCTTCCATTCATCGGTGTAAAGGCGCTCCGCGTCCTGCTGGGATTTCCACAAATACACGCCGCCAGCCGACCCGCCATCCTGGGACAGAACGTAGTACTTCCGGATGAGTCCTTGTACCTCGCGGTACATTGGTGCCGTACTTGAGAAAAGCTCCCGCGCCTTTTCGCGAGTCACTGGCTGCGGGAGTTTGAACTGAACAAGCGCGGTAATCATGATGGTTGCCCCTTTCCTATGTGTGATGCCCTGTTGACGCCGAACGTTTGAACTCAGCCGCGGCGGCGCGCCAGCGACGACGTCGGCTGGAGTAAATTGTTGGGCCTCACCTAGCAGAACATTGAGTAATCGAACCAAATTTCATCATTTGACTCAGATATCGCGACCCAGTTTATGAGTACCTCGCCCGGGTCTGAATCAAGTCGATTCTTCTGGTAATCCCAACTGAAGTTCGATTGATAAATAAACGGCGCCCACAATGCACCAAAGGTATAGTTCCAACGATTCCCGGGCAACCCGTAGTTTTTCTGGACCAAGAGTTCTTCTGTCTTTGTGGTTGTTCTTAAGCGGACATTGTATCCATCCGCGACTACGTCCGACAGGAAGAGGTTATCAAGTTCAAATTCCATTGGATAGATTTTGAATCTAGCGTTCTTGCGAACTGTTGCAAGCCCGGCTGTTACTGTTTTTGCCGCGCCGCCTTTCCAGTAGTCAATGGTAAGCAGGAGATCACCGAATCGGTATGCCCAAAGGGTGCTTACGATTTTGTGAGGTGAGCCGAGTAGTTCGCGCACGCGCTCCGCTGGAACTCCCGGGGTGACGTGTTGAAGAATATTTGCCGGGGCGCGATGAGTCTCGACAGCGGGTCGCCTAATTCGAGCAAAAAAGTCCTTGAGCGTGTCACCAAAGAGTGAACCGAGAAGTTTAGCGATGAATGTTCCAACCGACTCAAGCATTGTTGTCTTTTGGTGGGGCCCAACGTTGTGTTTACCGGCGCGCGCGTGACGCCGGTTGCCAAAAAACGATGACCGCTTTCGCGCGTCCGGTACAACTAAAGTTAGGCTTTTTATTTGACGACAAAATGGTCATCCGTGAGAGCGTTGACCTTGAAAGACTGAACATATTTTTGGCGAAGCGCGAAGTGCGTGCTTTTGCGAGAAGGTGAAGTGTAATGCTCGCGAACTATCTTCTGGACCTCCGAATAGGCAAGAACGTAGAACTCGTCTTTGCCAAAACCATTGATCTTGACGAGCACGTAAAACAAGGGTGAAACGGGCGGCGGCCTTGGCCCAGTGCTCTTTTGACGATTGTTTTCACGATCATAGTCAATGACCAGAAAATGACTGCTGCTCAACTGCCAATCTCCGCTGTTCATCGCCTTGACCTGGACATATATAGTCTGGCCGCCCGGGGTCAAACCGACGATGTCGTAGTCAGGCATGTTGCCAGCAAATGGAGTGGCAACGATGCCGTGTCTTCCAAATTCGGCAACGACCAAGTGTTCGCCAATTTGGCGGGTGAGATGCGTAGTTGCCATGAGGAGAAGCCTAACGTAGAGCTAACCGGCGCTGCGCGGCTTCATCGCGCAGCGTCCAGCGACCGAAGGGAGCGAGGTTGAGCGCCGGGTTAGCTTTCCTTTCATTTACAAACCTTCACATCCATTGCGCTACGGACGGCTTCTCTCTCACCACGCACATTAGCCAATTCCGACGCCTCAATTCCATCACCTTGCCCAAAGCCCCACCAGAAGGCTTGGGTTTCACTCGTTTTAATTCTCTGTTGCTGCGCAGTTACCAACTGGTTCTCTCGTCTCGACAAAGACCCCAATTCCGCCGCTAGGCGCGAACAGTCAAAATTTTCGTATTTAAGTCCAGATACGTAAGCCCCAGTAATTTGTGATGTGGGAGTTGGCATGTTCATGCAACCCGCAAGTGGAGCTAATGTGACAATTGCCAGAACTGTCAGCCTTAATTGTTTCTTCATGATTTCCCTTTCGTGATGAAAGCTAACGTAATGTCGACCCCATATCTGGGGCGTTGTAAGACCCCACTATTGGGGCCTAGTCTGCCCAGAGTACGCCCAAGTCCCTGATCGATCAACCGGATCAACCGCGTCAACCGGGATAGGCACCTGTACGTTCGTACAGTATAGGCACCTTCAGGGAATCGAAGCATGGCAACCCCCCAGACTGCTCGACCAGGTTCGCCAACGCATCCGCGTGAAACACTACAGCCTGCGGACGGAGGATGCATACCTGCACTGGATCCGCAGGTTCATCTTCTTTCACGGCAAGCGCCACCCGCGCGAGATGGGCGGGCCGGAGGTGGAGGCGTTCCTGTCGCACCTCGCCACGGAGGGCCGCGTCGCGGCTTCGACGCAGAACCAGGCGCTGTCGGCGTTGCTGTTCCTTTATCGCGATGTCCTGGAAGTTGAACTCCCCTGGCTCGATGGCGTGGTGCGCGCCAAACGCTCGCAGCACGTGCCGGTGGTGCTGACTGAGAACGAGGTGCGCGCGCTGCTCGCCCGGCTGGACGGGACGAAATGGCTGGCCGCGTCGCTCCTGTACAGCACCGGAATGCGCCTGCTGGAGGGCCTGCGGCTGCGGGTGAAGGACGTGGACTTCGAGTGCCGGGAGATCACGGTGCGCGACGGCAAGGGGGCCAAGGACCGGCGCACGATGCTCTCCGAGCGGCTGCTTGAGCCGCTGCGCACGCATCTCGCGAAGGTGCGCGCGCTGCACGAGCAGGACTTGGCCGGAGGTTTCGGCGACGTCTATCTGCCGTTCGCGCTCGCGCGCAAGTACCCGAAGGCCGGGCGAAGCTGGCCGTGGCAATACGTGTTCCCATCGGGCAGCCGCTCGGCGGACCCGCTGGATGGCGTCATTCGCCGCCATCATCTGGATGAAAAAATCATCCAGCGAGCGGTGTCGGCGGCCGGGCGCGCCGCCCGTATCGCGAAGCCGGTGTCGCCGCACGTGCTTCGACACAGCTTTGCAACCCATGTCCTCGCCGCGGGTTACGACATCCGCACGGTGCAGGAGCTGCTCGGGCACTCGGATGTCTCGACGACGATGATCTACACGCACGTGCTCAACAAGGGCGGCCGCGGCGTCACCAGCCCGCTGGACCGATTGGAGCCGCTGCCGCCGCCGCCGCCGCGCCGATGAAGACGACACGCTAAACTGCGTCAGCCCGGCTTTTTGCCGAAGCGCCGCGCGTATTCCTCGTCGAGTTCGGCGTTGCTCCTGTAGTGCGGCACGCGCAGCAGCAGGCGCTTCAAGGACTGCAGGCGCCAGTTCGAGTCGCTGACTTCGGTTTCCCAGTAGTGGTTCGCGAGCTTCATGTTGCGCTCCTGGTCCATTTCGAAATAGAGTCGGGCGCGCGGGCTGGCGAACAGGTAGAGCTTGCCGTCCATGATCTTGAACCTATTGGCATCAGCGGCATTCGGTATTGCATGGACCATGTCCATTGCGCAGAAGCCGCCGAACTGGGGCGCGTAGCGCTCGGGATTGGTGACGAACTGGCGCCGGCTTTCCTCGCTGGCGAAGCGGTAGGTGAGGCCGCGGTGCTCGGTCTTGATGTCGCTGCGCCCGGCCAGCGCCTTGCCGGCGCTGAAATAGGCCACGGCGTCGTTGCCGCGCAGCATCAGCTTGCTGTCGTCGCCCTCTGACACTACGTTCACGGCGCCGCCGCAGCCGCTGAGCAATGCCGCGGCGAGAAACGCCGCGCCGAGGCGCGTGAACGCTATCCGCAGACTCCCGTAAATCCGCATGCCGTACAGTAATCACAACCGTCCTTGCGGATCAAGGTCGAATTTGCGCATTCCGGGCAGCGCGCGCCGGCCATGATGCGCGCCTGGCCCGGCGCAGGGTTCTGCTGCATGAGTCCCATCTGCCGCAGCGGCAGGCCGTCCTCGCCGAGGATGCCGAGCATCGCGTAGCGGTGCAGGATCAGGCGCGCGAGATAGGACACCGTGGAAGGAAACGTCGCCTGCTTCTTCGAGCCGGGCACGAAGGCCAGAAAATCGCCCAACGGCTCCGGGAAATCGAGCAGTTTGCGCAGCTTCATGCCGATCCAGGCCGGGTCGAGCACGCGCATGTCGAGCGACAGGATCTTGCACAGGCCGTCGAGCGTGCGCGGATATTCGCCGGAGAGCCACATCGAGTAGGGGCGCGTCACCCCCGCCGGATAGCCCTCCATCGCGGGCAGCGCGATTTCCTTCAGCCCGAGCACGAAATCGTCGCCGGTGCGCGGATTGAGCACGTCCACGGTCCAGGACATGGTGCCGTCGGTGCCGGTCTTGGGCTCCTTCAGGCTGAACATCGCATCGAGCAGCGGGCAGGGGCCGTCGTGGAACACCTTGAGCTGCTTGACCCGGAAATCGATGACCTGGGCAAAAGCGGAAACGACCGACGGCATGCGCTTTTTCTCGCCGGCGGGCGGGAAAGGCATGTCGAAAGGCTCGTCCCCCGCCGCCTTGGCCAGCGTCTCCAGCTTGAGCTTGAGCCAGCCCGGATCGTTGGCGCGCATGTCCATCGACAGCGTCTTGGCGAGCGCCCCGAGTCCGCGCGGCTGCTCGCTGCCGTTGACCCAGACTTCGAATGCGTGCGGGCGGCCGTTCTCGACGTGACCGACGAATACAGCGAAGTGGTGGTGGGCGTTCTCGATCATGTAGGTCCAGGCCGGGTTGCCCGCGCCCAGGTTGGGCCGTCCTGGCCAGCGCAGGCTCGCCAGCACGGGTTGCGGCACCGTCTTGATGCGGATGCGGCGGTTCAGGTCGTCTTCGACGAAATCCTGCGGCTTCTCGATCTTTTCAATGGAGAGGACCGAACCGAGTACTTTGTTCGGACGGTAAGTCGCGAGGCCTTTGAGCCCCGACTTCCAGGCGTGCATGTACAGGTTCTGGAAATCCTCGTAGGGATAATCCTCCGGAACGTTGACGGTCTTCGAGATGCTGGTGTCGATGTAGGGCGCCACGGTCGCGACCATCTGCTCGTGCGCGCCGGCGGAGATCTCCAGCGCGGTGACGAAGTACGGCGGCAGCTTGTCCATGTCGCCGTCTTCACGACGGGGCAGGGCCCCCGTCGTCAACATATGCTTGTATTTGCGCCACGCGTGATCCTCCACCGGAAACTCCTTCAGCGTGCCATCGCTCATGCGCTTCTTGCGCGTATAGACCCAGGAGAACGGCGGCTCGATGCCGTTCGAGGCATTGTCGGCGAAGGCGAGGCTGATGGTTCCCGTGGGCGCAATCGAGAGCAGGTGAGAGTTCCTTATGCCGTTTTTTCTGACGAGAGCTTTTATTTCTTCCGGCAAACGCCCGGCAAAGCTGGCTCCCGACAAATACAAATCCGCGTTGAAGAGCGGGAAAGCGCCGCGCTCCGTCGCCAGGTCCACCGATGCCCGGTACGCCGCGTCGCGCATCGCGGCCGAGATCCGCGCCGCCATGGCGCGAGCTTCTTCCGTGTCATAGCGCAGGCGCAGCATCGCGAGCGCATCGCCCAGGCCCGTAAAGCCGAGGCCGATGCGCCGCTTTGCCATCGCTTCCTTGCGCTGCTGCTCGAGCGGCCAGGCCGTAACTTCCAGCACGTTGTCGAGCATCCTCACGGAGGTATGCACTGTTTTCGCGAAACCTTCGAAGTCGAACGATGATTTTTCTTCAAAAGGTCTTTTTACGTAGCGAGTGAGATCAATCGAACCCAGACAGCAACACCCGTAGGGCGGCAGCGGCTGCTCGGCGCAGGGATTGGTCGCCTCGATCGTCTCGCAGTAGTACAGGTTGTTGTCCCGGTTCATCCGGTCGAGGAACAGGATTCCCGGTTCGGCGTGGTCGTAGGTCGAGCGCATGATCTGGTCCCACAGGTCGCGCGCCCGCACCGCGCGGTAGACCCAGAGTCCGTCGGGGCGTTGGCGCGATTCACCGTCGGGCCACGGTTTTGATTTGTGAATTAAATCGAAGGACAAATCGTCCTCTACCGCCTGCATGAATTCGTCGGTCACGCCGACCGAGATGTTGAAGTTGGCGAGATCGCCCTGGTCCTTGGCGTGGATGAATTCCTCGACGTCGGGATGGTCGCAGCGCAGCACGCCCATCTGGGCACCGCGGCGCGCGCCCGCCGATTCCACCGTTTCGCAGGAACGGTCGAACACGCGCATGTAGGATACCGGCCCGCTGGCGCGCGACTGCGTGCCCTTCACCTCGGCCCCCTTGGGCCGGATGGAGGAGAAGTCGTAGCCCACGCCGCCGCCGCGCCGCATGGTCTCCGCGGCCTCGGAGAGCGCGGTGTAGATGCCGGGCTTGCCGTCCACGACCTCGGAAATCGAGTCGCCGACCGGCTGCACGAAGCAGTTGATCAGGGTCGCCCGCAGTGCGATGCCGGCGGCGGAATTGATGCGGCCGGCGGGAATGAATCCATCCTCCAATGCCTTGGTGAAGCGTTTTTCCCACTTGGCGCGCTCGGCCTCTGCTTCGGCCTGGGCGAGCGCGCGCGCGACGCGCAGGCGCACCTGCCGGATGGTGTCCGGCGCGGAGGACTCATCACCCTTGGCATACTTCTCGATCAACGCCTCACGGCAGATGTCCTGCACGGGCAGGATCGAGGCGGCAGGGCTGAGGGTGGTGTTATCGGTATTCATGTTGTTTTTCTTATCTCACATCAAGTTTGTGTTACATGTCTTTGATCGTACATTGGATTATTCAATTTAGAAAGCCACTAACTGTAGGTTTCCCGGAGCACGAACCCATAGTGGGGTTCTTATTCAAATCTTCCAACGACTTGGCGGTCTTGCGCGCCACAGCGTACCCCTTGGGGTCGGGCTGGCCGACGGCCTACCGGTAGGGGTAGGGGCTCGGAGGACTGTACAAGTTTACAGTATCTCAGCGCCCCGGCTAAGCGGGCTTGGGCTCGGCAGCGGGCGCTTCCGCCGCGGCCATCTGCTGGCGCGCGGCCTTCAGGATGTCGGCGGTCTCGGAGTGCCCGAGCCTGAGCGCGAGCTCCACCGGCGTGTCGCCTTCCTTGGTGACCATTGTCGGGTCGGCGCCGTTCCTCAGCAGCAATTCGACCATCCGGCCGTTGCCCTTCATCGCCGCGTAGGCAAGCGCGGTGTAGCCGTTGTCGTGCAGCACGTTTGGATCGAAATTCATCTGCAGCACTTTCTGCGCGTACACCAGATTGCTCTTCTCGATGGCGTAGAAAAGCGCCCGCACGCCTTCCGGGCTTTTCTCCTTGGGCTTTTCCTCCAGCCCGGTCGGCAGGAGGTGCACGAAGTAGTTGATGAGCTGGATGCCGACCATGCCAACCAGCGCCAGCACCAGCGGAATCTTGGAGATATTGATGTACTCCGCGAGCTGCTGGTCGAGGTTGGCGCCCAGGATCAGCAGCACCACGGCGAGGAAGAAGAAGAACTTGAGGTAGAAGAACAGGCCCAGCACGATGCCGCAGCCGAGCACCCCCAGCAGGTAGTTGCGGTTGATGCTGTAGTCCTCCAGAATTTCGTCCGGCAACTGGGCGAGGATCGCGGCCATCGCGATCAGGCCGAACAGCAGTACCTCGCGCACCCGCATCCGGGTCAGCAGGTCGTCTTTTTCAATCGTTTTCTGAAGTGCCATGTGCGTCTCCCTGGGTCCGGTCTGGGCTCTGCTGGCCCGCACCCCGGATTCTCCGGTTTGGCGGCCCGCCTTGCAAGGGTGGAATTGCGGGCTGGAAGGGTAAAATCCTTCGCCATGTCAAAGGCTTTCACGCGTGAACGCGAGGACGAGGAGGTCCTGGCGCCCGAGCCCGCACCCTCGTCGGCGAAGAATTACATAACACCGGGCGGCTACGCGCGCCTCAAGGCCGAGTTGAAGCAATTGGTCGAGCAGGAGCGTCCCGAGGTGGTGCGCACCGTGTCCTGGGCGGCCAAGAACGGCGATCGGTCCGAAAACGGCGACTACCTCTATGGCAAGAAGCGGCTGCGCGAGATCGACCGCCGCGTGCGCTTCCTGATCAAGCGGCTGGAAGCCGCCGAGGTCGTCGATTCGGCGGGCAGGGACTCCGATCAGGTGTTTTTTGGATCTTCTGTACGGATAAAAACAAAGAATGGAAAAGAACAAACCGTCACCATCGTGGGCGTGGATGAGACGGATACCGCCAAGGGCCGGGTATCGTGGATCTCGCCGGTCGCCAGGGCCCTGATCAAGTCGCGCGAGGGCGACAAGGTGCTGCTGCGAACGCCCGCGGGACCGCAAGAGCTGGAAATTCTAGAGGTAACCTACGATCCGATCGATTGACGCAAAAGACGGGGCCCCAGCGTTACTTAAAGTCTCCGGCCTTCAGTACCGAGAGTTTCTTCGGATCGATGTGCCGGCGCAGCGCATCGTGCACCTGGGCCGGGGTCAGGGCGGCGATGCTCTTTTCGAATTCGACATCCCAGGCGAACGTCCGGTCAAGGTACAGGTAGTTCGAGAGGCGCGACGCGATGCCCCGGTCCTGCGAGCGTGCCAACCGCCGGGCCTCGAGAAAACCCTTTCTGGCGGTGTCGACCTCGGCGTCGCCGAAGCCCTTGTCCAGCGCGCGCGTCAGTTCCTCGCGGATCGCGTTTTCCACGCGCGCGAGATTTTGCGGCGCGTAGATCGACGACAGACCGAAGGCGCCCACGGCATCCAGCGAGCCCGCGCTCAGGTAGCTGGAAGTGCTGTAAGAGAGGCCTTCCTTCTCGCGCACACGCGCCGGCAGCCGCGCGCTGGAGGTGCCGCCGAGCAGGTAGTTGCCGAGAATCAGCGCCGGGAAGTCCGGGTTGTCGTCGCGTAGCGGCAGGTTAACGGCCGCGCGCAGCACGGCATTCGCCTTGTCCGGCGTGGCCACGGTCTGCTCGAGCGGCGTGCGCTCGAAGTAGCGCGCCGGGATGCGGGCGTAGGGCGATGGATTTTTCCAGTTGCCGAACAGCTCCTCGACCAGTTTCGACAGCGCGGCGGGATCAAAATCTCCCACCGCGACGAACTGCGCGCCAGTGGCGCCCACCAGTTCCGCGTAGCAGCGCTTCGCTTCCTCCAGCTTCGCCGCCTTGAGCTCCTCCAGGCGCTCGTCCACCGATTCCGGGTAGAACCAGTGGCCGCGCGGGTAGGGGCTGAGGTGGCGTGCCAGGCGCTCCCCCGCGATCGCCGAAGGATCGCCGCGCCGGGCTTCGACGCTGGTGAGCGACGCGCGCTTGAGTTCCTCGAATTCGGCGGCCGGGAATGCGGGTTCCTTCAATACCTCCACAACCAGGCGCAGGGTTTCGTCGAGCTGCGCGCGCCGCACCTCGATGGAGGCGCCTTCGATGCCCACGGACGCGCTCGCCTTGAGGCGGTCGAATTCGTCGCGCAGTTCGGCGCGCGTGCGCTTCAGCGAACCTCGCATCATCATGCCGCCGGCGAGGCCGCAGGCGGGGCCGCGGTCCGTCTTGGATTTTTCATCGCCCCAGTACAGCGCCAGTTGCGCGACCACAGTGCCGCCACGCGTTTTCTTCGGCAGCAACGCGACTTTGATGCCGTTTGCCAGGGTCTTGCGGATGACCCGCGCCTCGATGTTCTGCGGCGTCGGGTCGAACGCTTCCCCGGCGTCGACATTCTCGCTGCCGCGATAGGCATCGAGCGCGGCGCCGAGATCGGGCGCCGCCGGAATCGTCGCGCGGTCGGGCTGCTGCGTCGGCACGAACATGCCCAGCACGCGGTTGGCCGGTTTCAGGTAAGTGTCGGCTGCGCGCTGCACCTCGGCGGTGCTCACCTTGCGCATGCGGTCGCGATACAGGTAGAACAGGCGCCAGTCGCCCATTGCGGCGAATTCGGGCAGGGTGCGCCATAGCGCGGCGGAATCGAGCTGGGTCTTCTCGATATCGTTCAGCAGCGTGGTGCGGGCGCGTTCGACCTCGGCGTCGCTGATCTGCTCGCGGCCGGCGCCCTCCAGCGCCGCGATGAGCGCGTCGCGCGCCGGCTCGAGCGCGCCGTCTTTCGGCACGATGGCGCCAAAACCCGCGTAGCCCGGGTCGCGCAGCATGCGCTCGTAACCCCATGCGGAGCTGGCGAGGCCTTTCTGCACCAGCGCGCGGTGCAGGCGCCCGGTGGGAGCGGTGCCGAACACCTGGGCCAGCACGTCCACGGCCGGATAGGCCGGATCGCCGGCGGCGGGAATGCGGTACATCGCGGACACGATCTGGATATCGCCGGTGCGGCGCAGCGTCACGGAACGCTCGCCGTCCTGCGTCGGTTCGTTGGTGTAGAGCGCGGGCAGCGCGCGAGCGGGACGCGGAATCGGGCCGAAATGTTTCGCCGCCAGCGCGAGCGCCGCCGCCTCGTCGAACTTGCCGCCGATGGTCACGAGCGCGTTGTCCGGCTGGTACCAGGTGCGGTAGAAGGCCTGCAGGCGCTCGATCGGCACCATTTCGATGTCGGATCGCAGCCCGATCACCGGGTTGCCGTAGTTGTGCGCGGCGAACACCAGGCGCGTCATGCGCTGCGACAGCACGCCGCCCGGGCTGTTCTCGCCCATCTCGAACTCGTTGCGCACCACGGTCATCTCGCTGTCGAGGTCCGATTTGCGCACGTGCGAATTGACCATCCGGTCGGCTTCCATGCCCAGCGCCCAGTCGAGGTTGTCTTCGCTCGCCGACAGCGTCTCGAAGTAGTTGGTGCGGTCGTTCGATGTCGTGCCGTTGAAGCGCGCGCCGCGCTTGGAGAGTTCAGCCTTGATGTCGCCCAGGCGCGGGGTCCCCTTGAACAGCAGGTGCTCCAGCAAATGCGCCATGCCTTTTTCGCCGTAGCTTTCATGCCGCGAGCCGACGAAATAGGTGACATGCACGCCCACCGTGCTCGCGCTTGGATCGGGAACGGTGAGGATGCGCAGGCCGTTGGCGAGGCGGTGCTCGGTGACGCCTTCGATCGAAACGATCTTTTGGGGGATTTCCGCCGCAAAGCCGGCAAAGGCGGCGAGCAGCAACAGCAACCCGATGAAGCGTGTTTTCATGTTTCAGAAACGCCTGCCCGTTAACCTTCCTAGGCCTGCTTGAGCATCGTCGCGCCGTCGGAGATCTCGAACTTGCCCGGGCCTTCGATGTTGACCGACTTGATCACGCCGTCGTCCACCAGCATCGAGAAGCGCTGCATGCGCAGGCCCATGCCGCGGGCGTTGAGATCCAGGCCCAGGCCCAGCGCCTTGGTCCAGGCCGCGCTGCCGTCGCCCAGGAAGCGGATCTTGCCGATCGCCTTGAAATCCCGGCCCCAGTGCGCCATCACGAACGCATCATTGGTCGCCACGCACCACACCTCGCTCACGCCCTTCGCCTTCAGCTGAGTCAAATTCTCGAGGTAGCTCGGCACGTGCTTGGCCGAGCAGGTCGGCGTATACGCGCCCGGCAGCCCGAACACCGCGATCTTCTTGCCCTTCGATGCCGCCACCACGTCAACTTCCTTCGGCGCCATCGCGCAAAGCGTCGTTGAATCGAACTCCGTGGACTCCGACAGCGTGCCGTCGGGCAGCAGGTCACCGGCTTTGATGGTCATGATTCCTTCTCCTCAGTAGGGTTCTTGCAGGGGAAACGAATGATACCGCAGGCGGCTGCTTCAACCGTGCTGCGGCCATCGCCTGCTTCCTCGACCGCACGCATTGGGACGAATGCCGGGAGCTTCCCACGCGGCGAAGATTCGTTGTCAGCTGCCATGTTTTCGCCAGAACTCGGCTGGCGTGATGATGGTTGAATATTTCTCTGCCAGTGAAATCAGATCTTTGTCGCCAGTGATGAGGTAATCGGCCTTGGAGACGAGGAGGGTGCCGAGGACGAGGAGGTCGCCAGCGTCGCGCACGGTGCCGGGGGGCACGATATCGGGCTCCACCAAAGTCGCCTGAATTGCCAGTGTTTCGATCTGGTCTTCGAAGTCCTGAGGTTGCCAGCGTAGGCGATGGTTGAGGCGCGGCAATGAGCGCTGCAGTTCGACGAGGATGTGACGGGACAGCACGACCATCAGCGAACCCTGGCGCCAGGCGCCGAGAATTCTCCCTGGGATAGTTCCCGGATACGCGAAGCCCGATACGACGACATTCGTATCCAGCACCACCCTGAGGGTGGGCAATTTTCAGCCCTTTTTCTTTTTGCGCCGGGCCTTCATTTCGGCGCGTGCTTCTTTCGTAACGCGCATGATCTCGGCCATTCCTTCTTCCTCGGGGACATCTTTGTAGGCCGCGGCGATTCTTGCCGTGAGCTCGTCGAAGCGCTCCTGCATGCGGCGGATGCGCTCGAAGAGCTGGGCGTCGATCAGGGCGGCGACGGGCTTGCCGTCCTTGGTGATGACGATGCTGTCGCGCCGGAACTGGACCTGGTTGATCATTTCGCCCAGGTTCTGGCGGAAGGCGACGGCGTTGGTTTCGGTGATCATGCTTGGGTTCCCGGGTCGGTCAACTCGATCAGTATGACCATTATGATCATACTGAGCACATTGTCAACGCTTGTGCTTCCAGCGATACGGTTGATACCGCCGCGCCCGTCGCCGCGTTGCTCGCATCATGTCAGGATGCGGCGAGCCAAGTGCGGGAGGGGCGCGGAGAGCGCAAAGAGGCGGTGTTTATCGCCCGCGCAACCCGCCCGGAGTCCACTTATAAATCGGGGAAAGTTGTTCAGACAACCGGAGCCACTTCTGCGCGCAGTCGAACCAGACCGCGAAACAGGGGTAAAAACAGAGGTAATATCCCGACAGACACGCTGCCTAATCGATTCAAGGAGGAGAAAATCATGAGACCTATCGCCGTTGCCGGACTGCTGCTTGCGTTGGTCGGGTTTGGAGTCCAGGCCCAGCCGTATCCCAATCGCCCCATCACCATGGTGGTGCCGTTCCCGCCCGGCGGGATCGCCGACATCACCGGGCGCCCGCTCGCCGCGGCGATGTCGAAGACGCTCGGCCAGACCATCGTGGTGGAGAACGTCGCCGGCGCCGGCGGCGCGGTCGGCCATGCGCGGGTGGCGAAAGCGAGTCGCGACGGCTACACCATCATGACCGCGCTGTCGTCGATCACCGTCATCCCGGTCGCCGACGAAGTGAACGGCCGCGCATCGACCTACCAGATGTCGGATTTCACGCCGATTGCGCTGGTCTCGACCGACCCCACCATCCTGCTGGTGGCCGCCGACAGCCCGTGGAAGACGATTGGCGATCTCGTCGCCGACGCGAAGAAGCGCCCCGGCAAGATCAGCTACAGCACCTCCGGCGTCTATGGCACCACGCATACCTGCCTGTCGATGTTCACGCAGGCGGCGGGAATCGACATGCTGCACGTGCCCTACAAGGGCGGCGGCCCGTCGATGCTGGCGCTGCTCTCGAACGAGGTGCAGGTCACCGCGCAATCTCCGGGGGTGTCCAATCCGCACATCAAGTCGGGCAAGGTGCGCGCGCTCGCCTCCTGGGGTGCGAAGCGCCTGCCACAGATCGCCGACATCCCGACGCTGAAGGAGTCGGGCTTCGACGCCGAGTTCTACATCTGGGCGGGCGTGTTCGCACCGGCCGGAATTCCCGCCGATGTGGCCAACGCGCTGCGCAGGGCGGTGCGCGCCGCGGTGAACGATGCGGATTTCCAGCGCGCGATGGCCGGCGTCAACACGCCGATCCAGCACCTCGAGGGCGCCGAGTTCGACGCCTACATTGCCGCCGACGGCGGCCGCCTCGCCAACGTGGTGCGCAAAATGGGCAAGACGCAGTGAAGGTCTGCACCTATTACCAGGACGGGAAGGAACGCCTGGGGTTCGTCGTCGGCAGCGATGTCGTCGACGCGCCGGCGGAGTTTCCGACCATGCTGTCGTTCATTCGCACCGGGGAGGCGGGCCGCAAGGCCGCCGAGGCCGCCATCGCCAAGGGGGCGAAGAAGCCGCTGGCCTCGGTCAAGCTGGCGCCGCCGATCCGCGCCTCCACCATGCTGTGCAGCGGCAGCAACTACATCGACCACAACAAGGAAAAGGCCAACACGCCGATCTCGGGCAAGGAGCCGGAGTTCTTCGTCAAGACCGCGGACTGCATCATCGGCCACGACGAAAAGATCATCTACGACGAAAAGCTGACCAAGAAGCTGGATGCCGAGACCGAGCTGGCCATCGTCATCGGCAAGCCCGGGCGCCACATCCCGGTCGAGCGGGCGCTGGAGCACGTGTTCGGCTACACCATCGTCAACGACGTCACCGCGCGCGAGCGCCAGGTGCGGCGCAACGAGCAGGGTTTTACCTGGTACGAGGTGGGGCGCGGCAAGTGCTTCGAGACTTCCGGGCCGACCGGCCCGTGGATCGTCACCGCCGACGAGATCGGCGACCCGCAGAAGCTGCGCCTGCGCACCCGCATCAACGGCGAGCTGCGCCAGTCGGCCTCGACCGGCAACATGATCTATTCCTGCGCCCACCTGATCCATTTCTTCTCCATCAGCATGACGCTGCAGCCGGGCATGATCATCATCACCGGCACGCCGGGCGGCACCGCCTGGTCGACCGATCCGGAGCTTGGCGGCACCTGGGTCGGCGGCGACGGCAGCGAGAAGCTCACCCCGGCCAAGGGCTACCTCAAGCCCGGTGACGTCATCGAGTGCGAGATGGAGAAGATCGGCGTCCTGAGGAATGTCGTCGGCACCGCGTGAGGAGCAAAGCGGGCGCAGCGTTCGCCCGTCCGCCTGGCAAAAGGTTTCCTGTTCCTGCTTGCGGCAGCCTCGACCGCCCTCGCGTTTTTAACTACTAAACCCGCTCGACGTCGTGCTCAAATCCTGAGGAGGCGGGGCCTGGAGTGAACATAAGCTGCATTGTGCGGGGTCGGCGTGGGCAACACAAACAAGAGGAGGTCCATTTTGCCCACCGTGAAAAGCGCTCACCGATCCCACGCTTAACGAACGTCGGCCCTGCGGCGTTGACGCGCTCGCGCTGAACGCATTCGATCGAGTGCGATCGGGAAAGCTGATGATACCGCCGCGCCCGTCGCCGCGTTGCTCGCATCATGTCAGGATGCGGCGAGCCAAGTGCGGGAGGGGCGCGGAGAGCGCAAAGAGGCGGTGTTTATCGCCCTGCTCGACGATCCGCCGGTCGTGCGGCGCATCCTCGAGCACCTGGGGCGCTGGCAGCCTGAGGCGATGGAGCGCTCGCCACCGCTGCCGCCCGAGGCCTGGCCTGCGAACGCGAGCCTTGCCCTCACTTACCACCCCGTTCCCGACATCGCCTGAAGCCGCCCGAAGCAAACGGGCGCAGGATTTTCCATCACCTGACTTGTCCGCGCCCAAATCGCGCCGCAACCAGCGTTCCGACGCTCGAAGCCCGCCGCACGCGCGTGCGGCGGGCTTGCGATGCGAGCTATTGGGCGCTATCGTGGCTCAAGTGGCTCGAGGTCGCAGATTGATTTGCCTATCCTTCCTTTACTGCCTCCATGATTGATTCCTTCTCCCGCGACCAACTGATCGCCTCCGGCGAGGGCCGGCTGTTCGGCCCCGACAGCGGCCGCCTGCCGCTGCCGCCGATGCTGATGTTCGACCGCATCACCCACATCGCCGACGAGGGCGGTGCCCACGGCCTGGGCCAGATCCGCGCCGAGCTCGATATCAGCCCGGACCTGTGGTTCTTCGACTGCCACTTCCGCGGTGATCCGGTCATGCCCGGCTGCCTGGGCCTCGATGCCATGTGGCAACTGGTCGGCTTCTTCCTGACCTGGCAGAAGCTGCCCGGCCGCGGTCGCGCGCTCGGCGTCGGCGAGGTCAAGTTCTTCGGCGAAGTCGGCCCCGAGGCGAAACTTGTCAGCTACTTCATCGACATCAAACGGCTGATCAAGCGCAAGCTGATCATGGCTATTGGCGACGCCAAAATGTCTGTCGACGGCAAAGAAATCTATTCGGCCAACGACCTGCGGGTCGGCCTCTTTGAGAAGGTCGTCGTTGCATGAACGCCCCACGTCGCGTCGTTATCACCGGCTACGGCATCGTCTCCTGCATCGGCAACGATGAAGCCACGGTCGTCCAGTCGCTGCGCGTGAGCCGCTCCGGCATCACGCACCAGCCCGAGTTCGCCGAGCGCGGCCTGCGCAGCCAGATGGGTGGGCGGCCCGAGATCGACCTCGAAGCCCGCATCGACCGCAAACAGCGCCGCTTCATGGGCGATGCCGCGGCCTATGCGCATGTGGCGCTGGACGATGCGATCAAGCAAGCCGGCCTCGCAGCCGAAATGATCTCGAACCCGCGCACCGGCCTGATCATGGGCTCGGGCGGCGGTTCGCCGCGCAACCAGGTCGAAGCCGCCGACACCCTGCGCGCCAAGGGCGTGCGCCGGGTCGGGCCGTACCAGGTCACCCGCACCATGAGCTCGACCGTGTCGGCCTGCCTGGCGACCGGCTTTGGCATTCGCGGCCTGAACTATTCGATTTCCTCGGCTTGCGCGACCTCGGCGCATTGCATCGGCGTCGCCGCCCAGCAGATCCGCTGGGGCGAGCAGGACGTGATGTTCGCCGGCGGCGGCGAGGAACTGAGCTGGGAAATGAGCTGCCTGTTCGACGCCATGGGCGCCCTGTCGACCCGCAATGACGACCCGGCCCGCGCCTCGCGGCCCTACGACGCCAATCGCGACGGCTTCGTCATCGCCGGCGGCGGTGGCGCCTTCGTGCTGGAGGGTTTCGATCACGCGCAGGCCCGCAGCGCCACGATCCTGGCCGAGCTGGTCGGCTTCGGCGCCAGCTCCGATGGCGCCGACATGGTTGCGCCCTCCGGCGACGGCGCCATCGCCTGCATGCGCCAGGCCATCGCCGGCGTCGAGGGCCCTATCGACTACATCAACACCCACGGCACCTCGACCCCGGTCGGCGACGCCAGCGAACTGCGCGCCATGCGCGCCGTGTTCGGCGCCGCCATGCCGCCGTTCTCCTCGACCAAGGCCCTGACCGGCCACTCGCTCGGCGCCACCAGCGTGCAGGAGGCGATCTACTGCCTGCTGATGCTCAAGCACGGCTTCATCGCCGGTTCGGCCCATGTCGAAACCCTCGACCCGGCCGCCGAAGGACTGCCGCTGGTCCGCGAATCGCGCGACGCGACGTTGCGGACGGTGCTGTCGAACAGCTTCGGCTTTGGCGGGACCAATGCGAGTTTGGTGTTGCGGGGCTGGGGCGACTGATCGCACCGGCTCGCACAGGTAGCGCAGCGCCTCGCGGGCCTCGTCGAGCTTCTTCTTGCCTTCTGCCAGCCAGTTCTTAAGGTGGACGTTGTTTTCCCCGCCGCCTCCTTCGTCCGTGTCCAGTTCGTCCGAGTTGTAGACGGCAATGGCCTCTTCCAGCTCGCCGAACAGTTCCTTGAAGTCGACGATATGGCCGAAGTCCTTGTCGTCGCCGTCGAGCCGGTTGGTGCGGCAGATGGCCTGGAACAGGTTGTGATCCCGCAGTTCGTTGTCGAGGTAGATGTAGGTGCAGCTCGGCGCGTCGAAGCCGGTCAGGAGCTTGCTGACGACGATCAGCAGCTTCAGGTTCGCCGGCTCCTTGATGAAGCGGCGCTTCGCCTCGTCCTCGTACTGCTTGGTCGTCTGGCCGTACTTCAGGACGTGCTGCGTGTAGGTGTCGAACTTGTAGCGCTCGTCGCTGTTGGCGGGCTCGCGGGAGATGGCGTTGTGGTTTGGCTCGTACGAAGTGATGATCCCGCAGTATTGGCCGAAGCTGGTGTTCTGGAACAGCCTGAAGTAATGGCAGGCGTCGTAGATCGAGGCCGCCACCAGGATCGCCGTGCCGCGGTCGTTGTTCAGCCGGGGCTTCAGGCTGAAGTCCTCGATGATGTCGGCGATGATGCGCTGCTTGCGCTCGCCGGCGCTCATCAGCTTCTCCAGCGTCGCCCATGTCTTGCGCACGAGGGCCTTCTGGAAATTGTTCAGCCCTTTGGTTTTCCGCTCGAACCACGCATCGATGGCGGACGCGAGGCGAGGGCGACTCGGCGCCGATGACCCCGGAATTCTTCATCACGCCCTCGATCTGCTTGTCCAGCTCGTCGCGGTCGGTAATGACGAGGATGCGCGCCTCGGGGTCGTGCTCCAGCAACCACTTGGCGATCAGCACCATGAGGATGCTCTTGCCGCTGCCCTGGGTGTGCCAGATGACGCCGCCCTCGCGCCGGGCGATACGTTCCTGCGCGGCCTTCACGCCGAAAAACTGGTGCGGCCGCGGCACCTTCTTCTGGCCAGCGTCGAAGATCATGAAGTTGCGGATCAGGTCGAGCAGCCGGGTCTTGTTGCAGAGCTGTGCCAGCGGCCGGTCGAGCAGCGTGCCGGCGGCGGGGATTGCGCCTTTCGCATCCTCGTCCTTCCACTGCACGAAGAACTGCTCGGGTGTGCCAGTCGTGCCGTAGCGCAGCCCCTGTGAGTCGCTGCCCGCCAGCACGAGCTGCACGGTGCTGAAGAACTGCTTGTTGAAAATCTCCTCCTGATTGGTGATGAGCTGTCGCACGCCGTCCGCCAGCTCCACCGAGCTGCGCTTCAACTCGATCACCGCGATGGCGAGGCCGTTGATATAGAGCACGATGTCCGGCCGCCGCTGGTAGCCGCCCTTGAGCGTCACCTCCTCGGCCAGCGCGAAGTCGTTCTTCTCCGGCTGCGCCCAGTCGATGAGGTGCACGTCGTCATGCGGTCGCCCTGCCGCTATCTGCACCCTGACGGGGTAGCGCAGGAGCTGATACGTGCGCAGGTTCGCCTGGTAGAGCGTGATGCCGGTCGAGTCGGCGGCCGTCTCCAGCTTCTGCAGCGCGGCGGAGATGTGGGCGGCGGCGTAGCCGCGGGCCGTGAGGTTGTCGCGCAGGATCGTTGTTTCGATGGCGCGGTTGGGTGTTCCTTTCTCTGGGCGCTGGTGCCAATCACCGAGATAGCGGTAGCCGAGGCATCCGGACGCGCCGGGTCGGTGAACAGGGCGAGGACGCGATTCTGCGTCTTGCGCTCGGACCGCGGTTGCTCCGTCACGGCTGCTCCCCTTTCGTTTTCAGGGAGTGCAGCAGTGCGTGCCCGGCTGCGGTGAGCCGGTACTTCTGAAGTCGGCTGGTGGGCTTGGCCGGAATGGTCATTTCGATGAGGCCCTGATTCAGCGCCGGGTACAGGTAGTTGGCGCGAAATGTGGGGCGGTGCTTCAATCCAAGACTCGTCTGGAGCACCGACGGAGGTAGCTCCTTGCCTCCCAGGACGCTGAGCAATTTATGGACTGGGTCGGTGACTGGGTCGGTGACTGGGTCGGTGACTTCCCCGGTGACTTCCGTGGTGAGTCTAACCGCGGAATCCCTCCCTCTGCCTTCGATGCGCTTCAGGTACAGGTCGGAAAAGGGGAAGCTGACCCACAGCCCGGTTTCCTCGTAGGTGAAGATCGGCTCCGGAAAACCGGCCGCCCGGCATGCGACCATCATGCGTTCGATGCCGCGCCCCCAGGCTTCGATCTCCCCGGCGCGGAAGAAGACGTTGGCAAGGTCGGGGTTGAACGGGTGCGAGGCGTGCTTCTGCTTCAGCCTTTCCACGGTCCACGACGGCGGAAGTTGACCGGGGTTCCAGACCATCAGCCGGTCCGCGTACACGCTGATCTGCACGGGCGAACCCGTGGCGTAGTCCTTGTGGATGATCGCGTTCAGCACCGCCTCGCGCAGGGCCGACTCCGGCACCGGGTAGGTTTCCACCCGCTGAATGCCTTCGTAGGTGATCGCCGCCTTCAGATACTTCATCCGCAACACATCCAGGATCCGATCGACCTGGGTGATCGCTGGCCCGTGGATCTCGTCGTGGTAGCGCAGGTCGTCATCGGTGTGGAAGAAGCCAATCTTCACGAACGCGCCCGTGACAAAGCGCTCCGGATCGGGATGAAACGCCAGCACGGCCGCGCGCTTGAGGTGCGCGCCGTCCCACAGGTGCAGTTTCTCCATCAAGGTGGCCGTGGTTCCCTTCAGATCCGCGGCGTCCACACGCCGACCGTGCCGTGCCTGGTCGCGGAAGGCGCCAACGGCAGCTCTCGCCAGGGCTCGAGGGGAGACATTCGGAACCGGCACGCCGTCCCAGGTACGGCCCTGCCTGCGCAGCAGGAAGCGATCCAGCGCGGCGCCTTTCAACTCCTGCAACGTGCTGCCGCTGCGTTGGTAGTAGTGGCCCCGGTAGCTGATGGGCGAGGGGTAAGGCGGCGTCACCACTTCCAGGTATTCTTTGCCGCCTTCCTTGCGCAGGTTGACCTCGACGATGATGCCGAGCAGATCGCGAACCTTGTTCGGCAGATCGACCAACAGTCGTTTCGCATCCGGCACGCCAACAACCTTGCCCTTGTCGTTGCGCCCGACGACCAGCACGCCGCCTTCGGCATTGGCAAAGCCGCAGATCCAGCGCATGTAATCGTCGCGCCAGGATTCCTTCCATTCGGTGTGCTGGCTCTCTTTCATGGCGCCGGGATCCTGCGTTCAAAGCGCGATTGTTCAGGCATCGCTACATCTCCCAGAGCCGTGCCAGCGGCATCGCCAGGTTGCGCGCGCCGGGGAACGCGAACGCGCTGTCGCCGGCGTAGAGCAGCACGCCGCCCTGGTAATCCGCGCCGCATTGCTCGGCCAGCCGCCGCAGGCCCTGTCCGTCGGCGGGCGTCGCCGTCACCGCCGACTTCACCTCCACCCCCCAGGTCTGCCGGCCGCGCGTGATGACCAAGTCAACCTCCACCTGATCCTTGTCACGATAGTGCCAGAAACGCAGGTCGGGATCGGTCCAGCCCGCCTGCGCCACGAGCTGCTGCACCACGAAGGATTCCAGCAGGTGCCCGAAGCGGCTGCGTTGCGTGCTCCAGTCCGCCGCGGTGAGGCCCGTCAGCGTGGCGGCCAGCCCGCTGTCCAGCAAATGCACCTTGGGAGACTTGATCAGGCGGCTGGCCTGGTTGCGGTGCCAGGGCGGCAGGCGGCGCACCAGATACAGCCGCTCGCACACGGCCAGATAGTGCTCGACGGTCTCGCGGCGCAGATCGAGATCGTTGCCCAGGCTGGACACATTCAGCAGCTCTCCCGTGCGCAGCGCCAGCATCTCCAGCAGGCGCCCCACTGCGGCGGTGTCGCGCACGCGCGCGATGTCCTGCACGTCGCGTTCCAGCAGCATACGCAGGTATTCGCGGTGCCAGCTGCGGGCGCGGGTGGCGGAGCGCGCCACCGCCTCCGGGAAGCCGCCCGCGACGATGCGCCCGGCCAGCGCCAGCGGCGCCTGCAGTGTGGCTGTGGCGATCGCCGGCTTCAGGCGCCCGCCCAGCAGCGCCGCCAGGAAGCGGCCCGGCGCGCGCGCCTGCTCGGCCGCCGTCAGCGGGTGCAGTTGCACGACCTCCATGCGCCCGGCCAGCGAATCGCCGAGCCCGGGCAGCAGCAGCAGATTGGCCGGGCCCGTGAGCACGAAGCGGCCGGGCCGCCGGTCGCGGTCCACCGCCAGCTTGAGCGTGCGCAACAGCGCCGGCACGCGCTGGATCTCGTCGAGGATCGCCCGCGCCGGCAGCGCGGCCACGAAGCCGGTCGGGTCGGAGCGCGCAAACGCCAGCGTCGCTTCGTCGTCGAAGGTGACATAGGCATGGCGCGGCTCGAGCGTGCGCGCCAGCGTGGTCTTGCCCGACTGGCGCGGCCCCAGCAGGCACACCACCGGCGTGTCGCGCAGCGCGGCCCTCAGGCTGGCCGCCAGCGGCCGGGCGAAGGGCTTCATGCGGGAGCGTCCATTTGCCGGTCAGCATAGCGTCCAATTGCCTATTTCGCAATCGTCCAATTGCCGGTCGGCGACCCGACCATCCGCCGGCCTCACACCAGCCGTGTCCTTCCGGTGAGCAGTTCCTGCATCATTGCCTGCTTGAGGGCGCGGGTCTTGTCGCGGCGGACTTCCAGCGCCGCCAGCTCGGCGTCCATGTCGGAGAGGACAGCGGCTCTTGTCGCTGATGTACTTGATGAACAGCATGAACAGGACGTAGTCCTTGTACTGGCTCGCGTCCATGCCGCCGCGCAGCTCGTCGCACGAGGCCCAGAGGGAGGCGTAGAGGTCTGATTTCTTAAGAGCCACAGAGTCCTTCGAAGGCCAATCGTCGCCACACTGAAAAGTGGCGGGTTGAATTATTACCGATCGTCCACTTTTAGCGCGGCCCGTCGTCCACGCTCGACGTCAATTCCAATGAGCAGGACCAGTCCCACGACAAAATAGACGCCGACGGCGAGAATGCCGAGGCGGTGATTGCCTTCGAAGATCCAGGTGACGGCGCCGTAGGTGAGGGGGCCGAAGATGGAGGCGGCTTTTACGGCTAGGCCCCAGAGACCGAAGAATTCCGCGGTGCGCTCGGGAGGGGCGAGGTAGCCGACGATGGCGCGGCCGGCGGCTAGCGATGAGGCCATGCCCGTTCTCGCGAGCACCAGGAAACGTCGGCAACGGTCGGCGTATACTTTCGGCACAAAGTGGGCATGATCGACGTCGCTAAACTGAGTCGGGAAGCGTGAGGGTGATCGCTGATCACGCACTTCGGAGATACCCGCAATGGCAGCCAACCTGAAGGAAATTGAACAGCAGGCTCGCACGCTGTCGGCCGAGGAGCGCGCCAGCCTGGCGGAGTCGTTGCTTGAGTCGCTCCGTGTGAACCAAGTCGCGGAGGTCGAGGCGGCGTGGGCCGCGGAGATCGAGCGGCCCACGCCGCCTACGAGCGCGGTGAAGCGACGCTGGTCCCAGCCGAGGAGGTTTTTGCGAAGGCGAGGCGGCTCATCGCTTCGTGAGCCAGGCCCGCTATTCGGCAGTTACGCTCTATGTGCGACGCGAACGAAAGTCCTGGCCGCGAGAGACGATAGAGCCCGTTCAAGATCGGGCAAGAGCGGGAGAAGAACGGCAAGCTCATTTGAGTACGCATCAAGCAGTACTACCGAGATCGGCAGCGTTGAGAGGTTCTGCTGATGCGACAAGTTCTTGTCGACGGTTACAAAAGCATCGAAGTCAGCTGCGGCCAATGCAAGCAATTTGCCGTTCTTGACGCCAGACCATCCCATTTCAACTACCGTTCTTACTTGATGAGTCCGCAATGACCGCCGAAGTCCAGCTGGTACGGACTCGTCAAGTAGCAGGCGCATCAGCGAAGAGACGTGCTTTGGCAGCCTCCAGGACGGCAACCGCTTTTTCCCGTGACACGGACGGGAAGTCCTCCAGGAATTGTTCCAGCGAGGAACTTCCTTCGAGGTAGTCGAAAAGGTTTTGCACGGGCACGCGTGTGCCTGTAAAGCACAGCGCTCCACTCATAATCTCTGGGTCACGGCTGACTAGCGAAACGTCCATGTGCACCTCGACTTCGCTAGTTTACTCGTTGCTCTCAATCATGGGGCATAACGTAGAGCCCACCGGCGCGCCGTCCCCGGTGGATAGTTACGGCACGGCGGCTCCGGCGCGTCCGCGTGGGGCGCCGGGTTAGGGCGCTTGCTCAAACTTGATAAGTCCTTGCCGAAGAACACCATCGTAGTACGCCACGCCTAGACGGGCGACACTCACGGGCGAACTGTCGGCGAGTGGCTGACCAAGGTGCATTGTAGGGGGAGTAAATTCCTGTCGGTGTTTCTTGTTCAACACTACCGGGAGCCGCGGGTTTCCGGGCGCATGAACAACCTTGAATTTGGCGTCTGATCCCGTGGATGAATTGACATCGGCTTCAAAGGTTCCATCACCCCACATCTTCAGGTCTCTTACTGTGCCGAAGAATTCGCCACCTCCGATTTGAATCCTTCCCTCCTCCCAGTCCAGGACGATGCGACCGTGCTGGCTCTGATGTCGCGCTTGGTACAGATAGGAAAGCAATGGGTCTTGCTTTCGTTGGGCGTCAATTGCGCCTGCCCATGGCTGAAAATTCGGAAATTTGTTTCTTCCTTCATCGAAGAACCGTGTCCAGAATTCTTCGAGGGAGTCGACGAAACGAGTCCAACCGGCCTCAAATTCAATACGATTCTTTGCGCTTTGCATCTGCTCGACACCGACTTGAGCCTCTTGAAGCTTCTCGCACGCGGCATGCCATATACTCCTCATCACCGGCGCGATGGCGTCGCGTTCAAGCTCGACCTTTCCTTTTTCGATGGCCATATCAACGTCGTGGTCTGCGGCGGGCCGGCACGTACATTTGCACTTGCGCGATGCTGGCGGCCCGTCCGCAGCACCTTGAGTTATATCTCAACGGTTCCGATACCGAAGTCATCGTCTTTTCTGACCGCGCGTCCAAACTTGACGTCCTCGTAGTACTTCTCCACCAAACTCCGGACGAGATCTTCATCTTGCTGGGACGTCTGAAGCCCAAAAATGACGTGTGTCAAAGTCTCCCGCGGGAAAGCGAAGAGGCCTGCTGCGGGACGTACAATTCTTGCCTCTTGTTCGTATCGCCATGCTGGAGCCTTTGACATAAGGACCTTCTTGAGAAGCCCAATGATGAACTCCTTGTGATTATCGCGATATAGATGAGCATTCTCAGCGAGCCAATCTGATATCGCGTTTGGCTCATACGAAACCGGGGATACAGCTAAGATTTTGTCTTCGTCGTCCAAGAAGTGCAGCGGGAAGTCATACTGCAGTGCTACACCTCGATGGTCGTTTGCGTAGTGCGACCAAAGGAGTGTCTCGTTTTCGGTGAGAGAAAATGAGCCAATACCCATCTCCCCAACATAGTTCGAGAATCGCCGAGTTACGGCTTCGTCTTTCCGGAATTGTTCCAGTAGGTCGACATTCTTACAGGTACGGCGTGCGATTGCGTGGTCAAGCGCCCGGACGATATCAACGTTGCAATCGAAGGGATCGTTGAGCTGAACGCGATGTGGGAAGTACATCTCTGAACGGACAAGCTGCTCTATGAGGCGCTTGTCGATTTCCCGGTATTTGAAGCAGCAGTAGTCAGTCACTTGAGATATAACGCCAGCGTTCAGCGGCGGCAAAGCCGCGCAGCGGGTTTGCCGCCGCTGAACGCATTGTTAGGCATCACTCTTTTTCGACTCCGCGCCCAACGCGACTTCATCGATCAACAAGATTCTTTCGTAATGACTCGGCGCGAAAACCATTTGCACGAAATCTTCCTGGGCAGCTCGAATTAAGCCTGCCTTCGCGATGGTACCGTTGTCTTCTTGCCCTCTCTGTAGATCGTCAATCATTTCTACGAGTTTTCTTCCCCGAGAAGTTAGAGCAGCCATGAAAGTTGGCATCATCTGCCGATCATGCCAATCAATGAGACAATCAGAAAACTCAACGTCAGCCAAGTGCTGATGAACAAGGAACTTGATGAAGTCGAAGAGAAATTCATGCTCAGTCTCGCCAAGGCCGACGCCCATGGGAGGGTTTTGATTCGCCAGCTTGCACTCGGCAACTGCCATGGCGACATCCATGCCGAAATAGAGAGACCTGCAAATGTTCGTAAGGCCGTTACAGTACAGGTCGAAGAACGACACTGGAAACGAAGCGTTTCTGGATTTGGTCTGTAACAGACGGGTCAGAACGTCGTCTAACTCCAGAAATGGCTCGCCTGAGACCGCAAAGTCTCGGAATAGATCAGCCGGTGCAACGTGCTGGAGGACGTTTTCCTTTGGCACCAAGATGCCAGCCTCATTGTTCCCGGGAGTGCGAAGGATTCTGCGGACATCCTGCCAGTAGCTAATCCCCCGGCTCGGATCGTGTAGTATGACCAATACCGGTAGAGGGAAACGCTCCCAATAAAAGCGGTGCTTCTGTTCCGGATAGAAGACCCAATTCCCATCCTTCTCCTTGAGGAATGACGGTCCGGATTTAATTTGAACGGCCACCATGCGCCCAGTCGCGGCGCCTTCAGCAGTAACGTATTCAATCTGACCATCAATGCCAACATCTGCCGATGGCGTTTCTCGCCATATCAGCCCCAACCGCGCAACTGCCTCAGCTACGGCATTTACACCCAGCCGCTCCTGCTGATTCGTATGGCCGTATATCGGAAAGATCATGGTTGTGATGCCTAACGTTCCGGTTGTGGCGGCGCGCTGAAGGAAGCGCGTAGCGCTGATTCGTAAGCGTCGATCACCAACCGGTTGTTAGGCAGCATATTTGCCCATGGCACTTTATAGCTCGATCTGATTGGCGAGGTACCCGGTAGTTTTGTTCACCTGAATCCAATCACCGTATCGCACCTTGAACCCCTTACCTTTGATTTCGGTACCTACATGCTTTATGTATTCGTCATCCGGCTTATAGTCTCCGAGCGCCAATATCTCGCGTCCGAGCTTCGTAATACGGTACACCGTAAGCTGTAGGGCCGGCTCCTTGGCATCTCGCTCAGGCAAAAGCCCTTTTCCGTAAGCGATAATGACAGTTTGAAATTTGTCTTGGATTGCCGAGCCTTGGGACCAAGTGAGGCCGATTGCCTCTACGCCACTGACGATTCCCATCTCCTGAAGCTCGAGCAAGTGCGAGAAGAGGAGCCCCTTGCGGTCGAGAAAAGGTTGATCGCGATAAATGAACTGCCCATGAAAGATGACGTACGGACCTATTGCTGCAATTTTCAACGCGTCGGTCTTGGACAAGGTGCGCAGAAATTCCAGCGTCCCCATTGAATAGCTTCCAGGAGCCTTTACCTCTTCAGCAAGAATTCGCGCCCATACCTTTTGCATGTGTTCTGCTGATACGTCTTGCGCGTTCTCTCTCCACCGATTTAACCAATCTGGATCAACCGGTTCCTCGGATACGGCTTCGTCGCCCATATGACGTGCCTGCTCTTCGGCATGTATGGCGATCCGCTGTAGGTTCACAAAGCGCTGGACTTCGCGAGCTGAAAACTTCGTTGCTGCATCGGTCAGTAGCTTCGGCGAAGGATCCCGTTGATCTACAAGGGCCTTTGCTGGTTCTTGAGTGGGAGCAGGCAAAGCCAGCGGCGGTGCTTCTGTCCCCTTAACCGCTATCAACTTCCCGCCGGCATCAAGTGCTTTTCTGCCAGCAAGAATATCCTGGGCATCTTTTTCTACCTGGGCAAGCATAAGCTTCTCGCCTCGCCTAACCTCAGAGTGCGCTCGCCCTTCCCGCTTAATCTGCCATGGCGTGAGCAGTCCGCCGATTCCCTTTTCGGTCAGGGTTT
>JBCKKZ010000008.1:0-58589 GCA_038904015.1 Burkholderiales bacterium | reverse complement strand
CGCGATCGTGCCCTTTGCCGGCGAAGGCGCGCTCGGACCGGGAAACGCCGCGGGTATTACCGCCATCGTGCGCTCGGACCTGGAGCGCAGCGGCCTGTTCCGCACGCTGGAAGTGCCGCCGCTCAGCCCGCCGCCGACCGAGGCATCGAGCGTCAACTATGCCGAGTGGCGCTCGCGCCTGGCGGACGCGGTGGTGCTCGGTTCGGTCGCGGCGCGGCCCGACGGGCGCTTCGAAGTGCGCTTCAAGCTGTTCGATACGGTGAAAGGACAGGACCTTTCGGGGGTCGCCTATACGCTGTCGCGCGAGCAGCTGCGCACCACCGCGCACCGGATCGCGGATTTCATCTACGAGAAGCTGACCGGCGAGAAGGGCGTGTTTTCCACCCGCATCGCTTACGTGGTGAAACGCGGCCCGAAATTCGAATTGCAGATCGCGGACGCCGACGGCGCGGGAGAAGAGACGGCGCTGGCCTCGTTCGAGCCCATCATTTCGCCTGCGTGGTCGCCGGACGGACGGCGCCTGGCCTACGTCTCCTTCGAGGCGAAGAAGCCGGTGGTCTACGTGCACTCGCTCGCCGACGGCAAGCGCCAGGTGGCGGCGAATTTCAAGGGTTCGAATTCGGCGCCGGCGTGGTCGCCGGACGGCGCGCGGCTGGCGGTGTCGCTGTCGCGCGACGGCGGCTCGCAGATCTACCTGGTGAATCCGGATGGCAGCAACGTGCGCCGCATCTCGCAATCGGCAGGTATCGACACGGAACCGGTGTTCTCGCCCGATGGCCGGAGCCTTTACTTCACTTCGGACCGCGGCGGCAGCCCGCAGATCTACCGCATGCCCGCCGGCGGCGGCGAGGCGCAACGGGTGACCTTCGAGGGGACCTACAATGTTTCGCCGCGCATCAGCCCGGATGGCAGGGTGCTCGCGTACATTGCGCGCAACGGCGGCAAGTTCCAGGTCGCGACGCTGGACCTGGCGACCCGCCAGACGCAGGTCCTGACCGACAGCGACAAAGACGAATCCCCCAGTTTCGCGCCCAACGGCCGCATGATCCTGCTCGCCACTGTCATTGCCGGCCGCGGCGTGCTCGCGGCGGTCTCGGCCGATGGACGCATCAAGCAGCGCCTCACGATATCGGCTGGCGACGTGCGGGAACCGGCTTGGGGGCCGTTCGTTCGATAACTTGGAGAAATCAAATGCATAAAGCACGGATTTCTTGTCTCGGCCTCGTCCTTGGTGCGCTGTTGGCGGCTTGCGCGGGCGGGCCAGTCGACGAACAATCGCCGGCGGGTGTCGAAGAGCGCCAGCCGGGAGCGCAGCCGGGAGCGCAAACCCAGCCCGTCAAGCCGGGGGGCGTCACGCGCCTCGACCTGACCGCGAAACCAGGGGCAAAAAGCCCGCTGACCGACCCGGGCAGCATTCTGTCGCGGCGTTCGATTTTCTACGATCTCGACAACTACGACGTGAAGGACCAGTACAAAGAACTGGTAGACGCACACGCCAGGTACCTGCGCGACAACCCCAGGTCGAAGATGCTGATCCAGGGCAATACCGACGAGCGCGGCGGCCGCGAGTACAACGTCGGCCTCGGGCAGCGGCGCTCGGAGGGTGTCAAGCGTATGCTGCTGCTGCTTGGCGCCAAGGAGGAGCAGGTCGAATCGGTGAGCCTGGGCGAGGAAAAGCCCAGGGCCGAAGGCCAGAATGAGGCGGCCTGGTCGCAGAACCGGCGCAGCGACATCCTCTACCAGGGCGAGTACTGATGCGCAGGGCGGCCTGCGCCGCGTTCCTTGCGGCGTGCTTCGCGCTGCCAGCGGGCGCGCAGGGCATCTTCGACGACAACGTCGCGCGCGCGCGGGTCGAGGAGCTGCGCAAGCAGGTCGAGACCGCCGCGAAGCTCGTCGACGAGCGGCTCTCCAAAGTCGAGGACCGGCGAGCGCTGATCGAGCTTGCCTCCCAGATCGAGGCGCTCAGGGGCGAGATCGCCCGGATGCGCGGCCAGCTCGAAGTGCTGCAGAACCAGATCGAGACCGCGGACAAGCGCGGCAAGGACCTCTACGTCGACATCGACACCCGGCTGCGCAAGCTGGAGCAGCCAAAGGAAACCGCGGCCGCGGACAAGCCGGCTGCGGAAGCCGGGCCCGCGGCGGCGGAAGTGAAGGCCTATGAAGCGGCGCTCAACCTGTTCAAGGCGGGCAACTATCCGCTTGCGGTTTCGGCGTTCCAGCTTTTTCTCTATACGTATCCGTCCAGCAAGCTTGCCCCGAACGCGCAATATTGGATGGGCAATACCCAGTCCGCCCAGGGCCAGCACAAGCAGGCGATCGCCGCGCATCAGAAGCTCCTTACCACTTGGCCCGATGATGCGAAGGTACCGGATGCCATGGCGGGAATCGCAAATGCACAGGAAGCGCTCGGCGACCGGCGCGGCGCGCAGAAGACGCTTGAGGGCCTCCTCGCGAAGTATCCGCAGAGCCCGGCGGCGGCGAGCGCCAGGCAGCGGCTCACGCAAGGCGCCGCTAAAAAGTAGTCCCGCCCGGCGGTTGATCGGAATACTGGCGAATGACCCGCGAGGCCTGATAAAATTCGCCCCCTTTCCAGCATTTTCCCCATGGGTCGTTAGCTCAGCTGGTAGAGCAGCGGACTTTTAATCCGTTGGTCGCCGGTTCGAATCCGGCACGGCCTACCAATTACTCAAGGGCTTAGCTTCGGCTAGGCCCTTTTTCTTTGGTGGTGTGTGCCAAATTTGTGCCGCCTATCAACCCCGCGATCCTCTCAGCATGCTCCGCAAAATTCGCCGGAGCCAAGTGAGCGTACCGCCGGACCATCCCATCGGATTCCCAACCACCCATCTCCTGCAACACGTTCGACGGTGTACCACGTTGCACAAGCCAACTGGCCCAGGTGTGGCGCAAGTCGTGCCAGCGGAAATCCACTATGCCAGCTCGCTTCAGCGCCTCACGCCAAGCGCGGGTATTGGCCCACGCAACAGGCTTTCCGTTGAAGGTAAAGACACGCTCGGGATGCTTACCTAGTTGGCGAACTAGTACCTCTACCGCCGTCGAATTCAGCGAAACATGAATCGGTCTTCGGCCCTTCGCTTGGTCGGCATGAATCCAGGCCACCCGGCGATCTAGGTCAACCTGCGACCATTCAAGCTTCAACACATTCGACTGACGAAGCCCTGTCGATAGCGCGAACGTCACGATATCGACCTGATGCGGAGGTAGTTCCTGCAAGAGCAACTGAGCTTGCTCCGGCGTGATCCACCTAATACGTCGCCTTGCTTCCCGATACAGCTTCACCTTCGGCGCCCGGTCAATCCACTCCCACTCGAAGGCCGCTTTCCGCAAAATCGCCCGTATAAGCGCGAGGTAGCGATTGGCCGTTGAAGGGCTGGATTGTTCTGCCTTGATGCGGGCAAGATCCGCTATTCGCTCCCGATTGATGGAGTCGAGATACGCTGCGCGAAGAAAGGGCTGTAGCCATCTTAGCTTCGCTTTATCCTCCTCAATCGTTGCTTTCTCGGATTCTTGTATCCACTTCAATGCCGCCTCGTCCCAGGTTCTACGAGGCCGCTCCCCGAGCTTCTGGACCCGCCACGCTTCTCCCTTGAGCCTATCTTCTAGCTCTTGGGCCTTGGCCTTGTCCTTTGTGCGAGCAGAGCATCTAATTCGCTCGCCGCCCGGAGCGGTAAATCGAATCCACCACGTACTACCGCGTTTGTAGAGTGACAATCTGCGACCTCCTTTCTCAGCGTCACTCGCAACGCTTGCCGAGGCGAAGCATAAAGCGAGCGAATATAGGCGGCAAGGTCTTCGAGAATGAATACCCACCGCTTTCCTGCCTTCGCACCCGGTACTAGGCCTGAGCGTGCACGCCGCCGCACTTCCTCAGGATGCATCTTCAAAAACTGCGCCGCTTCTTGTAAATCAAGCGTACGCATACCGAATTCGGTAAACCCGCCAATACTCCATGCCGACAATTGCCCGGAGCATTTGCTCCCGCACTTCGAACGGTTCGGAGCCAATCACGCGCATGCAGGCACTAAAAAGAGCAGGGTCCAGCTCGTGCGCCATGACGCCGCGCCGCTTGCCCTCAGAAATAAGGTGAAACAATTCACCGAGCGCCCAATCAGCGTCCCAAGCATCGAGGATTTCCTGAGCGCGCTCCCAGTTCACGGCAGTATTTGCCACTCAACCGAGCCGTCACCGAACGCCTCGATCGAGCATTCCCCTTCACCGAACATTTTCCAAAGAGGGAACTTCTCGCCGCCCTTCTCGATGCTCACGCCCTCGGCGTAGTGGTACGTAAGATAGCCATCGTCGATTTTGTCGATGACCAACACCGCGCCTTCATCGAACAATCCGCTCGGCGATTCTGTGATCTTTACCTTTGCGCCCGGTACAAACGCCTTACGCCATTCCAGTTTCATCGCATGAATCCTCCCTAGTAGTTGAATTGCCCATGCCCAACGCCTCGGTCAGTGCGAGCCTGGCCGGAACGCCCGGACGCCGAAGTAACCGCACGACTGTTTCTTCGTCACACCCCTCCCGAGCCATCATCGTGTCGATGAGCTGCCCATACCCGAGCCGGGCATAGAAAATAATTCGCTTGTAAGTGATGGAGTCCGCGCGCCGCAGGGTTGGGATACGAGAGGCCAGCGCACTCACCCATGCCAGCGCGGGGTAGGCCCCGGCAATATGCGGAGCAGGGTCAGCAATGACTTCCCAAGGGATAACGCGGTCGATGTTGTGAAGTTCGACTTCCCAACGGGTCCACGGACTCGAACCCTTACCTAGCTGCTTGCCCTTTTCGTAGACGCGCAGAAGCTTGCCGTTTCGCCGCTTGCCAACGTAGAAGGTCCGCCCCGCCTGATCCTCGGTAATCCAGTTCCCGGCCTGTGCGCAGGAAGGCTTACGGCCCCCTGCATTGAACGCACCCCCCAGGTAGAGCTCTACGGCCTTGTCTACGGAGTGGATGCCTTCAAAGTCGTCTACGGCCCCGTCCCAGCGCGTTATGTGGGCCCCGAGCTCATCGCGCAGGAACGCGATAAGGCGATCCCAGGACGGAACAAGCGCGCAGCCTTCTCCCGGAATTGTCAGGAGAGCAGTACCGGCCTGACCCTTGCCTCCGAACGCATAGAGCACGTTGCCGCGCTCAAAACGAAAAGATTTGGCGTACCCGTAGAGGCCCCGCCCCCGATTCTCCATGACTCCGAAGGCAGGCCCTATAACCTCGCAGAGCCGGTAAAAGAATCCTGATTCCGGGTCTTTCCAATCCGGCAATCGAAAGGTGACGTTCAGGTAGTCGCAGAACGCGCCGAAGGCTTTCCCCCCATTGCGGGGGGAATTCATTCTCCCTATCTCTAAACTTTCCCCCCGTATTACCAGCCGGGGGGAGGGCGCGCCGGCGTCCGCCGCCTGCGGCGGCTGGCCGCCGGTCGCGCCACTCGCCGCCAGGGAACTACCGCTCGAATTGTCGTAGGGTGACGCCATGTCACCGCTACGATAGTGGCCCGCTAGGGTGCTGTCAAGTCACCCCTCTAGGCGACCATTTCGTGCCGCTTGTCCTTCGGTAGCGTCGCCTCGGACGACTCGTTGTTGATGACCTTCCAGAAGTTCGACACCTTCTGCACGATCTGGAAGCCTACCGAGCGGTAGCTACTCGGGCCTTCGGGCTCGAACAGCTCTTTTATGCGCACCGGCACCTTGGAATCACCGGCAAGGATTTCTTCATACTTCCGAATAGTTCTCTTGCTGTGGATGATGTGGAGCACCTTCCACCCAACGTGTGGGCCGAAGCGAAGCATCCCGATTGCTGCTTCCAGGTCGTGCAAATCGCCCACAAAGTCGGCAATCGCTTGGAACTCGATCCGATCGAGCTCGGCGCGCTCCTTGTCGCTGAGCTTCTTTAGCCTCTGTTCTCTTGGTTTCTTCGGCTTTTGTGGGGACGCCATGCTGCCTCCGAAGGGCCGGGGACATCACGGTACCGAATAAGGGTGACTTCCGCAACCCCTAGCACAATTCCACAGGGACCTCCCGACCGCGTTGGCATGATCGGGCCCGTGTCGGGTCCCTCCTGTGGATTTGTGCTTCAATACGACTAGATGATCATTGAACTAGAAATCCAAGGGTACAAAGGCCTTAGAAACGTCGCGCTAAAGGGCCTGAGACGCATGACTTTGCTCGGGGGGCGCAACAACGTCGGCAAGACTTCCGTGCTCGAAGCGTTCTTTCTATCGCGAGATTGGGGGAACGCTGAGATGCTTACCCGACATCTAGCATGGCGCGGCTTGGACAGTTACGTGACCAACGCTGAATCGGCTTGGGCTCCAGCATTTAGCGACTTTAGTCTGACGAACAAACGGATTCAGGTTCGTACGCGCGACCCTGAGGGGGACAGGGAGACGTTTACGGCGCAGATTGTGGACGCCCCGACGCGCACTACACGTCCCGCATCAAGCGGGTCGACATCCACAGCGCAAAACATTCGTGCACCTGGCGAGCCCTCCCTGCGGCTAACCTTTACGAAGGGCAGTCGGACGATATTTGAGGCTCAAGTCACCATTGCCCAAGGCAGTCCCCCATATGTTCTCAACCCTTCAATCATTGAAGGCAAGCCTCAAATCGTCCGGTACGTCTTGGCTCGCCAGCGAACGTCTTCAGCCGAAGACGCAACAAACTTCGGGAAACTCGATACAGAGAAGCGTACCGGTGAGCTTGTCGACTACCTCAAGATGATTGATCCGCAGATAGGTGCTCTATCAGTGGTTCCAGTCGGAATGGCGGGCCAAATCTTCGTCGACGTCAAAGATATTCCGAAAAAGGTTCCAGTAAATTTGATGGGCGATGGAATAACCCGGCTACTGTCCATGCTCCTTCACATCGCAAACTCTACAGGTGGATATGTGATTGTGGATGAAATTGAAACTGCCTTTCACCATTCGACGATGCCTGACGTGTGGCGATCCCTTTACCAGATGTGCAGGACAAATAAGATTCAACTCATCGCAACTACTCACAGCTATGAGTGCGTGTCAGCGTTCGTCAGTTCGCTCAAGGATGTCGCCGGTGACGAGTTCGCCTATGTGCGACTAGACAAAAAAGACAAGTCAATTGAGGCAGTCACGTACGACTCGACCTCTCTCGCCAATGCTACCGAGGGTGGCTGGGAAGTGCGCTGAGCGTGGCCCTAGTTTCAAATCCAGTCAAAGAGATCACCAAGCCGAAGGTATTCCTCGTCGAGGGTAGGGACGAGGAATCGGTCATTGCGTCCATCGCGAGTCGCGCGGGGCGAGACGACATTGATGCTCGCGAGGTTGGCGGTAAGAACCAATTCGCGAACAAATTGGGGCCTGCTGTAAAGCAATCTTCGTTTCGCGCCAATGCAAAGTGTCTGGCAGTGATTCAGGACGCGAATGGCGACGCCGCTGCTGCTTTTCAGCGGGTGACAAATCTCCTGAAAGCGAACAATTTTCCTTGTCCGACCGCGTCCGGCCAGTTCGTAGATAGCGCCACTATGCGCGTCGGGGTGCTAATACTTCCTGGCGACGGCAGTAACGGATACTTGGAAGACCTCTTTCTGAATTCGTATGCGGGCACGCCAGACCTTACCTGCGTAGATGCCTTTGCAACATGCTGCAAGCCCAGACGGGCTCTGACGACCAAGGAACGAGCGCATGCCCTGCTGGTCGCAATTGGCGCGCCAGAGACTCGACTCGGGAAGGCCTTCGATTCCAGCCAAATTAACGCAGACAGTGTAGCGTACGACGCGCTGAGGAATTTCGTCCTCGCACTTTAGCAAAGGTCTGTTAGTGTCGACCCGATTGGGGATCTCTTTCCATGCTGTGCCAAATTTGTGCCACAGATGACGTTGGGGCCCCGGCTTGAGAGCTGGCTTAGCCTCTAGGAAGTACTACTGGCAAGCGCTACGAGCGGCTTAGTCTTCGACTTTTAATCCGTTGGTCGCCGGTTCGAATCCGGCACGGCCTACCAAATTCACCAGGGGCCTAGCAGAGATGCTAGGCCCCATTTTTTCCGGAATTTGTCGGGCTCCCTTTGCTACGCAGGTTGCGTATATACGCAAGTTACGTATACTAGCCAAGTGAAAGCGGTGTTCGTAGAACTGCCGGCATTCGAGCGCAACCGGCAGGATTATCTGGATGACGCCGGCTTTGCGCGTCTTCAGCAGTACCTGATGACGAACCCGGAAGCGGGCGATGTCATCGAAGGTACGGGCGGCCTCCGAAAGCTGCGTTTCGCGGACGCGCGACGCGGCAAAGGGAAGCGCGGCGGCCTGAGGGTGATTTACTACTGGCGGACCGAAGGTCTTCAGTTCTGGCTCTACACGCTCTACGACAAGGACGAAGCGTCGGACCTGACACCCAAGGAGCGCAAGACGCTAAAGACGATGATCAAGGCCGAACTAGAGGCAAGGAGCAGAAAAAAATGAAAGCAGAAACCAAGGCAATGCGGAGCGCGAAGCGCAATCTGTTCGCGGAACTGAGCGAGGGCATGGCTGCGCTTGCGGAGGCCCGGCAGGGCAAGCGCACGTTGCGCACGCATGCGGTGGAGTACAAGCCAGCGCCGGATGTGACCCCGCGCGAACTGGTGCGGGTGCGCCACGCGCTCAAGCTCTCCAGGGCACTGTTTGCGGTGTACCTGCGCACGAATCCGCGCACCTTGGAGAACTGGGAGCAGGGACGAGCGAAGCCCAATGCGCAAGCGGCCCTGCTGATCAATCTCGTCAAACGCTATCCCGATACCGTGGAACGTCTCGCGGCGATATAAAGCAACTCGACCGAACCGCCCGCAAGTCGGAAGGCCTCGGCAATTGTCCGCGGGCCCTTTTTTATTCAGTCGACGTTCTGGGCGTCCTTGTACATGACCTTGTGGCGCGTCGTTGCCACCCATTCGTCGATCTGCGCGTCGGTCATGAAGTGGGCGGGGTCAAACCTGTTCCAATTGACGATATCGCCCAGGTTCTTCTTCCACCGTTTGTAGGGCTGCTTGGCGGGCGGCCCGAAGCACATGATGTCTAGCACCGAGAGTTGATCGGGGATGCCGAGAAGGGGCTTCATCGCGCGCTGCGCCTTTTCCTGGCCGATCGCGGTCACCCACCACACGTTGTAGCCGAGGGCGGCGGCGGCGAGATGGGCCGACATGGTGGCGGCCGCAACGCTCTGCAGCAGGATGCGCTCGGCGTTTTCCTTGTACATCCTGTCCAGGTCGGAGCCGTCGTTCAGCACGGGAAACGCCTTCACCCAGCGGAAGTCGCTGGCGATGACGATGAACCCCGGAGCCGTGGCGAGTCCGCGGTAATCGGGGGTCGGAAACTTCATCTTGAGCTTCGCCCGGAGGACCTGCTCCTCGCGAAAGTACGCCATGATTTCATTTTTCAGGGACTGGTCGGTGACAACGATGAAATGCCAGGGCTGCGCGTTGGCGCCCGAGGGGCCGTGGCGCGCCGCCTCAAGGATCATTTCGTAGTGTTCGCGCGGGACCGTGTAGCCCGGATCGAATGCGCGCACCGTCATCCGATTGCGCACCACCTCCATCAACGCATCGTACCTGGTTCGGTCGCTGAAATCGTGCTCCCGCTTCATTGCGGTCTCGTTCATGGCTCTCTCCGTCCGGTATTTTCTCGACTATTCGCGCGCGCGCGCGAGCCTCTCGACTTCCGGCAGGCGCCGCAGCGCGCGCATGATGCGCGCGAGGTGCTGCCGGTTGGCGACTTCAATGATGAACAACATGGTGGTGAAGACCGCGCGGTCCTCTTCCATGCTGATGGCGTCGATGTTCGAGCCGGCGGCCGCGATTTCGGAGGCGACCTTGGCGAGCACGCCGCGCTGGTTCGTCACCACCACCCGCACCGCGGTCTGAAAAAGGCGGCTCGGCTGGCGGTCCCATTCCACGTCTATCCACTGGCCGGGCTGGTTGCGGCGCGAGCGCATCGCCTGCCTGCAATCGGCGTCGTGCACCACCAGCCCCTGGCCCTTTTTCATCGAGCCGACGATGGCGTCGCCGGGAATCGGGCGGCAGCAGCTGGCGAGCTGCACCGCCATGCCCTCGGTGCCGCGGATCACCACGCTTGCAGCCGCGCTCTTTGGCATTCCGTTCTTTGCTTCCTCACGCTCGGTCTTGCGCAGCAGCCGTCTCGCGACCACCGCCTGCAGGCGCCTGCCCAGGCCGATGTCGGCGAGAACTTCCTGCCGCGAATGCGCGCCCGCATCGCGCACCACGCGCGCCCAGCTCTCCTCGTCGATCTCGGAGGCGGCGTGGCCGGCAGCCTTGAGCGCCTGCTCCAGAAGCCGTTCGCCGAGCGCCGCCGATTCGTCGTACTGCATGGTCTTGAGGAAATGCCGGATGTTGGAGCGCGCCTTGCCGGTGCGCACGTACTGCAGCCACGCCGGATTGGGCTTTGCATAGCCGGTGGTGATGATCTCGATGCGGTCGCCGTTGCGCAGCTCGGTGCGCAGCGGCACCAGTTCGCCGCTTACTTTGGCCGCGACGCATTTATTGCCGATATCGGTGTGCACGGCGTAGGCAAAATCCACCGCGGTTGCGCCGCGCGGCAGCGACAAGATGCGGCCCTTGGGCGTAAAGACATAAACTTCGTCGGGGAACAGATCCACCTTGATATGCTCGAGAAACTCCCGCGAATCGCCCGATTGGCTCTGGATTTCCAGCAGCGACTGCAGCCACTGATGCGTATTTTTCTGCAATTCGGACAGCGAATCGGCGTCGCTCTTGTACATCCAGTGCGAGGCGACGCCGGCTTCGGCCAGCCGGTGCATATCCTCCGTGCGCAGCTGGATCTCGACCGGTACGCCGTAGGGGCCGATGAGCGCGGTATGCAGCGACCGGTAGCCGTTTGCCTTCGGGATCGCAATGTAGTCCTTGAACTTGCCCGGCACCGGCTTGTACAGGCCATGCAGCACGCCGAGTGCAAGGTAGCAGGTGGGCGCATCCTTCACCACCACGCGAAAGCCGTAGATGTCGTGCACCTCCGAGAACGACAAGTGCTTCTCGATCATCTTGCGGTAGATCGAGTAGATGTTCTTTTCCCTGCCGTTGATCGTGGCGGCGACGCCGGCTTCGGCAAGCCGCGACGTGATCGCCGCCTCGATCTTGCCGACCACCTCGCGCCGGTTGCCGCGCGCCGCGCGCGTGGCCTTGGAGAGCACCCGGTAGCGCATCGGGTGGGTATGCGAGAAGGCGAGTTCCTGCAGTTCGTGGAAGAGAGCGTTCAAGCCGAGCCGGTTGGCGATCGGCGCGTAGATTTCCATCGTCTCGCGTGCCACGCGGCGTCGCTTGGAAGGCACAACCGCCTCCAGCGTGCGCATGTTATGCAGGCGATCGGCGAGCTTGATCAGGATCACGCGCACGTCGCGCGCCATCGCGAGCAGCATCTTGCGGAAGTTCTCCGCCTGCGCGTCCTCGGCCGACTGGAACTCGATCTTGTCGAGCTTGGAGACGCCATCGACCAGGTCCGCGACGGGCTTGCCGAAGGTATCGGAGATCTCGGCCTTGGTGACCGAGGTGTCCTCCATCACGTCGTGCAGCAGGGCGGCCACGAGGGCTTGCCCGTCGAGGCGCCAGTCGGCGAGGATTTGGGCGACTGCGAGCGGGTGCGAGATGTACGGCTCGCCGGACTGACGTGTCTGTCCGGCATGCGCGGCGCCCGAGAAGCGGTAGGCCTCGGCAAGGCGCGCGACGTCGGTCGGCTTCAGGTAACCGAAGCGGGACTCATCGAGCACGGGAAATGCGGACATGGGGGGAGTGTAGCCCTGGACACCCGCGATGCGGGTGTTTGCCCGGCCCCCCAGCCAGGCGTTATGTTGCTAGAGCGTGGGCGTATCCGGCGTCATCGGCGCCACGGCCACGGGCGTGGGGGCGGGGGGTGTCTGGTTGCGCCGCAGAACTTCGACGCCGATCTTGCCCGCGGCGATCTCACGCAGCGCGATCACGGTGAACTTGTCACGGTTCGGTTCGACCAGGGGCGATGCGCCCGCACTGAGCTGGCGCGCACGGTAAGTGGCCGTCAATGTGAGCTGGAAACGGTTCGGGATGCGCTTGAGGCAATCGTCAACGGTGATGCGGGCCATGGAGCACTTTCAATAACGACGGTTTGGCTACAGGAATTCAGGCGCGCGCTTTGCGCAGGCGCTCGACCCGGATGATCGCCTGCAAGTCCTGCTTGGCGACATCGAAGTCTTTGTTAATTATAACGTAATCGAACTCGGAGGCGTGGGAAATTTCTTCTTCCGCGCTCGCCAGCCGGCGCTTGATCACGCTATCCGAATCCTGGCCGCGCGCGCGCATGCGGCGCTCGAGTTCCGCCACCGACGGCGGCAGGATGAACACGCCGGTGCAGACGGGGTACAGTCGGCGCACCTGCTGCGCGCCCTGCCAGTCGATCTCGAGCACCAGGTCCTGGCCGCGCGCCAACGCTTCGCGGATCACCGCTTGCGAGGTGCCGTATCGGTTGCCGTGCACTTCGGCGCTCTCGAGGAATTCGCCGCGCTCGAGCGTGGCGAGGAAGGTCTTGTCGTCGACGAAGTGGTACTCGCGGTCGTTCACCTCGCCCGGCCGCGGCGCGCGCGTGGTGTAGGAGACCGAGAGCCGCAGGCGCGGATCGTCCTTGAGCAGCGCGTCGATAAGCGAGCTCTTTCCGGCTCCCGAGGGTGCGGTAATCACGAATAGCAATCCGCTCATTCGATGTTCTGCACCTGTTCCCGCACCTGTTCGATGAGAAGTTTCAGCTCCAGCGCGCAATCCGCAATTCTGAGCCCCGCCGCCTTGGATGCAAGGGTATTTGCCTCGCGGTTGAGTTCCTGCGCGAGGAAATCCAGTCGCTTGCCGACAGCGCCGCCATTGGCGAGGACCCGCTCGACTTCGTCCAGATGCGTGGCGAGGCGCGTTAGCTCCTCGTCGACGTCGCTCTTGGCGGCGAACAGCGCGACTTCGGCGCGCGCCCGCTCGTCGTCGCCAGTGCCAAGCACCTCGCGCAGGCGCTCGGAGATTTTCGCGCGATAGGCCGCCACTGCCTCGGGTACGAGCGGGGCGACCTCGGCCAATCGCTTGCGCATTTCGCCGACGCGGCCGAGCAGGATCGCCGCCAGCTTGGCGCCTTCGCGGCCGCGCGCAGCGCACAGTTCATCCAGCGCCGCGCGGCAAAGGTGGTCCAGCACGCCGCGCGTACGCTCTTCATCCGCGGCGGGCTCGGCGAGCACGCCAGGCCAGCGCAGGACGTCGGCGGTTCGCAGCGGCGATATGCCGGGAAACGCCTCGGCAGCCTCGGTCGCGAGGTCCCGCAGCTGTTGAATTGCCTGGATATTGAGTTGTTGGCGCGCCTGGGGAGCAGAGTTTCCTCTATAAAGGCGGCACTCCACCTTTCCCCGCGCGATCCGCCCCGTGATCAATTCGCGCAGCAGCGGTTCGGCGGCGCGCAGCTCCTCGGCGACACGGAGCTGCAGGTCGAGGAAGCGAGAGTTCACCGAGCGCAGTTCGAGCGTCAGGGCGCCGCCCGCCGCATCGGCATTGGCGACGGCGTAGCCGGTCATGCTATGGATCATGGGGATGCAGGTATCATAAGGGTAGATGTCCTCCCAAGCCAACCAGCCGTTACCGGAAGGCTTTCAACTCGAAAATTACCGGATTCTCCGCCTGCTCGCCTCGGGGGGATTCTCGTTCGTCTACCTCGCGCACGACGAGAACGAGACGCCGGTCGCGGTCAAGGAATATCTGCCGGCGACACTCGCGCTGCGTACCAGTGACAGCCCCGCGCCCGTGGTGCCGGAGGAAAATCTGTCTACATTCCGCTACGGCCTGAAGTGTTTTTTCGAGGAAGGCCGGGCGCTGGCGACGCTGTCGCACCCCAACGTGGTGCGCGTCCTCAACTTCTTCCGCGCCAACGAGACGGTGTATCTGGTGATGCGCTACGAGCGGGGCCGCACGCTGCAGGAACACATCCACAAGAAAAGCGGCGCGATCAAGGAGGTCTGGCTGTGCAACACTTTTGTGCAGCTGTTGAACGGCTTGCGCGAGGTGCATTCCAACAAGCTGCTGCACCTGGACATCAAACCGGGCAACATCTACGTGCGTAACGACGGCAACCCGGTGCTGATCGATTTCGGCGCCGCGCGCCAGACGCTCACGGTGGACGGCCTGAAGCTGCCGCCCATGTACACGCCTGGTTTCGCCTCCCCGGAGCACCACCGGGAGAGGGGAAAGCTCGGCCCCTGGAGCGACATCTACTCCATCGGCGCCTCCATGTATGCCTGCCTCGCCGGCGCCGGTCCGCCTGTTGCGACGCAGCGCGTGGAGAAGGACAGAATGACCAGTGCCCGCAAGGGCTGGGCCGGCAAGTATTCCGTGGATCTGCTGGACACCATAGACTGGTGCCTGCGCTTGGATCATCTGGAGCGGCCGCAGAGCGTATTTGCATTGCAAAAGGCGTTGCTGGGGGAGAAGGAACCCGGGTTTCGCGCCGAGGCACCGATTCTCGACCAATGGAAGGATGCGATCCTGCGCAGGGTCAAGCGCTGATGCATAACGGAACGAAAAGCAGCGGAACGAAAAGCAGCGGAGCGAAGAGCCGGCGGTGAAATACGCGATTTTCCAGGATACGCGCATCGGCAAGCGGCCCTATCAGCAGGACCGCATCGCGCATTGGCACACCAAGGACGCACTGTTCCTGGTGGTGGCCGACGGCATGGGCGGCCATTCGCACGGCGATGTCGCGGCGCAGATCACGGTGGATTGCCTGGGCAGCGCCTTTCACAACGAGGCGAAGCCGAAAGTCGTTGATCCTGACAATTTTCTGTTCCGCACCATCGGTCGCGCGCACGCCATGATCCTGCATCAGACACAGCGCCAGGGGCTCGTGCAGGACCCGTCGAACTCGCCGCGCACCACCGTGGTGGCATGCCTGGTGCAGGACGGTTATGCCTTCTGGTCGTTTGTCGGCGACTCGCGCCTCTACGTCATCCGCGACGGCCGCATCGTGACGCGTACCCGCGACCACACGCCCGTGCAAATGCTGATCGACGCCGGCAGGATCCGCGAGGAGGCGGCGGCGACGCATCCGGACCGCAACAAGCTCCTGCAATGCCTCGGCGGGCCGTGTCCGCCCCGGGTGGAGCCAACCGCGCATGCGCGCCTCGCGCAGAAGGACATCGTTCTGCTTTGCTCGGACGGCTTCTGGGGGCCGCTGACGCAGCGCCATCTGCTGGCCGGCCTGCTCGGCAAGGACTTGAAGAAGGCGTTTCCGGAACTGACCGATCTTGCCGAGACCCGCGCTGGACCCCGGTGCGACAACGTTTCGGTGCTGGCGATCGAGTGGCACGACAAGGCTGTGCCGGCGCCGGTGGAGCCGCTCACGGTGCCGATGAGCGAAATGCCCACCGAGGCGCGCGATTTCAACGCCACCGAGCCCGATTTCCTGCGCATGAGCGACGCTGACATCGAGCGCCAGATCGCCGAGATCAAGAAGGCGCTGGCGAAGCACGAGCCCGGGAAGAAATAAGCGTGAAGAGCATCGTTCTTGCCTCGGGCAACCCGGGCAAGAAGGCCGAGATAGAGGCGCTTCTGGCGCCGCTCGGCACCCGCGTGATCACGCAGGTCGAGCTTGGCATCACCGAAGCCGAGGAGCCGCACGACAGTTTTCTCGACAACGCGCTCGCCAAGGCGCGCCACGCCTGTTTCGCCACACGCCTGCCGGCGCTTGCCGACGACTCGGGCCTGTGTGTGGATACGCTGGGCGGCGCCCCGGGCGTGCACTCCGCGCGCTATGCTGGTGAACCAAGATCAGATCTGAGAAATAATGAAAAACTTCTCGCGGAGATGTCTCCCCACGACAACCGCGGCGCGCATTACGAATGCGTCCTCGTGCTGATGCGCGGGCCGGGCGATAAGCAGCCCCTTGTCGCGCAGGCACATTGGCACGGCGCGATCGCGCGCGCGCCGCGCGGCGGCGGCGGATTCGGCTACGACTCTATTTTTCTGCCGCAGGGAATGACGCAGACCGCGGCGGAACTCGCGCCCGAAGAAAAGAACCGCATCAGCCATCGTGGACAGGCATTGCAAAAGCTCCTCACATTGTTGAAAAACGAATGAGCGCCGTGCTTCGTGACATGCGTCAGGTCAGATTTGACGCACTGCCGCCGCTCGCGCTGTACATACACCTGCCGTGGTGCGTGAAGAAATGCCCTTACTGCGACTTCAATTCGCACGAACGGCAGGGGGATCTGCCATTTTCCGGCTACGTTGCCGCGCTGATCCGGGATCTGGAAGCGATGCTGCCGTCGGTCTGGGGGCGGCGCCTCACCAGCGTCTTCATCGGCGGCGGCACGCCGAGCCTGTTTCCCGCGGAGCAGATCGATGCGCTGCTGTCGGCGGTTCGCGCACGCCTGCCGCTAGAGCCTGATGCCGAGATCACCATGGAAGCCAATCCCGGCGCGGCCGAAGCCGGGCGCTTCAGGGGTTATCGCGATGCCGGCGTCAACCGGCTGTCGATCGGCGTGCAGAGCTTCGATGACGCAATGCTGAAGGTGCTCGGGCGCATCCATTCGGCGAACGAGGCGCGGCGTGCGATCGGGATGGCGCTCGAGATCTTCGGCAACGTCAACATCGACCTGATGTATGGCCTGCCGGGCCAGACGCTAGCCATGGCGCGCGCCGACATCGAGGAGGGTGTGCGCCACGGCACGCCGCATTTTTCGGCTTATCAGCTGACGATCGAGCCGAATACCGTGTTTTTTTCGCAACCGCCGAAGCTGCCGGAGCATGACGCCACCGCCGATATGCAACTCGCGTTCGAAGAGGCGCTGGTGGCCGCCGGCTTCGGGCACTACGAAACCTCGGCCTTCGCCAGACCCGGCCGGCGCTGCCGGCACAACCTCAACTACTGGGAGTTTGGCGACTACCTCGGCATCGGCGCCGGCGCCCACGGCAAGCTGAGCTTCGCCGACCGCGTGACGCGCCACGAGCGGATCAAGCAGCCGCGCGAGTACCTGGCCGCGAGCGGCGAGGTGCAGCAGCGCACCATCCTGGCGCGCGAGTTGCCGCTCGAGTTCGCGCTGAACGCGTTCCGGCTGGTCGAGGGCTTCAGCCCGGCGCTCTACGGCCAACGAAGCGGATTGCCGGCATTGACGATCGAAGCTGCGTTGCGCGCGGCCGAGGCGAAGGGGTTGATCGAAAGAAATGAACAGCGGATTAAACCGACGGAGCGGGGCCGCCACTTCCTGAACGATCTGACGGCGCTATTCCTTCCGGCGCAGGAATAGCAGGTCGCGCACCGGGTGGCCGAGGCCGATGCCGCGGCGCTCGAACTTGGTGACAGGGCGGTCTTTTCTGGCATTGATGTTTTTTTCAAAAAAAGTGCTTGAAGAAAAAACCTCGTCGATCTGCGTTGCATATTCCGGCCAGTCGGTGGCCGCGTGGAAGTAGCCGCCGGGCGCGAGCTTGCGCGCCGCGAGCGCGGCGAACGGCGGCCGCACCAGGCGGCGCTTGTGGTGGCGCTTCTTCGGCCAGGGGTCGGGAAAGAACAGGTGGATGCCGGCTAACGAGCCATCTGGAATCATGTTCTCCAGCACTTCGACCGCGTCGTGCCGGATGACACGCAGATTTTTCAGCGCCAGCGCCTCAATCTTCTTCAACAAGCTGCCCACCCCCGGGCCGTGAACCTCGATGGCGATGAAATCGGTGGCGGGATTTGCCTGCGCGATCTCGGCCGTGGTCTCGCCCATGCCTGAGCCGATCTCCAGGACGACCGGTCCTGTTCTTCCGAAAGTGTTTTTGAAATCCAGAACACGATCCGAGAATAAAATTCCAAGACGTGGAAACAATTCTTCCACTGCTCGCTGTTGCGCAGGCGTGGTTCTGCCTTGGCGCAGGACGTAGCTTCTGATTTCCCTCTTCAAGCCGCCTTCGGCTGTGTCGGCGTGATGGTGCCCCCGGTGGGCGAGGAGGGGGCCGCGCTATAGAGTTTTCTCGGCATGCGGCCGGCAAGAAACGCCTCGCGCCCCGCTTCAACTGCCTTTTTCATCGCACGCGCCATCATTACCGGGTCCTTCGCTGCGGCGATCGCGGTATTCATCAGCACGCCGTCGCAGCCCAGTTCCATCGCGATGGCGGCATCCGAGGCGGTGCCGACGCCGGCATCCACCAGCACCGGTACCTTCACCCGGTCGATCACGAGCTGCAGGTTCCACGGGTTGAGGATGCCCATGCCCGAGCCGATGAGAGATGCGAGCGGCATCACCGCGACGCATCCCAGCTCCTCCAGCATCTTCGCCTGGATCGGATCGTCGGAGCAGTACACCATCACCTTGAACCCCTCCGCGACGAGTTGTTTCGCCGCCACCAGGGTTTCCGGCATGTTCGGATACAGCGATTGCGGGTCGCCCAGCACCTCGAGCTTCACCAGGTCGTGGCCGTCGAGCAGTTCGCGCGCGAGGCGCAGCGTGCGCACGGCGTCGTTGGCGTTGTAGCAGCCGGCGGTATTGGGCAGGTAGGTGAACTTCGAGGGCGGCAGGAATTCCAGCAGCGAGGGCTCGCCCTGGGTCTGGCCGATGTTGGTGCGCCGAATCGCGACCGTGACGATCTGCGCACCCGAAGCCTCGATCGCGGCGCGCGTCTGCGCGAAGTCCTTGTACTTGCCGGTGCCGACCAGCAGGCGGGACTCGAACGTCCTGCCTGCGATCTGAAGCGCGTCCTTCATGTCACCCCCCACCCACCGCCACCACGATTTCCAGCCGGTCGCCGTCTTCGAGCAGTGTCGAGCTGTGCGCGCTCTTCGGCACGATCTCGCCGTTCTTCTCGACTGCGATCTTCTTCCCCACGAGCGCCATCCGCTGAAGGAGTTCGGAAATCGCCAGGGGATGCTCGTAGTGCTTTGTGCTGCCGTTCACGGAGATCTCGATCATCCTTAGAATAATACAATCCTGCCAATGACTTGTGGTCTTTGCTGCGCCGCCATATAATCCTTATGTAATACATGAAGAACGGAACTAATGCCTGTACAATCCGGACTAAGAGAGTAGATTGAGATCCGTAGCACATTGTAGGAGAAGAAAAATGACCACCAGAGCATTGATCATCGTAGCGTGCCTCGCCATTGGCGGGTGCACCACCATGACCGATTTCGGCACCAGCGTGCGCAAAGACACCCTGAAGAACGATCAGGGTCACGTCATCGGCTACAAGGACATGCTGCGTAACGAACGTACCGGCGAAGTGGTCGCCCAGGTCCTGCTCTATACCCCGATGCGCGGCGAGAGCGGTGAAATCGTGGGATACGAGGAGCAGACACGCGGCGGCGCTATCATTCGCGACATTGATGGCCGCGCCATCGGCAACAAGTTCGCCGACCTGCGTAGCCGCAAGTCCCTGACGATCGTGTTCCGCCCGGCGGACGCGCAGCAGGTAGCCGTCACGCAGCCGAAGCTCTGGGAGCTGATGGCTTCCCTGTCGACCTCGGATCTGCGCAGGATCCAGTAGCACAGCCTTCGCAACCCATATTCCCCAAAAGCCGCGGCCTGCCGCGGCTTTTGTTTTCTGCCTTAGAATTCTTCACTTAAGCGGGTGTAGTTCAATGGCAGAACGGCAGCTTCCCAAGCTGCATACGAGGGTTCGATTCCCTTCACCCGCTCCAACGCCGCCGGAGCGCCATGCCTTATTCGGTCGAGGGCAAGCTTGTCGTCGCGATTTCCTCCCGCGCGCTGTTCGATTTCGAGGAGGAGAACCGCGTGTTCGACGCGCAGGGCGAGCGCGCCTATATCGACCTGCAGTACTCGCGCATGGACGTGCCGGCGAAGGAAGGCGTCGCCTTCCGGCTGGTGAAAAAGCTCCTGGCGTTCAATTCGGGCGACGCGCAGTTGGTCGAGGTGGTGATCCTGTCCAAGAATGATCCGGTATCAGGCCTGCGCATTTTCCGCTCGGCGCAGCGCGCGGGCCTGAAGCTGGAGCGCGGCGTGTTCACGCGCGGCCGCAGCCCCTACCGGTATCTCGACGCCCTGAAGGCGAACCTGTTCCTGTCCGCCAACGAGCAGGACGTGATGGGCGCGCTCGATGCGAACTTTCCGGCCGCGCGCGTACTGCCCGAGTCGGCGCAGGCCGGCGGGCGTCATGCCGAGGAGGTGCGCATCGCGTTCGACGGCGACGCGGTGCTGTTCTCGGACGAGGCCGAGCGCGTGTTCCAGCGCGATGGCCTGGATGCTTTCACCCGCCACGAAACGGCCCACGCGTTGCAGCCATTGCCGCCGGGGCCGTTCAAACCCCTGCTCGAGGCCCTGCACCGGCTGCAGGCCGCCTCCGGCACCGACGTGCCGATGCGCGTGCGCACCGCGCTGGTCACCGCGCGCAGCGCGCCGGCGCATGAGCGGGCGGTGCGCACGCTCATGGAATGGAACATTGCGGTGGACGAGGCGCTGTTTCTCGGCGGCCTGGACAAGGGCGAGTTCCTGAAGGCCTTCCAGCCTGACTTCTACTTCGATGACCAGCGCGGGCACGTCGCCTCCGCCAGCCGGCACGTGGCGACCGGGCACGTACCATTCGGCATTGCCAACAAGGACAAGGTGACTCCATGAAAGCGGTCAGGATTCTGCTGTACGGCATGGGCGGGCTGGCCGCGCTAGCGGTCGTGGCGCTGGGCGCGGCGGCGGTGATCGTCGATGGCAAGTTCGTCAAGGCGCGCCTGGAGAGCGCCATGAAGGAGAAGAATCGCACGCTGAAAATCGAGGGCGACCCGAAGGTGAATCTGTTTCCGGTCGCCCGCTTGGCGCTCGGCAAGACATCGCTAAGCGAACCCGGCAGCGACAAGATTTTCGTCTCGTTCGATGCGGCCGAGTTCGCGGTGCGCGTGATGCCGCTTCTTTCCGGCGAGATTGCGGTCGAGATGCTCAAGCTCTCCGGATTGAAGGCGAGTGTGGTTCGCCGCAAGGACGGCAGCACGAACTTTGCCGACCTGGCCGGAGGCAAGGAAAAAGCCGCGGGCAAACCCGAGGAACCGCCCAACGTGCGCCTTGCCGAGGTGACCGTGGAGAAGGCGCAGCTTGCTTACCGGGATGAGGCGAGCGGGCAGGAATTGAACATCGCGGAGCTGAATCTGAAAACCGGCCGGCTCGACGGGCAGACCCCGGGCGATGTGTTGCTGTCGGCGCGGCTCACCGGGAAGAAGCCGGAGGTGGACCTCCGGGTGCAGGCGGCGGGCGCGCTGCGCTTCAATCTCGGCAAGGAAGAGTTCGCCTTCGACAAATTCAGCGCGCAACTCAAAGGGCGTTTCGACCAGGACAGCATTGCTGCGGATTTTTCGGCACCCAAGGTGGAAGTCACGCCCGCCAAGGCCTCGGGTTCCGAAGTCAAAGTCTCGATCCAGATCAAGGGTCCGCAGCGCAACATCGATGCGCGGCTCCTGATCGCCACGGTGGAAGGCACCGCGAGCGCGCTTACGATCCCGAAGGTCTCGCTGGATCTCGACGCCGTGGTGGCGGGAATTTCCGCCAAGGCGAAGCTCGTCGCCGCCATCAAGGCGAACCTCGCGAAGCAGGATCTGCAGGCCGAGATTTCGGGCCGGCTGGACGACTCCGCGCTGAAGGCGAAAATCGAGCTGACCAATTTCGCCCCCTTGAAGGCGAACTTCGATGTCAGCATCGATCGCCTCAACGTGGACCGTTACCTGCCGCCGGAGCGCAAGGATGCGAAGGCGGACGAGCGTGTCAACCTCGCCGGCCTCAAGGGAAAGTCCGTGAGCGGCAAGCTTGCCATCGGTACCTTGACCGCGAAACGCGCCAAGCTGGAGAACGTGAAAGCGGAGGTCAAGCTCGAGGGAGGCAAGCTGGACGTTGCGCCGCATTCGGCCAATCTGTACGGCGGTACGCTGTCCGGCGCGTTCTCGGCCGATGCGAACGGCAACAAGATTCACGTCAAGGAAGCGGTGCAGAACGTCGCGCTCGGCGCGTTGCTGCGCGATATGGCGCAGAAGGACGTGCTTGAGGGGCGGGGCAACGTGACGCTGGATGTGCAGACCTCCGGCGGTACCGTGACGGCGCTGAAAAAGGCGCTTGCCGGCAGCGCGCGCGTCGAGATGAAGGACGGCGCGATCAAGGGCATCAACCTCGCCGACAGCGCGCGCAACGTGAAGTCGGCGTTGGGCGCGAAGCAGGCGAAGCCCGATGCTTCGCAGAAGACCGATTTCTCCGAGATGAGCGCGAGCTTCAAAATCGCGGGCGGCGTCGCGCACAACGACGATCTGAAGGCGGCGTCGCCATTCCTGCGCCTGGGCGGCGCGGGCAATCTGGACATCGGCAACAACACCATTGACTATCTGGCCAAGGCGACGCTCGCCGCAACCACCAAGGGGCAGGGCGGTCGCGATGCGAGCAATGTCGCCGGGATTACGATTCCGGTAAAGCTGAGCGGGCCGCTCGACAATCCTAACTGGAACGTGGACTACACGGCGCTGCTGGGCAGTGGCGCGGGCGGCGTTACCGAATCAGTCAAGAAAGGCGCGAGCGGTCTCGGCGACTCGGTGCGAGGATTGTTCAAGCGCTAGATCCGGTTCTCTTCGACTGCATGGCAGGCGCTCGCCGCATCGCCATGCCAGATCAGTTTCGGACTTTCGATCTTGCACCTGTCATTGGCATGCGGGCAGCGCGGATGGAAAGCGCAGCCCGAGGGCGGCGACAGCGGGTTCGGCACCTCGCCTGCGACAGGCGTGCGCTGGCGGCCGCTCATCTCCAGGTCGGGCACGGCATCGAGCAACATCCTCGAATATGGATGTTTCGGCTGTGCAAACAGGTCCTGGGCGTCCGCGATCTCGACCAGGCGCCCAAGGTACATGACGCCGACGCGGTCTGCGACGTGCGAAACCACCGCCAGGTTGTGCGAGATGAACAGGTAGGTCAGTCCTAGCCTCGTCTGCAGCTCGCTCATCAGGTTGAGGATCTGGGCCTGTACCGAGACGTCGAGCGCGGACGTCGGCTCGTCGCACACCAGGAATTCGGGGCGGCCCGAGAGGGCGCGCGCGATCGAGATGCGCTGACGCTGGCCGCCCGAGAACTCATGCGGATATTTCTCGCCATCTTCGGGCGCGAGGCCGACCTGTTTCAGCAGCTCGGCGACGCGCGCAACCACTTCGGCTTCGTCCGCCGCGAGTCCGAGCACCCGGATCGGCTCGGCGACGATGTCGCGCACCCGCCAGCGCGGATTCAGGCTGGCGAAGGGGTCCTGGAAGATCATCTGCATGCGGCGCCGCATGCGGGTGGTCTCCACTCTTGCCGCGGGATTCGAGATCTCCACGCCGTCGAACCGGATGCTGCCGCGCGAGGGCGCGTACAGCCCGACGATCAGGCGCGCGAGCGTGGACTTGCCGCAGCCGGACTCGCCTACCAGCGCGAATGTCTCGCCTTTGCGCACATCGAAGCTGACGCTGTCCACCGCGCGCAGCAGCTGCCGCGGGGCGCGCTCGATGATCCGGTTCAGCCAGGGCCGCGAGACGTCGAAGTCGCGCCCCACGTTGCTGAGGCTGAGAAGCGGGCTAGGCTGCACCGTGCTCATAGAGCCAGCAGGCGGTGAGGTTCGCGCCAACAGGCCGCGGCTCGGGCCGTTCGGTGAGGCAGCGCTCGAAGCACCTGGCGCAGCGGGGATGGAAGGCGCAGCCCGGCGGGATGGCGTTCAGCCGCGGCATCGTGCCGTCGATCTGCACCAGCGGCCCGCGCCTGGTTTGCGTTGCGGCGCGGATCTTCGGAATCGAACCCATCAGCCCGGCGGTATAGGGATGACGCGCGGCACGAATCACCTCCCGCACAGGGCCGATTTCGGCGATCCGGCCGGCGTACATCACCGCGACGCGGTCGGCGGTCTCCGCGATCACGCCCATGTCGTGCGTGATCAGCATCACCGCGGCGCCACGTTCGCGCGCGAGTTTCTTCAGCAGCTGGATGATCTGCGCCTGGATCGAGACATCCAGCGCCGTCGTCGGTTCGTCGGCGATGATCAGGCGCGGTTCCGCGCACAGTGCCAGCGCGATCACGACACGCTGGCGCATGCCGCCGGAGAACTGGTGCGGATAGTGGTCGATGCGATCCTCGGGCGCCGGGATGCCCACTTCGCGCAGCAACGCAAGCGCCCGCTCCCGCGCTTCGGCGGCGCCGATATCGAGGTGCGTGCGGATGGTTTCCACCAGCTGCGCGCCGATCGTGTACAGCGGATTGAGCGAGGTAAGCGGATCCTGGAAGATCGCACCGATCCGGCGCCCCCTGATGCGGCGCATGGCTTCGTACGGCAGGTTGTCGATACGCTCGCCTTCGAGCCGGATCTCGCCCGCGGCGATGCAGCCGGGAGGTTCGAGCAGGCCGATGATGGCGGTACCGGTGAGCGATTTTCCGGCCCCGGATTCGCCGACCACGCCGAGCACTTCGCCGGGCGCGATGGAGAAGGTGATCCCGTCTACCGCCACCAGCGTGCCGTGGCGCGTCCGGAACTCTATTTTCAGGTCAACTACTTCGAGGATCATGCGCGGCTCGCCGCCTCCTCAACGCAGCTTCGGATTGAGGGCGTCGCGCAGCCAGTCGCCGAGCAGATTCACCGAAAGCACCAGCGTCACCAGGGCGATGCCGGGAAATACCGTGATCCACCATTCGCCGGAGAGCAAAAATTCATTGCCAATGCGGATCAGTGTGCCGAGGGATGGCCGCGTGGGCGGCACGCCGACGCCAAGAAAGGAGAGCGTCGCCTCGGTAATGATCGCGGTGGCGATGTGGATCGTCGCGATCACCAGCACCGGTCCCATGACATTCGGCAGTACGTGCCGCAGCATGATCGCGAGCGGCGGCCGCCCGATGACACGGGCCGCTTGCACGTATTCCTTGTTTTTTTCGACCAGCGTCGAGCCGCGCACCGTGCGCGCGTATTGCACCCAGCCCGAGACCCCGATCGCGAAGATCAGCACGGGGATCGCAATCTCGCCGTGCGACTCGGCGGGCAGGGCGACGCGCGCGACGCCATCCACCAGCAGCGCGATCAGGATCGCGGGAAAGGACAGCTGGATGTCGGCGACGCGCATGATGAAGGCATCGAGGCGGCCGCCGAGATATCCCGACAGGAGCCCGAGCGTGACCCCGACCACGAGTGCGAACAGCACCGCTGCCGCCCCGACACCAAGCGATATGCGCGCCCCGTACAGGATCGTCGAGAGAATGTCGCGGCCCTGGTCGTCCGTGCCCAGCGGATAGCTGGCCGCGCCCTGCGCCACCCAAGCCGGTGGCGCGAAAGCCTTGTTCAGGTCGAGCGACGCGGGATCGAAAGGATTGTGCGGCGCAATCCAGGGCGCAAGCAGCGCCCCGCCGACGCAGATCACGGTCAGCACGGCCGCAACGATGGCGACCGGGGACCTGCGAAAACTGTACGCGAGGTCGTTCTTCCAAAATTCCTGGAAAATCACTTCAACGGCAACGACTCCTCCACGAGCGCGGCGAGATAGCCGGCGCCGAGCGGGATCACCTCGTCGTTGAAATCGTAGCCGGGGTTGTGCAGGTAACAGTTGTTCGGTCCGCCGCCCTGGCCGAGAAAGACGTAGGCGCCGGGGCGCGCCTGCAGCATGTAGGAAAAGTCCTCGCCGCCCATGGTTGGCTCGGCATCGGTGAACACGTTGTTCTTGCCGAATACGCGTTCGCCCACCTTGGCCGCAAAGACCGCCTCGCGCTCGGAATTGATTGTGGACGGATAACCGCGCTTGTACGCGATCTCGGCGCTGCCCCCCATCGCGGTGGAGACGCCAGCGACGATTTCCTTGATGCGAACCTCGGCCATATCGCGCGTCCCGGGGCGGAAAGTGCGCACGGTGCCGATGAGTTTGACGAAGTCCGGAATCACGTTGAACACGCCGGTCTGGCTGGTTTCCATCGAGCAAACGGAAACCACGATTGCATCGAGCGGGTTGGCATTGCGGCTGGCGATGGTTTGCAGCGCTGTGATCACCTGCGCGGTGACGACCACAGGGTCAACCGTGAGGTGCGGCATCGCTGCGTGGCCGCCTTTGCCGCGGATCGTGAGCACGATCTCGTCGGTGGCCGCCATCACCGGACCCGGCCGGACCGCCATCTGTCCCGGCGGCAGCCCCGGCCAGTTGTGCACCGCATAAACCTCGTTGGCGGGGAAGCGGTCGAACAGCCCTTCCTCGACCATGAGCTTGCCGCCGCCGCCGCCCTCCTCGGCCGGCTGGAAGATCAGATATGCGGTGCCATCGAAGTTGCGGGTTTCCGCCAGGTAGCGCGCGGTACCCAGCAGCATGGTGGTGTGCCCGTCGTGCCCGCAGGCGTGCATGCGCCCGGCGTGCTTGGACTTGTGCGGAATGTCGTTGGTCTCGTGCATCGGCAGGCAGTCCATGTCGGCTCGCAGTCCGATGGCGCGGCCGCTGGAAGTCTTTTTGCCCTTCACCACGCCCACCAGGCCGGTCTTCGCCAGGCCGCGGTGCACTTCGATGCCCCAGGCGGCGAGCTGATCGGCGATCAGCTGCGAGGTGCGATTTTCCTGGAAGGCAAGCTCGGGATGGGCATGGATGTCGCGCCGTATGTTGCGCAGTTCGGCGTGATAGGAGCGGATCTTCTCGACAGGAGAACTCATTTTCTCGGCGGGTGCGTTCATGGGGTTCCTCTGGCGTGTGTGCGGCGACGGATTCAGCCCGCGGCGACGGCCCGGTCTATGCGCAGGCGCGGGTCAACCGCATAGTAGAGCAAGTCGACGACCAGGTTGATGACGACGAAAAAAAGCGCGATCAGGCACAGGTAGGCTGCCATCACCGGCACGTCGGCGAAGCCGACCGCCTGGATGAACAGCAACCCCATTCCCGGCCACTGGAACACGGTCTCGGTGATGATCGCGAACGCGATGATCGCGCCCAGCTGCAGCCCGGTGATGGTGATGACCGGCACCAGGGTATTCTTCAGCGCGTGCCCGAAGTGCACCGCGCGGTCGGTGAGCCCGCGGGCGCGCGCGAACTTGATGTAATCGGTGCGCAGCACTTCGAGCATCTCCGCGCGCACCAGCCGCTGGATCAGCGTCATCTGAAACAGGCCCAGCGTGATCGCCGGCAGGATGATCGACTTAAGTCCCGAGGCGGTTAGAAAGCCGGTACTCCACCAGCCGAGCGACACGGTGTCGCCACGCCCGAAGGACGGCAGCCAGCCGAGCTGTACCGCGAAGACCAGGATCAGCAGGATGCCGATCAGGAACGTGGGCAGCGATACACCGATGAGAGATACCGCGAGCATCACCTGGGACAACCACGTGTTCGGTCGCAGCGCGGTGTACACGCCCATGGAGACGCCGCCGGCCAGCGCGAGCAGCGCGGCCACCATGGACAGCTCGAGCGTTGCCGGCAAGCGCTCGGCGATCAGCTTGGATACCGGCTGTGCCTGCCGCAGGCTGCGCCCGAATTCGCCCTGTGCCGCCCGCGCGACGAAGTTTGCGTACTGCACGTAAAACGGCCGGTCAAGCCCGAGCATTTGCGTGATCCGCGCACGGTCATCGGAGGTCGCGTCCTGGCCGAGCATGAACAGCACCGGATCGCCGACAAAGCGGAATAGCGAAAACGCGATCAGCCCGACCGCCAGCATGACAAGTACCGCCTGTGCCAGACGGCGAAGAATGAAGGTGAGCATGCGAACCGCTACCTTGCCATAGAATCGGCGAGTGGCGGATTTTGCGCAAAAACTCATCCTGTGGCAGCGGCGCCACGGCCGGCACGGACTGCCTTGGCAGAGAACGCGCGACCCTTACCGCATCTGGCTCTCGGAGATCATGCTGCAGCAGACCCAGGTTGCGGCGGTGATTCCCTACTACGCGCGATTCCTCGCCCGCTTCCCCGATATCGCCGCCCTGGCCGGCGCATCGCAAGACGAGGTCCTGCAGCTGTGGAGCGGACTTGGCTACTACGCCCGCGGCCGCAACCTGCTGTGCGCCGCGAGGCAGGTGGTCAAGGCAGGAAAGTTTCCCGATACCCTTGAGGAAATCCAGGCCTTGCCCGGCGTGGGACCGTCCACTGCCGCCGCCATTGCCGCGTTCGCCTTCGGCCGGCGAGCGGCTATCCACGATGGCAACGTCAAGCGGGTGCTGGCCCGCTGCTTCGGGATCGAGGGGGAAAAAGCGCAAGGGGCGCTGGCGAAGAAGCTCCTTCCGGCGCGCGGCATCGGGACCTACACCCAGGCGCTCATGGATCTCGGAGCAACTGTCTGCACGCGAAAAAGTCCGGCCTGCGAGCGTTGTCCCGTTGCCCGGGACTGCGTGGCGCGGCGCGAGGGCCGGATCGGCGAATTGCCTGCCGTGCGCAAGCGCAAACCGCTGCCGCTGCAGCACTCGACCTGGCTGGTGCTGCTGCACAAGGGCTCGGTCCTGCTGGAGCGGCGGCCAAGCGCGGGAATCTGGGGCGGGCTTTGGGTTTTTCCGGAAAGTCCCGGCGGGGATGTCAGGTCCTTCTGCAAGAGGAACTTGTCCTGCGAGATCGCCAAAGCACAAAAGTTGGAGGTGATCGCGCACGGATTCACGCATTTCCGGCTGAACATTCAGCCGCTTCTCTGCAGCGTGAGAAAGTTACTGCCGCGCGCCGAATCACCGGGCCGGATCTGGCTTGACGTGACCCAGGCCGCGCGCGCAGCGGTTCCGGCGCCAGCGCGAAAGCTGCTGCTAGGTCTGGCCTGATCCGTCCGCCAGGGCGCTTTCCACCAGCAGCCGTTGCATGATTTCGAGGCGCTGCACGCTGTCGTCCAGCTCGAACAGTTTCTGCCTGGCCGCGGCAGGCAAGGGCAGCACCTCGGCCAGGCGCGCGCCCACCCAGGCGCTCGAATCCAGCCGGAACGGTTTGGCGAACAGGCGCTCGCCGTGCTCCGCGACGATGCGCTCGAGGAGTTGTCTGCAGGCGCGGAATTTTTCCGGCATCGGCGTGTCTGGATTCTCCGCGAGGAGCTCGATGTCGGCGAGGATGAGTCCATCGGCCCGAACGCGTTTGGTCAGCACGCGGAAACGTTCGGCGCCTTGCGCCACCAGTTGCAGGAGTCCGAGCTGCTGCATGTCCCATTGTGTGATGCGCGCAAGACACCCCAGGTCCTCGTGCGTTGCCGGTGCTCCTACCTCGGCGCCTTCGCGGATCAGGCAGACGCCGAAAGGCGTGCCGTCGCGCAGGCATCCTTTGGCCATTTCCAGGTAGCGCTGCTCGAAGATTCTGAGCGGCAGCAGGCCGCCCGGAAAAAGCACCGTGTTGAGCGGGAAGAGCGGAACCTCCTTGCCGATGCCCGTCATTCGGCGGCCGTTGCAGTTGCAGCAGTGAGGCCGCGATGGCGCACCAGTACCCGTGTTTCGGCGCTGAACGCGCGCGCGAGCTGTTCGGCGAGGTAGACCGAGCGGTGCCGCCCGCCGGTGCAACCGATCGCGACGGTAAGGTAGTTGCGATTGTCGCGCCGCACCTCGGGCAGCCAGCGCGCAAGGAAGGCGCGCACATCCTCGAGGAACGCGCCGACTTTCTCCTGCCGTTCCAGGTACTCGATCACCGGTGCATCGCGGCCGGTGAGATCGCGCAGACCCGGCTCGTAATGCGGGTTGGGAAGCATGCGTGCGTCCACCACCCAGTCGGCATCGATTGGAATGCCCTCGCGGAACGCAAACGACTCGAATAGCAGCGTGAGGGACCCCTCGCCCAGCCCCAGCAGGTCCTTGATCCAGTTGCGCAGCACCTTGGGTTGCAGAGCACTGGTATCGATGCGGTGGCCGAGCTCGGAGACGCCGGCGAGCAGGCGGCGCTCGTGTTCTATCGCCTCACCGAGTGTAAGACCAGGCGCCGGACCGGAACCGGCCAGCGGATGGCTGCGCCTGGTTTCGGAGAAGCGGCGCAGCAGCGTGGTGCCGCTCGCTTCGAGGAAAAGCAGCGTTGATTGCGCACCGCGCGCCTTGAGCGCCGCAAGACGTTCCGGCAGCGACGCGAGCGCCACGCTACGCGCATCGACGCTGATGGCGACGCGGTCGTGCCCTGCCTCGCCCAGAAATTTCACGACATCGAGCAGCAGCGTCGCGGGCAGATTGTCGACGCAGTAATAGCCGCTGTCTTCCAGGACGTCGAGCGCGATGCTCTTGCCCGAACCCGACAAACCGCTGACCAGGACGAGCTGCACTTTAGATGTCGTCCTCCATCGCCTGCCTCTGGCGCGCGAGAAACTCGGTTGCCGAGTCCTTGCCGCGCAGCTGCAGGATGTAGTTGCGGACCGCCGCTTCCAGCAGCACGGCGAGGTTGCGGCCGGCGGCAACCGGGATCACTACCTTGCGCACCGTCACGCCGAGAATTTCCTCGGACAGCTCCGACAGCGGCAGGCGCTCGGTGGTGTCGCGCTCGCCGCCCCTGGCGGGTTTTTCGAGATGCGCGACCAGTTTCAGTTTCATCTTCGGCCGCACCGCGGTTTCGCCGTAGATGGCGCGGATGTTGATCAGGCCGAGGCCGCGCACCTCGAGGAAGTCCTTGAGCAGCGGCGGGCAGCGGCCCTCCAGCGTGGTCGCCGCGATGCGCGAAATTTCCACCACATCGTCCGCCACCAATCCCTGGCCGCGGCTGATGAGTTCCAGCGCGAGCTCGCTCTTGCCGACGCCGGAATCGCCGGTGATCAGTACGCCCACGCCAAGTACGTCCATCAGCACGCCGTGGCGTTCCGTGGTGTCGGCCAGCCGCTTGGCAAGGTAATTCGCCAGCTTCTCGATGACGCGCGCGGCGGGAAGAGGGGAGGTAAAGAGCGGTGTGTGCGTGCGTTCCGCGCCCTCCAGAAACGGTGGTGGTGGCGCCACTCCGTCGGCGAAAATCAGCGCCGCAGGCGCCGGCCCGAACAGGCGGTCCGCAAGCCCGGCGATGGTGTCGGCCTCGTAGGCGCCGATCACTTGCACGCTGTTCGGGTGGGTTAGGTTGAGGTGGCCGATCAGCGCCGCGGCCGCGGCCGATTCGCGGCGCACCGCGGTGCGCCCTTCGCGCCCGGCTACCCAGGCAAGCGAAAGCGCCTCGCGGTTGTCCTCATGCAACTGCGCGACGTTGACCTGCAGCATCCGGCTGCCATGCGGTGATGATCTGGTGCAACGCCGCGGCGTCCACGGCGAACAGCATCGCTTCGCGCGTCGGTCGATCGCTGAATATCTGCGCCAGTTGGGAAAGGATCTCAAGGTGCTTTTCGGTGGCGTGCTCGGGCACGAGCAGCGTGAACACCAGGCTGACCGGCTTGCCGTCCGGGGCATCGAATGGCACAGGTTGGGCGAGTCGCACAAATGCCCCCATCGCATCCTTCAGCCCCTTGATGCGTCCGTGCGGAATCGCGACTCCTTGTCCGAGGCCGGTCGATCCCAGGCGCTCCCGATCGAACAGGCTCTCGAACACCACGCCTCTGGCAATGCCGTGCCGGTTCTCGAACAGCAGGCCGACCTGCTCGAACAGCCGCTTTTTGCTTGAAGCGGCAAGATCGGACAGGACGTTGGGCAGCGGTAGAAGCTTCGCGACGAGGCTCATCGAAGGGCGCGGATTATAACCCCTTGGGATCCGCGAGCCGATGGCAGGCGACATTCAGTCTGATCACAGGCTTTTCCTCCGGTTGACAGGCGCAATCTGCAGGGTTTCCCGGTACTTCGCGATCGTACGCCGCGCCACCACGATGCCCTGCTCCGCGAGAATCCGCGAGATGCGTGAATCGGACAGCGGCACTTTTGTGTCCTCGGCGGCAATCAGCTGCTTGATCAATGCGCGGATCGCGGTGGAGGAAGCCGCGCCGCCTGTATCGGTGGCGACGTGGCTGCCGAAGAAGTACTTGAGCTCGTAGGTGCCGCGCGGTGTCGCCATGTATTTCTGCGTGGTTACGCGCGAGACCGTGCTTTCGTGCACCCCGAGAACGTCGGCGATCTCGCGCAGCACCATCGGGCGCATGGCGACCTCGCCGTGTTCGAGAAAGCTTCGCTGCCGGTCGACGATCGCCTGCGAAACCCGGAGTATGGTGTCGAAGCGCTGCAGCACGTTCTTGATCAGCCAGCGAGCCTCCTGCAACTGCGTCGCGAGCGCGTTGCCGCCCCTGTTGCGCGGCCGCGCCGCGAGCTCCGCATAGAGCCGGTTGACGCGCAGGCGCGGCATCGCCTCCTGGTTCAGGCTGGCCCGCCAGACGCCCTTCACCTTGCGCACCACCACGTCCGGAATCACGTAGCGTGCCTCGATCCTGGCGAAGGCGGCGCCAGGACGGGGGTTCAGTCCGCGGATCAGCGATTGCGCGGCGCGCAACGCCTCGTCGCCGGCGCCGGTGAGGCTCTTCAGGCGCACGTAGTCGCGGCTCGCGAGAAGATCGAGGTGCCGCTCGCAGATCGCAAGCGCGAGGGTGGCAACGGCGCCCGTGTCGAGGCCATTTTCCCTCCTTGCACGGATCTGCAGCGCCAGGCATTCGCCGGGGGCGCGCGCGCCCACGCCGGCCGGCTCGAAGTTCTGCAGATGCCTGAGCGCGATCGCGAGTTCCTCGACGTTGACGTCGGCCCCGGTCGACATGAGGGCCGCGATATCCTCCAGCGACTGCGTCAGGTAGCCGTCTTCGTCCAGCGCGTCTATGAGCAGCCCGACGAGCGCGCGGTCCCGCGTCCCGAGGTTGGTCAGCGCAAGCTCGCTATTGAGGTGGTCGCGCAGTGTCGGCGCCTCCGGCGCCGCGTTGTTGCGGTCGCCGTCGTCGTCTGCGCTGCTGTCCTCGGCGCCGCGCCAGGGCGCGGCGAAATCCACCGGCAGTTCCTCGTTGCGCTCGGGATTGCCCTCCGGAATTTCCTCGGACGACGTCCCGGACGGTGCTTCCTCGCGCGTGCCCGCCGCCGGGCTTGCGGCGTCGGTTTCGCCGTCCTCGCGCTCGAGAATCGGGTTTTCCATCAGCAGCCGTTCGATTTCCTGGTTCAGTTCCACTGTCGAGAGCTGCAGCAGGCGGATCGATTGCTGCAGCTGCGGCGTCAGCGTCAGGTGCTGCGAGAGCCGGAACTGCAGGGTTGGTTTCATGTCGGCGGGCCGCAGCGCTACAGCTACATGCGGAAGTGCTCGCCCAGGTAGACGCGGCGGACGTTGTCGTTGCTGACAATCTCTTCCGGCCGCCCATTGGCGAGCACTGCGCCCTCGCTGATGATGTAGGCGCGGTCGCAGATGCCGAGTGTTTCGCGCACGTTGTGGTCGGTGATCAGCACTCCGATGCCGCGTTGCTTGAGATAACCGATGATGCGCTGAATGTCGAGCACGGCAAGCGGGTCGACACCGGCAAAGGGCTCATCAAGCAGGATGAAAGCGGGCTTGGTGCCCAGCGCGCGGGCAATTTCCAGGCGCCGGCGCTCGCCACCCGAAAGCGAAAGGGCGGTGTGCTTGCGCAGGTGCAATATGTTCAATTCGCCCAGGAGTTCGACAAGGCGCGGCTGTATGTCGGAGGCCGGCAGTCCCTGCAGTTCCAGCACCGCCTGCACGTTCTCCTCCACCGATAGCTTGCGGAACACCGAATTTTCCTGGGGCAGGTAGGAAATGCCGAGCCTTGCCCGGCGATGAATCGGCAGTTGCGTCAACTCGCGTTCGTCCAGATGGATGCGACCCGCGTCCGCGGGGAGCAGCCCGACGATCATGTAGAAGCAGGTGGTCTTGCCGGCGCCGTTCGGGCCGAGCAGTCCGACCACTTCACCGCTCGCGACTTCCAGCGACACGCCGTCGACGACAGTGCGCGATTTGAAACGCTTGCGCAGGCTCTGCGCGCGTAGAACGCTCATTTCGCTTCTGGCTTCGACTTCGGCTGGATCACCGCTTTCACGCGGCCCCCGGGCACGGCGGGCGTGGTGGGGGTTGCACCTTTCGCGGTGCTTACCGAAAAAAACTCGGTACGCTGGTCGAGGAAGATGTACTCGCCGTTCACCGTATCCTGGTCTCGCGTCACACGCGCGCGCTCGAACAGTTCGACGCGTTCGTTGCGATCGTCGATCTCGATGCGCAGCGCCTCGCCCTCGGTCCAGACGCCCTCCTTGCCGTCCTTGCGGTCGCCTTTCTGGCGGAAGCGCACCGGTTTGCCGTACGCGGTGGTGAGCTGGAAGCCCTCGGCGTCCTGGTGCACCACGATGCGATCGGCGCGCACCACGACCGTTCCCTTGGTGAGCACGACGCTGCCCTCGAATATGCTCATGCGCTTCGCGTCGTCCGAGCTCATCCGGTTCGCCTCGATGTTCGTCGGTTTGTCCCTGTCGGCCTTCTCGGCGAGCACGGGAACACAAAACGCCCATTCAAGAATCAGCGTGGTCGCCAGAGTTCGCATCTTCATGCTGGTGTTCATTTCGTCCTGGGTTCGAGCCGGCCGCGCACTCGCTCGTGCAGAAACAGCTCCATCGAATCGTTGTGGTACTCCATGCCGCGAGCCGACAGCACTCGATCTTCCTCCGTGATCACGACATCGCGATCCGTGCGGATCACGGAGCGCCCCTGGACCACGTGCATGAAGCTGGTGCGCATGCGCGTCTCGCGGCGGCCCCCTCCGGCTTCACGCACCATCAGCACGTTGTCGTAGAGGAAAACCTCCTCGCCGTCCTGCGACAGCGTGCCGCGGTCCGCTGTCAGTGTCACGCGCGGTTCGTTCGGCTTGGTCTGCACCACGCGCGGCGCAACCAGTTCGGTCGAGTCGTCGTCCGGGTAATGTAGCATTTTCGCCGCCGCGAGCGTGGAATCGACCTGGCCCTTCACGTTGAATCGTGTATGCGTGAGGTTGTCCACGACGAAGTCCGGATCATGGCGGCGCTGCGACGGGTGCACGCCTTCTTCCTCCCGCACTAACCGTTCCAGCCAGAACGTCAACCCGGCGAGCGCCAGCATCAGCAGCAGCGGAAACATCCGGACGGTGGACAGCCTCACGCCAGGTACCGCGCCAGGGCGGCCTCCAGGGTGCCCTGCGAGCGCATCAGGAAGTCGCAGATTTCGCGCGCGGCGCCGGCACCGGCCGGCGCGCAGGCGACATACTGGACGCGCCTGCGCACCGCCTCATGCGCTTCGTGCGGTGCGCAGGCGAAACCGCAGCGCCGTAGCACCGGAAGATCGATCAGGTCGTCGCCCATGAAACCGGTCTCGCCCGCGGGGATGCCGAGCTTGGCGCAAAGTGACTTAAACGCGGCCAGTTTGTCGTCGACGCCCTGCAGCACGTGCGGCACGCCCAGCTCGGCGGCACGCACCGCGACCGCCGGGAAGGTCCGGCCGCTTAACAAGGCGACCGCGATGCCCGATTGCATCAACAGCTTGATGCCCTGGCCGTCGAGCGCACCGAAGGTCTTGAGCGCCTCGCCTGAGGGGCCGTACCACAGCCTTCCGTCCGTCAGGACGCCGTCGACATCGAACAGCATCAGCCTAACGCGCTGCGCGCGTTCCAATGTATCGCGCCGCGCGCGTTCCAATACGTCGCGCTTCGCACGGTCCAGCGCGTCGGGGGACTCGGCTCGCATCCGTTCTAGAGGATCTTCGCGCGAAACAGGTCGTGGATGTTGAGCGCGCCGACGAGCCGTCCGGCGGCGTCGATCACGGGCAGCTGGGTGCTCTTGCGGCGCTCCATCAGCTCCACCGCCTCCACCGCAAGCGCTTCTGGCAGGATCGCGCGCGGGTCGCGGGTCATGATGGACTCGATGCGTGTGCCGCGCGGATCGGCGTTGCGCTCCATGCTCCGGCGCAGATCGCCGTCCGTGAAGAGGCCGACCAGGCGCCTGTCCGCGTCCACGATCGCCGTCATGCCCATGCCTTTGCGCGAGATCTCGATGATCGCGTCGGCGAGCGTGGCATCGACCCCGACCGAAGGCACCGCGTCGCCGGTGCGCATGACGTCGGAGACGTGTGTAAGCAGTTTGCGGCCAAGCAAGCCGCCGGGGTGGGAGCGCGCAAAGTCGTCGGCCGAAAAGCCGCGCGCATCGAGCAGCGCGACGGCAAGCGCGTCACCGAGCGCAAGTGCAGCCGTGGTGCTGGCGGTGGGCGCGAGATTGAGCGGGCAGGCTTCCTGTTCGACCGCCGCATCCAGATATACGTCCGCTGCGCGGGCGAGGGTCGAGGTGGCGCTGCCGGCGATCACGATGAACTTGGCGCCCCGGCGCTTCACCAGGGGCACGATCTGCAGCAACTCGTCGCTTTCCCCCGAGTAGGAAATGCCGATGAAGATGTCGTCGCGCTGGATCATCCCCAGATCGCCGTGGCTTGCTTCGGCCGGATGAACGAAGTGCGACGGCGTGCCGGTGCTCGACAGGGTGGAGGCGATCTTGCGTGCGATATGTCCCGATTTGCCGATGCCGCTGACGATCACGCGGCCCTTGCAGGCGAGAATGAGCGATACCGCGGCAAGAAATCGTTCGTCCAGGCGCCCGATCAGCGCGCGCACCGCGTCGGCCTCGATCGCCAGCACACGCCGCGCGAGTTCCAACGATGAAGCGGTCGCGTCCTTCGGTATCATGCGGGAAAGTATAGCCCAACCCTTTCAATTTTCTGGCCGATGGACGTCACTGGCGCATCGCTGCAACCGATCCTGATCCTGCTGGCCGCCGCGGTGCTGGCGGTGGCCGTGTGCAGGTTCCTCGCGCTGCCGCCGATCATCGGTTATCTCGCGGTCGGCCTTGCGCTCGGGCCGCGCGCCCTGGGCGCCGTGCAGGACGACGCGCAGACCCGCCACCTGGCCGAGTTCGGCGTGGTGTTCCTCATGTTCTCGATCGGCCTGGAATTCAGCCTGCCCAAGCTGCGCGTCATGCGGCGCGAGGTATTTGGCCTGGGCGCGGCGCAGGTCGCTATCACGATTGCGGGCTGCGTTGCGCTTGCGCTGCTCGCCGGCGGCGGCTGGCAGGCGGGACTCGCGATCGGCGCCGTGGTGGCGATGTCCTCGACCGCGGTGGTCTCCAAGCTGCTCACGGAGCGGCTGGAGCTCCATACGCCGCACGGCCGTTCGATCGTCGGCGTGCTGCTGTTCCAGGACCTCGCGGTGGTGCCGCTCCTCATCCTGGTCCCGGTGCTGGGGCAGCCCGCCGGCGAGATCGGCGCGGCGGTTGCGATTGCGCTCGCCAAGGCGGTTTTCGTCCTCGCGGTGCTGCTGCTTGCCGGTCCGCGCATCATGCGCGCGTGGTTCGGCGTTGTGGCGCGCCGAAAATCCACCGAACTGTTCGTTCTGAACGTGTTGCTGGTGATCCTCGCGATGGCGTTTCTCACCGGGCTCGCCGGACTGTCGCTGGCCCTTGGAGCTTTCCTCGCCGGGATGTTGATTTCGGAGACGGAATACCGCTATCAGGTCGAGGACGAAATCAAGCCGTTCAGGGACGTGCTGCTGGGACTGTTCTTCGTCACCGTCGGGATGATGCTCGACCTGCGCCTGGTGCTGGATCAGGCATGGTTCGTGGCATTGCTGCTGGTGCTGCTGACGGGGTTCAAATTCGCGCTCATCGGAGCGCTGGCGCGGGCGTTCGGCGCGACATCCGGCGCGGCCCTGCGCACCGCCCTGGCACTGGCGCAGGGTGGCGAATTCGGCTTCGTGCTGCTCGCGCAGGCGGGCGCCGCGGGCGTGGTGGGCGATACGCTTGGCCAGCCGCTGCTCGCCGCGATGATTCTGTCGATGATCGCCACGCCGTTCCTGGTAGGCGCAAGCGACCGCATCGTGCTCCGCTTCGCGAGTTCGGAGTGGATGCTGCGCTCCCTCGAAATGCACCGTATCGCGGTGCGCTCATTGGAGACCGAGCGGCACGTGATCATCCTCGGCTACGGCCGCAACGGCCAGCATGTCGCGCGCCTGCTGGATGCCGAAGGCGTGCCTTACATGGCGCTCGATCTCGATCCGGAACGTGTGCGCGAAGCGGCGCTCGCCGGCGACACGGTGGTTTTCGCCGATTGTTCGCGGCGCGAGGCCTTGATCGCCGCGGGGATTCTGCGCGCGGCCGCGGTGGTGATCACGTTTGCCGAATCGGCCGAGGCGGTACGGGTGCTGGCGCACATCCAGTCGCTCAATCCGTCCGTGCCGGTGATTGCCCGGGCCAGGGAAGAGGCCGATATCGTCAGGCTTGCCGCGGCCGGCGCCTCCGAGATCGTTCCCGAAGCGCTTGAATCGGGGTTAATGCTGGCTTCGCATACGCTGGTCTGGATCGGCGTGCCGCTCAACCGCGTGGTGCGGCGCATGCGCGCCGTGCGCGACGAGCAGTACGGGCTGCTGCGAGGCCTGTTCCATGGCGCAAGCGACGATGCCGAGACCCTCGAATCCGCCCAACCCCGCCTGCATGCGGTGACACTCACCGGCGATGCGAGTGCGCTCGGCAAGTCGCTCGCCGAAATCGGGCTCGACGCAATCGGCGTCCAGGTGAAGGCGGTGCGCCGCCCCGGTGCCGCGCGGCGGCTTGCGCCTGCGGATGCCGGCGCTCTCCAACAGGGCGACGTCGTGGTGCTGCTAGGCGTGCCGGAACGCCTGGCCGCCGCCGAGAACCGGCTGTTGCAGGGATGAATTACTTGGGGTGGCGGAGTAGTTCGGGTCGCGCCCGGTTCGATGCCGATCGACTTCGGCAGGAGCTGAAGCGCGAGCTGCTCGAAGTTCGTGTTGCACCGATCCGGAGCTGATGCCGGTCAGGCGTGCGAGCTCCCGCAGCCGGAAGTCGCGCTGCGGCTCGAGAAAGAGCCGGGCCAGCAGCTTTCGCCGCGTCTTGCCGAACAGCGTTGTCGCGAGGCGTTCCATGTGCACTCAAATTTAGTGCAGTCGTACCAAATTTGAGTGCAACCGAGTGGTTTCGGGCCGCTTGCTTCGGCAGCGGGCCCCTTGACGAACCCGGGCTACCCGGCCGAAACGCGCACGGAATAGCCGGCAATATTACGTTCTGGAAACAAGGAGATCCGCAAAAAAAGCCGGCGCGGGGCCGGCCTTCTTCGACTGCGAGCTTGACCGCTTACATCGAGCGGCAGAGCAGGTAGGTATTGGTGCCGGTTTCGGCGTAGGCCGGACCGGCGGGATTCGCCGCCGGCGGATTGGGCGCGGCCTGAATCATGCCGCGCACCGTGCCCGCGGTCGAAACGCCGTCGTCCATTTGCGTATCTACCGCAATCGCCATCTTATCGGGCAGGTTCGCCGAGCACACGATCAGCCCGGAGAAGCCGCCCACGCCACCGGCACCACCTAGAATCGGCCCGACCGTCGGCGAAGCTCCGTCGCCCGTCTGTACACCGAGCAACCCGGTCACGGCGTTAAACGGTTGCGTCCCGCCGCTGCCCGCGACGAACCCCGCTCTGCGCAGGTGGTCCCACCACTTGCAGGATTCAGGGCTCGTAGCCAAGACAGCGGTGGGACAGGTGTTGTTGTAGGTTCCATCAACTTGCCCGTTGCCGGTGCCGGGAAATGCCCCGGTCCATCGGGTCGCGTTAAGATCGTCGCCCGGGATGGTGCGGTAGCGGTCCTGGTAGCCGTAGTAGGCGGCCGAGATGCCGGAGAAGTCGGCGACCACGTTCTTGATCTTCGCCTGGACGATCATTTCCTGGCCCTTCAGGATGCCGCCGAGCAGCAGCCCGATGATCACCAGCACGATGGCAATTTCCACCAGCGTGAAGCCTTTTTGAGTCCGTTCCATATCCCTACCTCCTCTTGGAGACTCCAAGTGGTGGGTTAGCCGCAAGGTTGGTGCCAGGGGAAACGGGCCAGAAAAGGGTGGTTTTTGTGAAAAACCTTCATAAAAGCGTCGAAAATCCGACACTTGTGATGAAGCTTCAACGCGAACGGTCCTTGGCAGCGCTCTTCATCCGTTGTTCGATCTCCTCCAGCCGTCCCTGCAGGAACCGCTGTTCCTCCGGGTCCCGGATGCGGCCTGTCGCAAGCAGGCCGCCCAGCATTACCTTGGCGGCTTCCAGCTCGTTCATGTCTTCGAGGATGAAGATCTCCATCTGCCGCGCCCAGGAGGGGACCGCGGGATCGGTCGTAAGGCGCTGGATCGTTGCGGCATAGCGCCGCGCCAGAGGCAGGTCATGCAGCCGGTGTTTGGCGAGCAGCGCCGCGTGCGCGAGCGCCGGCCAGCGGCGGTTCGGGTCGGCGGCGAACGCTTCGAAGATGAAATCGAGCATCCGGCGCGCTTTGGCCTGATCGCTATTCTCGGCATAAATGCGCGCTGCCGCGAACAACGGATACTCGCTGCGCGGATCCGTGTCGAGGATTGCGTGAAGCCAGCCGACGAGCCGCGTGTAGTCGAGGCGCTGGTAGGGAATGGCATTGTCGCCGCGCGAATCGAAGGCTTGCAGCCAGACCATGGCAAGGCGCGCGAGCGCCGCGTGCTCGCCCACGCTCGCCAAGCGCAGTGCCTGAACCGAAGGCGCAGGCGGAAGGTCCGTGGCGGCAGGCACGGCCGCGTGCCGCGCAAGCTGCCATGTAAGCTGCGCCGCAAGGGCGGCCCCGAGCAAGCCCAGAATCCCGCCGGAGACGGCGGACAATGGCCGTGCGCTGCCGTGCCAGAGGCGGTTCATGTCCATCTCACAGGTTGCGCCTGCTGAAGTCGAACAGGCCCGCCGCGGCGAGGAGCAGGAAGTAGATCCCAAGGCCGAGCAGCGCCTGCGCGAATTCCGCCGCCTGGGGGGCGCCGTACAGCAGCCAGTCGCTGCGCGTTACCGCGTCCAGGCGCGGCAGCAGCAGGGCCAGCGCATCCACGAACCACCGCGCTGCGAGGGCGGGCGGCGAGTCTCCGGCTTGCGCAGCGCTGGCGATCGCCTGGATCGCCGACATCGAGCGGCCAAGCACGTAGAGTCCGGCGGCGGCGGCAAGCGCGGCCAGGGTCTGTGCCATCGCCGAAGCAAAAAAAAGCGCCGCAGCGGCGACCAGTGCGGTTTCGGCGGCAAGCGACAGCCACCAGGCGGCAAGATCCACGGGCTGTGCCCAGAGCAGCAGCGGCAACGCAAAAAAAGTGGCGAGCATCGCGCCCGCGCAGCTGAATCCGGCAAGCTTGCCGATGTAATACGCGGGGCGCGAGACCGGCAGCGCCAGCGCGAGCTCCAGCCCCTTGTCATTTGCTTCGCGCGAGACGCTCGCGACGACGTGCGCCGCGATCAGGAACACCGCGCAGGCGCGCAACAGCGCGCCCGCGGCGGAGGCCTGCAGAGCGGAGGCTTCGATAATCGCAACGCGGGAAAGAAAGCCGGCAAGCCCGAGCACGCCCAGCACGCAGGCTGCCGCGAGCCACGGCAGGCCGCTGCGCAGGGCTTCGATCAGCGTGTAGTGAGCGACAGTGACGGAAGGGTAACGGCCGGAGCGCGTCATCGGGGAAAACATAAATAGGTTGGTGGGTGCGCTAGACTAGTCACCACTAACCCCACATGCAAGCACCGAGCCCGGCTGTCCCCGCAAATGCGCGGCTCGCGAGCGCCGCCTGGAGCTTCAGCCAGAGGCACTGGCGCTTCGTCGTGGTCGCGATGCTTGCCCTGCTGCACGTCGCTGTCGTGCGAGGCACCGACGATGACTGGGCGCGCGCGCTGCTGCTCGCGCACCTCGGCCTGCTGCTGCTGTGGCAGCCGTTCCTGCGCGGCGAGCATCAGATCAGCGCCATGCAGGGTGCCTTCATCGGGCTGGTCGCGGTCGCGGTGATGCTCTGGATCGGCTGGTGGCTGCTCGCCTTCTGGGTGGTGGTGCTGGCAGGGTTGGTGGGCGGCAAGGTGTTCCTGCACCAGGCGCGCTGGCAGCGCCGCTGCTATCTGGTGGTGCTGGTCTACCTTCTCGCGCTGCTGGCCATCATCATTCTCCCCGAGATCGCGCCCAGGGGCGGGGTGGCTCCGGAGATCCGCAACGGCGCCGAGTACGGATTGCCGATGCTGCTGCTGGCAGTAGCGCTGATGCCCGCGGAAGCGGAATCGACCGAAGCAGCCCAGGTCATCGATTTTTTCTACAGCATCTTCCTGATGCTGGTCCTCGGCATGATCATCCTCGGCAGTTTCACGTTCATGACGCTGGGAAGGATTCCGTATCTGGAGGCGCTCACCAAGACGGTGTTTCTGATCGCGGGCACGATTCTCGTCCTCGGCCTAGCCTGGAGCCCGCGTACCGGCGCCGGCCTGAACCTGTTCTTCTCCCGCTACCTGTTCTCGATCGGTCTGCCGGTCGAAAAGTGGCTGTACTTCCTCGCCGAGCTGTCGCGCATGGAAGCAAAGCCGGACCGGTTTCTCGCCGAAGGCGTCGCCGGGCTGGCGCGCCTGCCCTGGATCGCGGGGGCCGCCTGGCAGGCGGACGGGCAGCGGGGCGAAGTCGGAGAGCGCGGCGAACACGCGGTGGTGCACACGGGCAAGGGGCTGGAGCTGACGATATTCTCGCGCTATCGCACCAGCCCGGCACTGCAGTGGCACATGCACCTGCTGGGACAGCTGCTCGCCGAGTTCTATGCCGCCAAGTTGCGCGAGCAGATGCTGCGCGAGTCGAGCTATCTGCAGGCGGTCCACGAAACCGGCGCGCGGCTGACGCACGACGTGAAGAACCTGCTGCAATCGCTGAATGTCCTTTGCTCGGTCGCGGGCCAGGACGAATCGCCGGAGTCGCAGGCGCTGATCCGCCGCCAGCTGCCGGCCATCGCCAAGCGCCTGTCGGCGACGCTGGAAAAACTGCAGAGCCCCGGCGGCGAGGAATCGCAGCAGGTGCCGCTGCGCGATTGGTGGGACGCCCTGGCGCGCCAGTACCAGGGGCAGAGCGTGGATTTCTCGGCCACCGGCCTGGAGACGGCAATTCAGGTGCCGAAAGCGCTGTTCGACGGCGTCGCCGACAATCTGCTGCAGAACGCGATCGCAAAACGCGCCGGCGGCATGCCAATGCGCATCCAGGTGAGCGTCAGGGGCGGCACGGCGCCGGAACTGCGCGTTTGCGACAGCGGCGCTGCGGTGGCACCCGAGGTAGAGAAAGTCCTGCTGCGCGCCCCGGTGCGCTCCAGCGCCGGCCTGGGCATCGGCCTGTACCAGGCCGCGCGGCACGCCGAAACGAGCGGCTACGCCCTCACGCTGGCGGAGAACCGCGACGGCGCGGTGTGCTTCGCGCTCTCCCGGCCGGCGCGGTGACGGCGCGGATGGTAACGGCGCTCGACCTGCCGTCGGACGCCGCCGGGCTCATTCTGGTGAGCGACAACGAGCGGGCTGCAGGGGTTTTTTCACGCCTCAGCGCCACACCTCGGCAAGATCAATCCTTATGCTCGGAAGGAGCATTGGCGATACCGTCTCGTTCCGTTTGGGGGTGAGGACGCGCTGAAAACCGTTCGGACCGGGGTCGCGGTGAACGAATAGCGAACCGGTCTGCATGTCAAAAAGCCAGACCTCTGGAATTCCGTGCCGCGCATAGACCGGAATCTTTATGTCGCGGTCGTAGGCGAGCGTTGTGTCAGCGACTTCGATGATAAGAAGGATGTCCGCGGCGGCGGGCAATCTTCCCTCGTAATCGTCGGCGCGCGGCTTTAGCAATGCGATATCCGGTTGCGGCTCAGTTTGCGGGGGCAGCGCAATGGGGTTTTGCGTTGAGACGATAGCCTCTTGGCCCACGGCGAGGCTCAGCATCCGCGACAGCCGATTCACCTTGGCAAGATGTCTCGTCCCGATTGGAGCCATCTCGATCATCTCTCCGTCGATGAGTTCAACACGGTCGTCTTCGCCGAGAATTCCAGCCGCACCCATGCGGTGAAACTCCTCTAAAGAGAGCTTCCGGCGGTGAACGGTTTCCAGAGCGCCCATGGCATCACCAGAGCAATAAAGTGAAAGTCATTATAGAGTAGAGGCTATTTCACTTCAGCATCGAACGGATTACAGCGTCGTCCATGGCCGGATTCTAGGACAGGCGCGCGTTCCCGAGCCGAATGCCTCACTCCGGCGGAAAGCAGCCAAGCGCGATCGGTTGCGGGACCGCGATTCCAAATCCCTGCGCATAGCCGACCGAGAAGGCGGTGAGCTGCTCGATCACGGCCTGCTCCTCGACACATTCCGCAATGATGCCGATCCCCGTGACTGCGCCAACCCGCACGATCGCCTTGAGCTTCAATTGCGCGACCGAACTGCTGCCGATCTTGCGCACCACCGCACCGTCGATCTTGACGAATGCCGGCTGCAGCGCCTTCAGGGCTGCGAATGAAACCGAGCGCCGCGCAAAGCCGTCGATCACCACCTTGCAGCCGACGGCACGCACGGCACTGGCAAAGCGCGCCGTCGCGTCCAGCCGCAACAGCGTGTCCGCCTCGTCGATTTCGAGGCAAAGCAGACCCGGGTTCACCTCGTGCCTCGCCAGTTCCGCGGTTACGCACTCGAGCAGCCCCGGATCGTCCAGCGACTGGCTCGACACATTGATGCAGAAGCGGCGAATGCTTCCCGGCGGCGCCGCGGCGATCCAGGCGACGGTCTTTCTCACCACCCAGCAATCGAGCTCGCACATCATGCGGTAGTGCTCGAAGACCGGCAGGAAATCACCGGGCGGCAGCATAGCGTCCTCCTCCTCGTGCAGGCGAACGAGCACTTCTGCCATCGGAAACCGGTCTTCCCCTGCGCGCAGCGCGCGGATCAGCTGGCAATAGATCTGCAGCTCGTCCTGGTCGAGGGCTCGCCGCAGACTCGCGAGAGGATCGTCCCAGCCCGAGAGTACTGAGTCCGCGTCCAGGATGCGCGAATCCGATTGCGTATCGTCGATTGTCACGCAGAGTCTTTCAACAAGTAATACCGGGGATAGTTTAACGCGACCTTCTTGCGCACACGTTGGCTTCTCGGCACGGGCGGACCCGGTCTAAGGCGCGCAGTTCGCGCTGGAGCGGATCTCCCCGCCCGGGATCCTGGCCGATCGCCCGGATCGCTTCCCGGACGCTGCGCTTGAGGGCGGGCTATCTCAGGCAAGTTGAAGCCTCCGCCCCTTTGGTTCGGGAATCCGGTAGATGATCACTTCGTACCTATACATCGGTAACTTCTCCTAGTCTGTAGCGTAAAATTTTATCTCTAGCTCGACCTCCTGCAATCACCCCGCTCTCCGACGGGAATTCAATGGCTGTAGGTCAGGCTGCGAAGCCCCCTATCCATGTCTCACGCAGCGCTTCGCGCAGCGTGAGATAGATGTTGGTGAGGACCAGGGACATTCCGCCTCCGCAGAGCTAATCTGGAGGCGGGCCGCGCGCGGGATGCCCGGCAGGCGCGCGACGATCTGATTCTGTACGCGGTGATCCGAGCCGGCCTGTACCAGGCCGCGCGCCACGCGGAGCAGAGCGGCTACGCGCTGACGCTCGCCGAAAACCGCGACGGGGAAGTCTGTTTCCTGCTCCGGCGGACGGCTTGAAGGCGCTTCTTTCGAGGTATATACTTAGCGTATATCCTTAAAGGAGTCGATCATGCCCGCGGTCGCCAGAGCCCGTGTCTTTCAGTCCGGCAACAGCCAGGCAGTCCGCCTGCCCAAGGAGTTCCGGTTTCGCTCGCCGGTGGTCGAAATCTTCCGGCGCGGCGAGGACGTGGTGCTGCGCGAAAGCCCGGCGACGCTCGAAGGGGCTTTCGACCTGCTCGCGGGGCTTTCGGCGGATTTCTTCGCCGGCGGGCGCAAGGACGACGCGCCGCTCGAGAAGCGGAGCGGGCTCAAGGGTTGATCTTGCGCTACCTGCTCGACACCAACATCTGCATCTACGTCGTCAACAACCGGCCCGAGGCGGTGCGCAGGCGTTTTGCCTCGGCGGCGGCCGGCGAGATGGGCATGTCGGTCGTCACCTACGGCGAACTGGTCTGGGGCGCGCACATGAGCTCAAAAGCGAAGGAGAATCTGCAGCGGCTGCGCGCCTTCGCGCGGCTGGTAACGGCGCTCGACCTGCCGTCGGACGCCGCCGAGCACTACGGCGAGATGCGCGCGGCGCTGCAGAAAAAAGGCGCGCCGATCGGACCGAACGATCTGTGGATCGCCGCCCACGCGCGCGCCGCCGGACTCATCCTGGTGAGCAACAACGAGCGGGAATTCAGGCGCGTTCCCAGGCTGAAAGTGGAGAACTGGGCGCGCGGTTAGGGCAGCACGCCGGCGGCGATCAGCTTGCCGTAGAGCTCGCCGGCGGTGATCCAGGTGAACTGGTCGTCGAATTCGCCGTTCGCCGCAGTGCTCGGCGTCGGCGTGTGGAACACGAAACCCCGGTCGCCATTAGGTCGTTCGACTGGCAACTGATGCCGTTCGCTCTCAGGTTCGTGGGGTTGACGAAATGCGGCGTCGTGGACGTGCCGGAGCAGTTGGTGATCGAGTTCCTGGAGTCGGACCCGGTATGAGCGCGGCTGGCATATACCTTGATATATCTCTCTATCAAGCATAGGCTTTGGTATCTATCGCACAAGGGGAGGCAGCCATGAGCCAGGTAGCCAAATTGTTCACCAACGGCCGCAGCCAGGCAGTACGCCTGCCGGTCGCCTATCGGTTCCACACGAAGGAAGTTTTCATCCGTCAAGACCCGGAAAGCGGCGACGTGATCTTGTCGCGCAAGCCGGCAACCTGGGATGATTTTTTTGCCGCGCTCAAGGGCGCCGGCGTGCCGGCCGATTTCCTGGACAAGAAAGAGCGCGGCCAGGGACCGCAGGATCGCGACCCCTTCGGGGGGTGGAGCGAATGACACGGTACATGCTCGATACCAACACGGTGAGCTGCCTGATCAAGGAGCATCCGGCCGTCGCCCGGCGTGTGGTGGCCGTGCCGATGGCATCCCTTTACATCTCGGCCATCACCGGGGGCGAGTTGCTTTTTGGACTGGCGAAGCGGCCGGACGCAAAGCGGCTCCATATCGCCGTGAGGGAGTTCCTCCGGCGCGTCGATGTGCTGCCTTGGGACAGCACCGTTGCGGAGCGTTACGGCGCCGCGCGGGCCGATATGCAGCGCCGGGGCAAGACACTTGCGCCGCTCGATCTGCTCATTGCCACGCACGCGCTGAACGCGGGTACGGTACTGGTGACAAACGACCGGGCTTTCGGACAAGTGGCTGGTCTGCATCTCGAAGACTGGACCGTGTGACCGGCAAGAGCCTTACCGGCCACAACGCCAGCCGAAGCTGTGAACCCTTGGGCCGAATTGCGGCGCGCTGGGTTCAGGCTCGGCCCGCCACACCCGCTACTTGAGGTAGCCCTCTGGCCGGGCTACGCGCTCAGAGCCCCTGCCGTTTGGCGGCTTGGCCCCGGAGCAAGCACCGAAGGTTCATGCGGGCGAGTTCTTCCTTGAGACGCTTGCGCTCCTGAGGATCGCGGCAGCCCGCCGGGCGGTCGGCGAGATCGAGGAAGCGTTCTTTTTCCCGTTCCCGGACGTCGAGCCCGGACTCGATCTCAACTCCTTCAAAAGAAGGCGGTTAGCGCTTTTCGCCCGGCCGCTGGATGGACACCAGGGCGCGCACCATGCCCTTCAGCTCGGCGAGATCGCGCTGCTGCTCCAGCATGATCGATTGCATGCGCTCGATCGCGCGGCCCTGGCATCCAGAACGGCGATCATCTCGTCAAATTCCTGGCTCGCCTTTCGCGTCGCCTCATCGAGCAGGCGCAATTCGTCCACCGAAATCCCCGCGTTGTAGGCTTCGATCGCCTTGCGCGCCTCGACGGAAAGGCTGGTGCGATTGCGCTTCGCGCGCGCCTGCAAGGCCTTGCGCTGCGCCGGTTCGAGATAGATGTTGGTGAGGATCAGGGACATTCCGCCTCCGCAGAGCCAATCTCGAGGCGGGCCGCGTGCGGGATGCCCGGCAGGCGCGCGACGATCTGATTCTGTACGCGGTGATCCGAGCCGGCGTGTACCTGCCGGCGAGCAAGCATCACCGGCAGTTGTCGTTCGACTTCGGCTCGGTTTGGCTGTCCGCTTGAGCCGGCGGGAACACGGCCGCGCGCGCGATCCGCGGCATCGCGACAGCAGCTGCGCGGTGGCCGCTCAGGGCAGCACGCCGGCGGCGATCAGCTTTCCGTAAAGCTCGCCGACGGTGATCCAGGTGAACTGGTCGTCGAATTCGCCGTTGGCGGCGGTAGAAGGCGTCGGCGTGTGAAACACGAATACCTGGTCGCCGTTGGTGTTGGCTGCCTCGTCGACACAGGTGGCGCAGGTGAAGGCGCCGTTCTTCCCGGTCGCGTAAATGATCGCAACGACGATGTTCTGATTGGTGACGCTGGTCGCCGTGCTGCAGGTGGTTGCGGTGATTCCGGTGGCAGATGCGCAGATCACAAGATCACTCGGTGTCTGGCTGATGGACCATGCAGCCGTTACGCTTCCCGCAACGTGCGGCTTGGTGAAGCGTGCGAAGGGTGTCGTTCCCCAAGTCGTGGCCGATACCGCATAGCGAATCCTGTTGCCCCAGGCATCGACCGCATAGCCGCTCGCATCTGTTTGCTGATATCCGATCGCGCGCGCTGGAAGCCAGCCGCCGTAGCCGGCCGTGCAGGCGGTGGCACCTCCCGATGGCGATTCGTCTCCGGCGCTTGCTGCCGTCGCGGGACACGGCAGCCTGCCGTTGACGATCACGTATCCAAGCAGTAATTCGCGTGCCTGTTCAAGGCGCCGGCGCGTCTCCTCGAAATTGCGCTGCTCGACCTGCGCCGAAAGCGTGAAGATCAGGCCGCCCAGCAGGAAGGCGACGATCGTCATCACCACCGCCAGCTCGACGAGCGAGAAGCCGCGCGTCCTTCTCATCAGGGGTTCTTGCTGATCGAGATAAAGCGATCGTTGAACGAACGGTTGACCGGGGACTGGACGAAAATCAAATCCAAGTTGCGGTTCTCCGCGCTGTCGAGGTAGTTCTGCAGGGCGCTCGCGGCCGCTCCCTCTCGGGTCTGCGACAGGGCCGAGAGGGAGCGACCCGCGAGCGCGAGCAAGGCGCGCTGCTTGGTCGGATCGGTGAGATTGATGACCTGCAGGCAGGTGATGGTCCCGGTGCTGCTGCAGGAGAGCGATCCCCCGGGCGCGTGGTTAGGGGCGATCGCGTAGTAGAGCAGCCGGTACCACTCGTTGCGCATGAACCAGCCATGGGTCGGATTGCTCGAATCGATGATGGGGTGATCGGCAAGCATGCCGATATTCATCGTGATGCGGAAGTTGATGTCGGGGGAGCCAGCGAGATTTGGGAACGTCGCAGTGGCATTGATATTTGCCGAGCCATCGCTGACAAAGCTGCCAGATGCCGAGGCCGTGATCAAATTCCAGCCGGCCCGCAAGTAGTCCGCGGTCACCTGGCTCGCGTTGAGCTGACGGAACGCCATTGCGACGTTGCCGGCGCGTGCAGTCATGGTGAGTTCAACAGGGCTGGCCGCGTTGTATGTTCCTAAACAACGCGCCTGAGTCGAAGAGACGAAGTTGCACGTCGTTCCGGACAATAGCGTGCCGCTGCCGCCGGTATTCGTCACGCTGGGCGTGATCGCTTGGTTCCATGCAACGAAGCTGGTCGAGCAGCGAGGGTCGCCGGTACAGGACACTGAAGTAACCGGGAGCAAGCCGGCGAGCGTCCCGCTTGCCCCTTCATAGTTCGAGGTCCCGGGATTGCTGAAGGGCGCGGCAAACGGAAATGCCGGATTCGTTGAGGACGTTCCCCAGGTCGCGTCGGCGTACACGCTTTTCAGCACTGGCACGACCTCGCGCTCGATGCGGTTGGCGATGGCGGCTTCGATTGCCGGCATGATGTCCGCCACCGTGACGCGCACCACCTGGTCGTTGAACGAGCCGCTCGGCCCGGTCGTCACGAAACTCGCGTCCGGCGTTGGCCAAGTCGCGTTTTCGCATTCGAGGTAGTTTTGCCAGTTCGGCGTGCCCGACGTCGGACGGGTCTGGTTCCATGCGCCGCAGCCGGTAGCGCCGGGAACCGAAAACGCAGGCCCTGGAGCAATGATGAGCGCTACCGCGTCATTCGCCGTGCCATCGACCGTAAGCTGCCCGAGGGTGTTGGAGTTGATGTTGGTGTTACCGCTGGTGAATGCCCAACCCGGAGAAACGACGTACCAGAGCGGTTCCCCGGCGGCATCCACCAGCTTGTCCAATCCGAGCGTACGCCAAGGAAGGCGGCCGACCTTCGGCAAGGTGCAGTTCCCTGCTGCAATTCCCTCTTGTGCCGGGTCACCGAAGTAGGCAGCGGCTTCCGGACAGGGGAGACGGCCTGGATTGTTCTCGCTCGCGAGTGACGTCCGCTGCGCAACGTAGCCGATCAACGCCAGTTTCGCTTTCTGCAGAACTTCGGCATTCTTGTTCTTGCGCGCCGCAGATGCCGCGCCGCTCTCGGCGTTGAGCTGGGAAACCAGGTACCACGAGGAGCCAAGCATGACGACCGCGAGCATCGCAAGCAGGACGGCGCCGCGCTGGCGCTTCGCGAAATCCTGCCTCATTTGCGCGGCACGGCGCGGCGCGGCCCGATCTTGATCTCGCCCTCTCCGATAACGTCGCGCACTTCGCCGCTGCCGCGATCGAGCGATTCGCCGACGCGCAGGTCGTGGCGCTGCGCGCCCTCGCCGGCCGGTATGGAAACACGGCCGGAATTCGGGCCGCGCGGCGTTACTCGCGCGCTGTCAGCCTGCGCATCTTCCGGGATCATTTGGCCATCTACCCAGACCGTGGATTTACCCCCACCGCGCTGCACCGCGCCGTTGATGCGGGTAATCGGCGACTCGGTGACGGGGGTGGCGGCCGGCTTGTCCGGTACGCGCGCCTTGCGCCGCGCATCCAGCGCCGCGCGCTGCTCGGGCGTAAAAAACAGGCGCCCCAGTTCCTGCGCTTGCGCGCTCGCCGCGCCAGCCAGAGTGATGCCCAGCGCGGCAAGTGCGGTCCTTGCCAGGATCATGGCAATTGGTTTCATGTCTTTGCCGCCCGGTCCATGATGGTGATGAGGTCAATCTCGCAATCGGCGCGCAGGCGCGGCACGATCGAAGTGCCGGTCGGCGCGGTGCCGGTGCGGGTGATCGCGCAGCGCTTGACCGAATAGTAGGCATTGCCCGAATCGCGCAGCTCGCGCAGGAAGGTAAGCAGGTCGCCCTCGTGCAGCAGCGCGATGTCCACCTTCATGTTGCTTGCGAAAAAATCGACGCCCGCGGGCTTGCCCGGGAAGCTTCCGATCAGGCGCTGGCGCTCCACGAGGTAGCGCACATCGAGCAGTTCGCGGGTGGTGCGGATGCGGGTCATCGCATCGGCCCATTCCAGGCGTTGTTCCTCGCCAAGGATGTGCAGGCTCTTCAACCTGCGGTATACCGCCAGTTTGTCGTTGACTTCCTTTTCTTCCTCGGCGATGCGCGTCAGGCGCTCGTGCGCCTGGCTGCGCTCGGCGCGCGCCGCCGCGAGCCCGCGCGCCGCGGTCTGCTGCTCGCCCTGCGTCCACAGGATCAGGCCTGCGCCGGCGCCGAGCAGCGCCACCAGCAGCAGCAGCGGGAGCGCGAGCTTTTTCAGTTCCTGGGCGGTGAAGTTCATTTCAACTGGCGTCCCACGGTAATCGTAAAGCGCGGCGCCTCGGTGCTTTCGCCCGTGCCGATATCTCCGGAAAGCGTGCCCTCGGAAGTGACATCGAACGGCAATTGCGTGCGCAGGATGCGCCAGGCCGGGTCCGTGCGCAGCGCCTCGGCGAACTGCTGCACCTGGCCGGTGATTGCCCGATAGTCCGAGCGCCGGGTCGCGTTCACCCGTCCAGAGACCTCGAGCACTTGCAGCACTTCCACTGCCGCGGGAGCTGCGGCGGGTGCCGCGGCAGCTTTGGCTCCTGCCGCCTCCGCGCCGGGCTTGCTGAGGTGCCAAACCACGGATTCGATATCCATCTGCGGATATTTTTCCACCACTTGCGACAGGTATACCAGCGCCGGTTCGGGCGAGGCCGATTGGGTGGCGATCCTGGTGAACTCGACCACGGTCGCTTTCAGGTTGTCGGTCGTGGTCTGCGTTACCGGGAAAGACGCCGTGATGCGCTGATACTGCTCGATCGCCGCGCCCGCCTCGCGCTGCTGGATGGCGATCTGTTCTTTGACGCCGAACAGGTCGAACCACTGGACCGCGGTAAAAATCGCGCAGGCAAGGAACCCGGCGGCGCCCGTGCCAAGGATCGCACGCTGCAGTCTCCAGAGGAAAAAACTGCGCCGGTCTTCGAGCCGGGCGAACTGGTCCTTGGGCGGATGCCTGACCGTGAGCTGCAGGAACAGTTGCTCGCCAGGCAGGTCGGCGGCCGGCCGCTTGATGCCGATCTTGCGCGCGGCCTCTTCCACGACGATGGTCTGGAAGGTGAGGCGCGCATCGGACACCAGGACTTGTTCGAGCGCCGCGCGCTGCGCGGCGGGTGCGACCAGCAGCACCTGGATCGGCGGGCTGTCGCGCGGCAGGGCCCTGAGCGTCGACAGGTACTGCAACAGGCGCAGCGTCTCCGCGCTCACGAACGCGGCCAGGACTTCCGGCGCTACGTCCGGGAAGCGCTCCAGGCGCGCGAAGCGCAGCCGCCCGTCCTCCATGAAGCACTGCCGCAGCCCGGCGCTGTTCGCCGTGACGATCAAGGTTCGGCCGCTGCCGGCGCCGAGCCGCGCCGCAAGCACCGGGGCGAGCAGCGGAACCGAGTAGACGCCCGAGAGCCGTGCGCCGGAGGCAACCAGCGCATCTATCCAGGCGGTGAACTGCTCCGTGTTGGTGAACGAGGCGAGCAGCAGCCGCTCGGTGCGCCGCTCACCTGTCGTGTAGCCGAGCGACAAGGCCGCGGCAAGCCGCGAATCGCGGTAGCGCTGCGCGAGACGGCGCTGCACCACCGTCTGGCGGTCGTTGCCGCGCAGGTAGGGAATTTGATCCTCGTGGAAGTCCTCGCCCGCCAGATCCGCGACAACGTAAACCAGCGCGCCCTTGCGGCCCTGAAGGCTGGCGCGAAATGCCTGCAGCCCCTCCGCGTCGGCGCCGAACCTGGCTTCCAGTTCGAGCGCTCCACCCGCCCAGCGGTAGAGCGCATGCTCGGTGGCGGTGAAGTAGAGGACGAGCTTGGCTGACATCGCGCTAGAACTTCATCTTCGAGATCGTGTCGTAGACAGGGCCCAGCACGGCGAGCATCACCCAGCCGAGGATCGCGCCAAGCACCACCGTCATCGCGGGCTCGATCATCGCCTGCACCCTGTCGATGCCTTCCTTCACCTCGCGGTTGTAGAAATAGCTTACGTTCAGTAACGCTCGGTCGAGCGCGCCGGTATTTTCCCCGATTTTGAGCATCCGGATCACCAGCGCAGGAAACAGTCCTACAGCGGTGAATGCCATGGTGAGGCCCTTGCCCTCGGCGATCTTCTGGCCGGCGGCGCGCAAGGCGTTCTCAAGAGGGAGGTTGCCGACGATCTCTTCCGAGGAGCGGATCGCGTCCAGTACCGTGATCCCCGAGCTGTACATCATCGCGAAGCTCGAGGCGAAGCGCGACAGTATGATCTTGCGCAGGATCGGGCCGATGAACGGCACCCGTAGTTTGATGTCATCGATCCAGTAGGCGAGCGCCGGGTTCGATTTGGCGGCCGCTTTGAGGCCGTACCAGACCGCGAACGGCGTGGCGATGACCGCCCACCAGTAGCCGACGAAAAAGTTCGAGACGTGGATCAGGATCCGCGTCTGCAGCGGCAACTCCTGGCCCATGTTCCTGATGAAGCCGACCATCTGCGGCACCAGGTAGATCATCAGGAAGAACGTGACCAGAATCACGATGCCGCCGACGAACAGCGGATACACCAGGAGCTTCTTGGTCTGCGCCGCGAGCTCGTCTTCCCACTTCAGGGTTTCGGCGAGGCTCTTCAGCACCTCGGGGAGTTTTCCCGTCTGCTCACCCGAACGCACCAGGCTGACGACCACCTTGCTGAACACTTCTGGGTAGTCGGCAAGCGCCTGCGACAGGCTTTTGCCGCCCTCGATGGTTTCCACCAGACCACCGACGACTTCCCTGAAGCGAAGGTTCTCGACGCTCTCGCGCAGGTCGATCAGGCCTTCGACGATCGGCACGCCGGCGCTGGCGAGTTGCTCCAGGTGAAAGCAGAAATTGATCAGGTCCTGGCGCTTGACCTTGCTGCCGCCGATGAGCCGGCTCTTTTGCGCGCTCGGCGCGCCGGTGACGAGGTCCAGCCCCATCCGGGAGAGCCGCTGCTCCAGGTCGAACACGTTGCCCGCGTCGGCGCGGCCGATTACCGCCTTGCCTCTGGCATCTATTGCCTTGTAGGTATACAGAGGCATGGCGCTAGGTTACCGGAGACACCGGGGGGGTACGGGGGGGTGTTTCCCCCTGTACCGAGTCACGCCATGCGATCGGTTAGATCGGCGACGCGCATGAGTTCCTCCACGCTCGTCACGCCGGCGCGCACCAGGCGGATGCCGTCCTCGGCGAGCGTCTTGAAGCCCTTGGCGCGGGCCGCGGTGAGGATCTCGTGCGCCGTGGCGCGGCGCGCGATCAGCTCGTCGATGGCCGGATCCATCTTCAGGATTTCCATGATGCCGCCGCGGCCCCGGTAGCCCTGGTAGTCGCACTGCTCGCAGCCCACCGAGCGGTAGAGCGCCACCGGCTCGGTGGGCGAGAGCCCGAGCAGGCGCCGCTCCTTCACGTCGGGGTCATAGGACTGGCGGCAAGTGCGGCAGAGCTTCCTCACCAGGCGCTGCGCGATGATGCCGATAATGTTGCCCGCCATGATGTCGGGGACGATGCCGATGTCCAAAAGGCGGGGGATCGCGCCGACTGCCGAGTTGGTGTGCAGTGTCGTATAAACCTGGTGGCCGGTCATCGCGGCGCGGAACGCCATCTCGGCGGTTTCCTCGTCGCGCACTTCGCCCACCAGGATCACATCCGGGTCCTGGCGCATCATGGCGCGAATGCCGTTGGCGAAGTCCAGTTTGGAGGCTTCCGCCACCGAGGTCTGGCGGATCAGCGTCATCGGGTACTCGACCGGATCCTCCAGCGTCATGATGTTGATGGCATCCGAGTTTATGTGGTTCAGGATCGAGTAGAGGGTGGTCGTCTTGCCGCTGCCGGTCGGGCCGGTGACCATGATGATGCCCTCCGGGCGCGCGATCATGCGCTTGAGCAGCTCGAGCTGCGATTCCTCCATGTTGAGGCGGTCGAGCGGCACGATGCCCTTCTGCCGGTCGAGAATCCGCAGCACCACGTTCTCGCCGTGCGTGGTGGGCATGCTCGCGACGCGGAAGTCCACCACCCGGCCGGCCATCGTGGCCGAGATGCGGCCGTCCTGCGGCGCGCGGGTTTCGGCGATGTTCATTTTCGCCATCACTTTCACGCGCACCGCCATCGCCGGCCAGTAGGTCTTGTGCAGGCTGCGGATCTGGCGCAGCACGCCGTCGATGCGGTAGCGGATGCGCAGGAAATTCTGTTCCGGTTCGAAGTGGATGTCGGAGGCGCTGCGCTCGACCGCGTCGGCGAGCAGCGCCGAGATCAGGCGCACCACCGGCTGGCTATACTCGTCGCCTTCCGAGATCGAGGTGTAGTCCACCTCGCCGGTTTCGATCTCGCGCAGGATGCCGTCGATCGAGAGTTCGTGGCCGTAGTAGTGCTCGATCGCGCGCTCGATCTCCGAGTCGCCCGAGAGGCGCAGCTCGATTTCGAGATCGCCCTTGAGATGCGCGCGCAACTGGTCGACCGCGACGATGTTGTTGGTGTCGGAGAGCGCGACGATGAACTTCTTCCCCTGGCGGTCGAGCGCCACCGGGAACATGCGGTAGCGGCGCGCCAATTCCCTCGGCAGCATCTTCAGCGCCGCCGGGTCGACGATGATGTGCGTCAGGTCGACCGACTGCAGGCCGAGCTTTTCGGACAGCGCGTCGCGCAGCGTCGCTTCCGAAACGAAGCCGAGCTGCACCAGCAGCCGCCCGACCGGCAGGTGCGACTTCATCTGATCGAGCAGCGCGATCCTGAGCTGGTCTTCGGTCAGGATCCCCTGGTCGATCAGGATCTGTCCGATGTGCCGCTTGGCCTGGGGACTTGTGGGCGAATTCATCCGGCCTCAATGATACCCGGCGTGCCAACGAGCAGGCTCGTTACACTCGGTGCCGCACTGTAAAAAAATGTCAGCGGGAGAGCTGCTGCACGCGCTCGCGCGCGATTTCCGGCGCGAAGCTGGCGCTGCGCTTTTCGGCCAGCGCGAGCGCGCGGCGGTAGTATTCCAGCGCGAGCTTCGGCTGGCGCAGCTGGTCCAGGCTCACCGCGACGTTGAAGGCGTAATCCGCGTTGTCGGGGTCGGTGGCGAAGGCCTTGAAATAGGCCTGCTGCGCCTCGGCCCAGCGGCCCTGCTGAGCATACTGGTTGCCGAGCGTGAAATGGAGCACGTTCGCGTCGCGGTCGGCGGCGAGCAGCGACTTGACGCGGCTCTCGACCAGTACCGGGTCCAGTTGCTGGCCGCGCAGCGCCACCACCCCGGCATGGGCGTGCGCGTCGCGCGGATCGGCCTGCAGCACGCGCTGGTAGTAGCCGTACGACAGGTCGTAGCGCTGCGCGCGCATCTCGACCGCGGCGAGGCCGAGCAATGCGTCGCGGTTGGCCGGCTCCTCGCGCAGCACCTGCTGGTATTCGGCGCGCGCTTTTACAAAATCGCCCGCCTGATACGCGGTGTATCCGGCGCTCACACGCGGATGGATCTGCGCTCCGCTGCGGGTCACGCTGAGCGCGCGGTCCTCGTCCTTGGCCGGCGCGGGCCTGCTTCGCGCCCCGTCGCCGCCCGCCGCCGGCTTTGCCGGAGACGTTGTCGGCACGATCGGCACGATCGGCACGCTCGCGGGCGCCGCGGACGCAGGTGCCGCAGCGGCCGTCGCCGGCGCGGCAGGGGCAGAGGGAACCGCCGGAACCGCTGTCACGGTCGCGGCCGGTGGCGGCGTCGAGCCGCCGGGCAAGCCGGGAATTGCAGCGGGCCCCGCACTTGCCGTCGTCGCCGCGGTGGCGGCGCGGTTTTGCGCTCCGGCCTCGACCGGTTTCTCGCTCGCCGAACGGACCGGATTGGTATTGACCAGCGAGGGCGCGGGCCGCAGCTGGATCCAGAAGTAGACCGCGGTTCCTATCGCGAACGCGCCAAGCACGCCCATCATGATGAAGAACGGCAGGCGCGGGTTCGGCTCCTTGAACTTGGCCTCGAACACGCGTTGCGCGGTGGCGCGTTCCGCGCTTGCCGCGGCGTTCCGCGCGTCGGGCGCCGCGCGCGCCGCCTCGCGGCGCGGCGCGCTCTTCGGTGCGCGCGCCGCCGGCGGGTCCTCGGCCAGGCTGAGTTCCATCGGCGCGCCCGGGGCCGCCTGCGCGGGCGCCGGCGCCGCGGGCCGCAGGTCGTCGCTCAGGATTTCCATCGGCGCGGAGATGTCGGGTAGTTGGTCGCGGGTCGTGACTTGCTTGCCATCCTTCAGAACCGTCGCCTCGCGATCGAACACCGAGGGCGACGCCTCGCCGCCCGCATCTGCGCCTCTGGCGCGCCGCTGCGCTTCTTCCTTGGACTTCTCGGCCTTCTTGAGGGCCTCGAGCAGGAGGCTCATGTCACCGCAGGGGCTCGCCCGATGGACCCATCAGGGGCGCGATCCGACCCGGATTCGGCTTGGCGAAGAAATCCGCTCCCGGGAGCATGCCGCGGAAAGCCCGGTAATCGCCGTCCACGCTGGCGTCGTGCAGCACGGTCGCGCGCAGGAAGATCACCAGCTCGGTTTTCCTGGTTACATCCCTGCGTTGGCTGGTCAGCGGGCCGATGATCGGCAGGTTGCGCACGCCGGGGATGCCGTCATCGATGTTCTCGACCTGATCCTGCATCAGCCCGCCGAGCACCGCGATCTGCCCGCTCTGGATGCGCAGGATCGAATCGAGCTCCCTGGTCTCAAAAACCGGAATCCGGTTGCCGGTGGTACCGACCAGGGCCGGATTCGGGTCCGGCTCATCTCGAACCCGCCTGCGGATCGTTGGCCGCACGTTCAGCACGATGGTGTCGGTGTCGCTGATCTGCGGCAGCACGCTCATCATGAACCCTTCGGCGGCCACGTTGGGTGTCGTGGTGAACGAGGACTGAACGGTGATTCCGCCGAGACCGCCGCCGGTGATGGTAATCGGCTGGGTCGAGGGCGTGATCGTGAAGTACACGATGTCGCGCGTCACCCGCAGGAGCGCCGTCTGGTTGTTGAGCACGCTGATCTTCGGGCTGGACAGCACCCTGACGTCGCCGAAGGACTCCAGCAGCCGCACCGTGGCCTGAAATCCGATCGAGGCGGTCGCCGCATCAATGATGAACGCATTGGTGCCGACGCCGGCCGGTGTTACCGCCCCCACTCTGGGCGGGCCCAAAATCCCTGTGAAAAGACTGATCCCGCTCGCGCCGCGCCGCACGCGCGACCAGTCGATGCCGCGCTGGTACTCGTTGTTGAGCTGCACCTCGGCGATGGTGGCCTCGATCAGCACCTGGCGCTTCGCGCTCGCCAGCACCTGGTCGAGGAACTCCTGCACTTTCTCGTGCTGGCGCGACGTGGCGCGAATGAAAAGGACGCCGCTCTCGCGATTGCCGATCACCGAGGCGGCCTCGCGGAAACTCACGCTTGGCTGCGCCGCTGCCGGTGCCGGCGTCGCCGCTGCCGGCTGCCCGGGCGCCGCCCCGGGTTGCGCCGCCGGCGGCGGCGGGGGCGCGGCTGCCGCGGCGCCGGGCACAGCGGCAGGCAGGACCTTGTCCGTTTCCT
>JBCKKZ010000007.1:0-59694 GCA_038904015.1 Burkholderiales bacterium | reverse complement strand
TGGAAGTCCTCGGCGACCCGCTTGGCGCCGCTCGCCTTCAGGTAGGCGGCCTGGTCCCACCAGTGCGCCGCAGGCTGGATCACGTAGTGGCGCTCGAATTCCGCGGTGTTGATGGCGTCGTCCGGCGTGATCATGATTTCGTGCAGCTTCTCGCCGGGCCGGATGCCGATGATCTCCTGCCTGCAGCCCGGCGCCACCACCTCGGCGACCTCGGTGACCTTCATGCTCGGGATCTTGGGGATGAAGATCTCGCCGCCGCGCATGCCCTCCAGGCCCGCCAGCACGAACTCGATGCCCTGGCCGAGCGTGATCCAGAAGCGCGTCATGCGCGCGTCGGTGATCGGGATCACGCCGCCGGCGCGCTTTTGCATGAAGAAGGGGATCACGCTGCCGCGCGAGCCGATGACGTTGCCGTAGCGCACCACGGAGAAGCGCGTGTGGTGCTTGCCCGAGAGCGCGTTGGCCGCCACGAACAGCTTGTCGGCGCACAGCTTGGTCGCGCCGTACAGGTTTACCGGGTTGGCGGCCTTGTCGGTCGAGAGCGCGATCACGCGCTCGACTTCCTGGTCGATGCAGGCGTTGATCACGTTCTCCGCGCCGATGATGTTGGTTTTCACCGCCTCCATCGGGTTGTACTCGGAGGCCGGCACCTGCTTCATCGCCGCAGCGTGGATCACGATCTGCACGCCGTCGAAAGCGCGGTGCAGGCGGTCCGGATCGCGCACGTCGCCGAGAAACCAGCGCAGCACAGGCGACTGGAGTTGCTGCTGCATCTCGAACTGCTTGAGTTCGTCGCGACTGAAAATCACCAGGCGGGAGGGCTTGTGGTGTTCGAGCACGTGCCGCACGAAGCGCTTGCCGAACGAACCGGTGGCGCCGGTCACGAGGACGTTCTTGCCGTCGAGGATGGACATGGTGTCCTCTGTGTTATGCCGTAACCGCTTGCCGCAATTCAAGGCCGAGCCCGGCCTGTTCCTGGGCCCGCAATTCGGCGAAAAAATCATCCAGCCCGCCGAGCGGGCGCCCGAGGATACCTCTTGCGCGGGCATTCGACAGCGACATGTCAAGCGGGCGTGGCGCGGCGAGGCCGGCATCGGCAAAACGTCCGGCGGCGATCGGTCCGGGCGGCAGGCCGAAGGCGGCGGCAAGGCGCACGGCGAACGCATGCTTGGATACGCGTTCGTCGCCGCAGACGTGGACGACGCCGCTTGCGCCCGCGTCCAGCAGCTGGTGCGCCGCGGCCGCGAGGCGGCCGGCGAGGATGGGCGTGAAGAAGACGTCGGTGAACATCCGCAGGGGAAAGCCCGCGCGCAGGCCCTCGAGCACCCAGTCGCTGAGCGACTTGCGCGCGGCGTGGCCCCAGCCGAAGAAATTGGTGCGCACGATGAGCGCCTGCGGGCAGAGCTGCGCCACCAGGTGTTCGCCCTCGAGCTTGGTGCGCGCGTAGGCATTGAGCGGCTCGGGGGCGTCGCTCTCGGTCGCCATCGGGCGCGCGCCGGCGAACAGGTGGTCGGTGGAGATGTGGATCAGCTTCACGCCGCGTTCGGCTGCGACGGCCGCCACCACACCCGCGAGTCCGGCGTTGACCGCATGCGCGGCCGCAGGGTCGCGCTCGCAGTCGTCCACGTTGGAGAGCCCCGCCGCGTGCACGATGATGTCGGGCCGGATCTCGTCGAGGGCCTGCGCCAGCGCGCTCGCGGAGTCGAGGGGCAGGCGAATTGCGGTGGCGCCGCGCAGCGAAAGGTTGTGGCGGTGCGTCGCCAGCCAGACGTCGTGCCGGTCGCGCATCGCCGCCGCCCAGTTGATGCCGAGCAAGCCGGTGCCGCCCGTAACGAGCAGCCGCGTGCGGTGGGCAGGGTTGGAAGGCAAAGATTCAGATGGAAAAGGAAGGCATTTTCCCATATCTTCGCTGCGGCCATGCGCTCGCTACGCTCCCGTCCCGTCCTGATTGCCCTGGTGGCGCTTGCGGCGTTGTTCGCGGCTGGGGCGATTTTCGTCTTCGGCGCCGCGCGCTGGCTGAACAACGCGGATGCGCCGGCGCGTTCCGATGCGATCCTGGTACTCGCGGGAACTTACCTGCGCCCGGTCCACGCGGGCGACCTCTACCGCCAGGGGTTCGCGCCGCTGGTCTACGTGAGCGTGCCGCAGCCCAACCCGGCGGCTGCGCCGCTCGCGGAGCTGGGCGTGAAGCTGGTACCAGCCGAGGTGACCTTCGAAGAGACGCTACGCGCCAAGGGCGTGCCCCGGGATCGGATTCTGCGTCTCGGCAGCGGCGCCCTCAGCACGGTGGACGAGGCGCACGCGCTGCGGCGGCTGTTCGCGGGCAGGCCGGCGAAGGTGCTGGTCGTGACGTCGCCGTTCCATGTGCGGCGTGCGCGGATGATTTTCAGTGACGTCCTCGAGGGCTCGGGCATCGCGGTGGTGGTGGTGTCGGTTCCGCAAGAGCCTTTTCCGGATCGCTGGTGGACTTCGCAGGATGCTGCACGCGAGGTGCTGCTGGAATGGACCAAGATCGTGTTCTATCTCTTCGGTGGCCAATTTCGCGCCGCCCCTGCGGCCGCGACGTGAGCAAACGCCGCCTCTGCTACGTCGTGTCGAGCGAGATGACGGTCAAGGCGTTTCTAGTTGAGCATATCCGCGCTGGCGCCGAGAGTTACGATGTGACGGTCGTTGCCGACGCTCCCGCTGCGGTTTTTTCCGAAATGCCGGCGCGCCTGATCTCCGTTTCGATCGCTCGAAAAATTGCGCCGCTCGTCGATCTGAAGGCATTGCTGCAACTCATCCGGGTCTTTCGCCGCGAGCGTTTTGACCTCGTGCATTCAGTAACCCCGAAGGCCGGCCTGCTCGCGGCGCTGGCGGGCGCCTTGGCCGGCGTGCCGGTGCGCGTGCATAGCTTTACCGGGCAGGTCTGGGCGACCCGCAGCGGCGCCGCGCGCGCTTTTCTCAAGGCGCTCGACCGGCTGACCGCCTCCCTTTCGACCAGGGTGCTCGCCGACAGCGCTTCCCAGCGCGATTTCCTCGTCGCCGAGGGAGTTGTGGCCGCGGACAGGATCCAGGTGCTTGGCCATGGGTCGGTCAATGGCGTGGACCCGACGCGGTTCCGGCCGGATGCGGGAGTGCGCGAGCGCGTGCGCGCTCAATCGGCGATTCCGCCGGACGCGGTGCTGTTCCTTTACCTGGGGCGCCTCGCGCGCGACAAGGGGCTGCTGGAGCTCGCGCACGCGTTCGCAGGCCTCGAAGGCCCGTGGCTGATGCTGGTCGGGCCGGACGAAGACGGTATCGCGCAGGAAATCCGCGAGGCCTGCGGCGCAGCCGCCGGGCGGCTGCGCATGCTTGGCCACACCGCCGCGGCCGAGCAATACATGGCCGCCGCGGACGTGTTCGTGCTGCCGAGCTACCGCGAGGGATTCGGCAGCGTGATCCTCGAGGCGGCTGCGGCGGCGGTGCCCGCGATCGGCACCCGGATCTACGGCATCACGGACGCAATCGTGGAAGGCAAGACCGGATTCCTGGTTCCGGTGCGGGACGCGGCTGCGCTCGCGGCCCGCATGCGCCAGCTAGCCGGCGATGCGCCGCTGCGCGAGGAGATGGGGCGCGCTGCGCGCGAGCGCGTGCTGCGCGATTTCCGGCCCGAAGACCTCACGCGCGCCATGCTCGCGTATTACGACGCACTGCTCGGCAAGGACAGCGTGCGTGGTTAAACGGATGTTCGATTTCATTGCCGCCGCGCTGCTGCTGGTCGCGCTCGCTCCCGTCATGCTGCTGGTGGCGTTGCTGATCCGCATCCGCTTGGGCGCGCCGATCCTGTTTCGCCAGCTACGCCCGGGCCGAGACGGCCGCCCGTTCATGATTTACAAGTTCCGTACCATGGGTGTGGCGAACGATGCGGCGGGCGGGCCGCTGCCAGATGCGCAGCGCCTGACGCCCCTGGGCGCGGCGCTGCGGCGCGCGAGCCTCGACGAACTGCCTCAGTTGATCAATGTCCTGCGCGGCGACATGAGTCTGGTCGGGCCACGCCCGCTGCTGATGGAGTACCTCGCGCTTTATTCCGCCCGCCAGGCACGGCGCCACGAGGTGCGGCCGGGCATCACGGGTTGGGCGCAGGTCAACGGACGCAACGCCACGTCCTGGTCGGAGCGCTTCGAGCTGGATGTCTGGTACGTTGAGCACCGCAGCTTCGGCCTGGATCTGAAAATCCTCTGGCTGACGCTCGCGCGGGTAATCTCCGGCGCGGGCGTGGCGCAACCCGGCCGGGCGACCATGGAGAAGTTTCGCGGCAATTCCCAGTGAGCGCGAATGCGCGCCGGGCCGGCAATGCGATAATCGCCGGCATGGTGCGTGATCTGGTTATCTATGGCACAGGAGGCTTCGCGCGCGAAGTCCATCAGCTGCTCGAGGACCTCAACAGCCGCAGGCAGGAGTGGAACATCGTCGGCTTCCTCGACGACGACGACGCGAAATGGGGCAAGGACGTGCACGGACTTCCCGTGCTTGGCAACGCCGGCTGGTTGGCAGGTCGTTCCGAGGTCGGCGTGTCGGTGGGCATCGGCGGACCCAGGTCGAAAAAGGACGTTGTGGAGCGGTGCCGGGCCGCGGGCGGCACGAGCTTCCCGGTGCTCGTGCACCCGCTGGCGTGGATCGGCAACCGGGTCAAGCTCGGCGAGGGCACCATCATCTGCGCCGGTGCCCGGATCACGACCGACATCGAGATCGGAAGACACGTCATCCTCAACCTGGACGCGACGGTCTGCCACGATACTGTAATCGAGGACTACGTCACGATCGCGCCGTCAGTCAACGTCTCGGGCGGCGTCCGGCTGATGGAGGGTGCGGATATCGGCACCAACGCGTCGTTCATCCCCGGCGTGCGCGTGGGTGCTTGGTCGAAGGTGGGCGCCGGGGCGGCCGTGGTGCGCGACGTAGCGGCGGCGGCGACGGTCGTCGGTGTTCCCGCGCGAGTAGTCGGTGCGCCAAATGGGGGTTAAGACGCTCGACAGGGGCCTTGCCGCCGACGGCGGCGAGCCCGTCCGCCGCGCGCCGTTCGCGCCCTGGCCGGTATTCGCCGAGGACGAGCGCGGCGCGAGCGATGCCGTGCTCGCCTCCGGACGCGTCAATTACTGGACCGGCGGGGAGTGCGGCCTGTTCGAGCAGGAATTCGCGCACCGCGCCGGCTGCGAGCACGCGATTGCGCTCGCCAACGGTACGCTGGCGCTCGAACTCGCGCTGCGGGCGCTGGGCATCGGGCCGGGCGACGAGGTCATCGCGCCCGCCAAGACCTTCATCGCCACGGCGAGCTGCGCGGTGGCCTGCGGCGCGCGCCCGGTGGTCTGCGACGTCGACCCGGAGAGCCAGAACCTGAGCGCGGAAACGGTGCGCGCGGCCATCACGCCGCGCACGCGCGCGGTCGTCGCGGTGCATCTCGCCGGCTGGCCGTGCGATCTCGGTCCGCTCGCGGACCTGTGCCGGGAACGCGGTATCGCGCTGGTGGAGGACTGCGCCCAAGCGCATGGCGCGGCCTATCGCGGGCGCCCGGTGGGCAGTTTCGGTGTCGTCAGCGCCTTCTCGTTCTGCCAGGACAAAATCATGACCACCGGCGGCGAGGGCGGCATGCTGGTGACCAACGACCGCAGCCTGTGGCTGCGCGCCTGGGCCTACAAGGACCACGGCAAGAGCTGGGAGGCGGTGTTCGAGCGCCAGCATCCGCCGGGATTCCGCTGGCAGCACGAGAGCTTCGGCAGCAACTTTCGCATGACCGAGATGCAGGCGGCGATCGGACGGGCGCAACTGCTGAAGCTCGATGCCTGGGTGGCGACGCGGCGGCGCAACGCGGCGGCACTGATCGCCGGCCTCGCGGGCGTGCCGGGCATCCGCGTGCCGCAACCGTCCGCGGAATGCTTCCACAGCTATTACAAACTGTATGCGCAGATCGAACCCGCGCGGCTGCGTGAGGGCTGGGATGCACTGCGCGTCATCGAGGCGATAAATGGCGAAGGCGTCCCGTGCCTGCAGGGCGGCTGCAGCGAGATTTATCGCGAACGCGCGTTCGTCGAGCGCGGCTGGGGCCCGGCGCGGCCGCTGCCCGTGGCGGCGCGCCTCTCGGATACGAGCGTGATGTTCCTGGTGCACCCGACGCTCGACGAGACCGATATGCGCGACACGGCGCAGGCGGTGGCCAAGGTCCTGCGCGCCGCCGCGCGCGCCTGACGCGGCATGCACATCCGGGCGCTGCTCGCGTTCCTGCACGAGCAGATCGAGCTGTAGCGCTGCATCCGGCCACCCTCCCCGGCGCGATTTGCCTGGACCGGGGTTTCGGGGTCTAATGGGGGTCTGTTCAACCGTTGAACGCACCTCACCCCCCTACCCGTGCTCGCCGACGAAGTCCGCTACAAGATCCTGCGCCTGCTGGAAGACAACCCCCAGCTCAGCCAGCGCGACCTCGCGGACAAGCTGGGCGTGAGCCTCGGCAAGGCCAACTACTGCCTGCAGGCGCTGATCGAGCGCGGCCTGGTCAAGGCGCGCAATTTCAGGAACAGCAAGAACCGCGCGACCTACCTGTACCTGCTCACGCGCAAGGGCTTCACCGAGAAGACGCGCGCCACCGGGCGCTTCCTCAAGATCAAGCTCGCCGAGTACGAGGCGCTGCAGCAGGAGATCGAGAACCTGCGCCGGGAGGCGGGCCGGTGAGCCGCGAGGTGATTCCCTACGGACGGCATTTCCTCGACGAGGACGACATCCGCGCCGTCGTCGACGTGATGCGCCACGGCTGGCTGACGCAGGGGCCGAAGGTCGCGGAGTTCGAGCGCGCCATCGCGGACTACGTCGGCGCGCGCTACGCGGTGGCCGTCAGCAGCGGCACCGCGGCGCTTCACATCGCCTGCGCCGCGGCGGGCCTGGGCAAATGGGACACCGCCGTCACGACGCCCAACACCTTCGTCGCGAGCGCGAACTGCGCCCTTTACGTCGGCGCCGAACCGCAGTTCGCGGACATCGACCCGGCGACGCTTAACCTGGACCCCGCCCAGCTCGAGCGCCGCTGCGCCGAACTGGGCCGCGTCAAGGCGGTCATCCCGGTGCATTTCGGCGGCCTGCCCTGCGACATGGCGGCGATCAAGCCCATCGCCGATCGCGTGGGCGCGCGCGTGATCGAGGACGCCTCGCACGCGCTCGGCGCCACCTACGCGAGCGGCCGGCGCGTGGGCTGCTGCGAGCATTCGGACATGACCGTGTTCTCGTTCCATCCGGTCAAGCTGATGGCCACTGCCGAAGGCGGCATGGTCACCACCAACGACGAGGCGCTCTACCGCGACCTGCTGCGCCTCAGGAGCCACGGCATCAACAAGCTGGACGACGCCTACGCGCATCCGGAGGAGGCCTACACCGACGGCGAACCGAACCTCTGGTACTACGAAATGCTGGAACTGGGCTTCAACTACCGTCTCACCGACCTGCAGTGCGCGCTCGGCCTGTCGCAATTCGCCAAGCTGCCGCGCTTCCTCGCGCGCCGACGCGAGCTCGCCTTGCGCTATGACCGGCTGCTCGCGGGCCTGCCGCACCTCAAGCCCGCGCAGCCCGAGGGCCGCGAGCGCAACGCGCATCATCTTTACGTCGTGCGCATCGATTTCGACGCCCTCGGCACCTCGCGCAACAAATTCATGCGCGCCCTGCGCGAGCGCTCGATCCTGTGCCAGGTGCACTACATCCCGGTGCACATGCAGCCGTACTACCGGCGCAACGGGCATGCCGGCGACAGCTTGCCGCGGAGCGAGGCGTACTACCGCCAGGCGCTGACGCTGCCGCTCTATTACGCGCTGAGCGACGAGCAGCAGGACTACGTGGTCGCGGAAATTCGGGCTCTGCTCTCATGAAACTGGGGCTTGGCACCGCGCAGTTCGGCGCCGACTACGGCATATCCAACCGCAACGGGCGGGTGCGCGCGGCGGAGCTGGAACGCATTCTGCACTTGGCGGCCGATCTCGGCGTGCATACCCTGGACACCGCCGCGGCCTATGGCGAGGCCGAGACGGCGCTCGGCCGCGCGCTCTGGCAGGGTCATCCGTTCCGGATCGTCACCAAATGCCCGCCCCTGGGCGAAGGGGAAGTCCGACGTGAGCACGTCGCGCAGCTCAGCGGTCATTTTTACCGGTCTCTCGAGCGGCTGCGGCAGCCGTCCGTCCATGGCCTCCTCATGCACCGTGCCGCCGATCTGTGCCGGCCCGGCGCAGAGCTGCTCTTCGAGCAGCTCGCGAATCTGCAACGCGAGGGACTGGTGAGCAAGGTCGGCGCATCGTTCTACACGTCCGCCGAGATCGCCGCCGTGGGCAAGGTCCTCGCGCCCGGCCTGGCGCAGGTTCCGGTTAGCCTTGTCGACCAGCGCCTGCTCAGGGACGGCACGCTGGCCTCGATGCGCGCTGACGGCATCGAAGTGCATGCCCGCTCGGTGTTTCTGCAGGGATTGCTGCTGATGGATCCAGACCGGGTGCCGGCGCAGTTCGCGGCCCATGTTCCGCTGCTGCGCCGCATCGAGCGGCATGCGGCTGCCGCGGGAATCTCGAAACTCGCCCTCGCCATCGGCTTCGTCGCCGCCCTCCGGGAAATCGACACGCTGCTGGTCGGGGTGACGAGCGCCGCGGAATTGCGCGAAGTCGTCGAGGCGTCGAAAACCCGTCTCCCGCTGCAGGACTGCGCGGAGTTTTCGAGCGATGCGGACGAGCTCGTCAATCCCTCCCGCTGGCGCGGCACGGAGGCGCTCGCCAATGCCTGAACCCTTCATCATCGCGGAGATCGCGCAGGGATTCGAGGGCAAGCCGGCGCAGGCGATGAGCCTCGTGTCCGCGGCCGCGGCCGCCGGCGCCGACGCGGCAAAGCTGCAGCTCGTCTACGCCGATGAGCTCGCCACCCCCGGCTACAAGCATTACGAGCTGTTCAGGAAACTCGAGATGGCCGATACGGTCTGGCGTGAGCTCGCGGCGCAGGCCCGCGAGCTGCGCATCGCGCTGTTCCTGGACGTGTACGGTCCCCGCAGCCTCGCGCTTGCCCAGGCAATCGGGGTAACGACCGTCAAGATCCACAGCACCGACATGAGCAATCCCGGCCTGCTACAGGCGGTCGCCGCGAGCGCAATCGCAGAGGTCCTGCTCTCGACCGGCGGCTGTACCGCCCTCGAAATCGAGCGCGCGATCGGCATGCTCGGCGGCAAGCGCCTGGTGCTGCTGCACGGCTTTCAGGGGTATCCGACGCCGACCGAAGCGAACCAGATCCGCCGGTTGCGGGAATTCGCGGCCCGCTACGGCGATCGCGCCGGCTTGAGGCTCGGCTTCGCGGACCACGCCGACCCGGAAAGCCCGCTCAGCCTGCTGCTCGCCGCCACCGCGCTCGGCGCCGGCGCAACCGTCATCGAGAAGCACCTGACGCTCGCGAGGGCAATGAAGCTCGAAGATCATGAATCCGCGCTCAATCCCGACGAGTTCGCTGCCTTCGTGCGCCACATGCGCGACTGCGCCGCGGCGCTCGGCACGCCGGTTGCCGCTCAGGACTTCGGCATGCACGCCTCCGAGCACGGCTACCGCGACCTGACGCACAAGCACGTCGTGGCCGCCCGCGACCTGCCTGTCGGAACAGTCCTGGCGGCGGCCGACTTGGCGCTGAAGCGCACGGCCAGCGCCGCATTCCTGCATTCCGCCGGGGACGCGGTCGGCCGGCGGCTCAGGGCCGCAGCCAAACGCGACCAGGCGATCCGGCCCGACATGCTCGAGGCGCCGGCATGACGCGCCGCCTGGTCGCCGCCCTCGCCTGCCGCAATACCGGCTCGCGCCTCTACGGCAAGCCGCTGCAGAAAATCAATGCGGACGACACGATCCTGGATCAGATCGTGCACGCGCTGAAGCGCATGCCCATGATCGACGCCATCGTGCTCGGCATTTCCGAAGGCAGCGCCAACCTTGCCTTCGCCGATGTGGCGAAGGCGCACGGCGTAAGGCACATTTTCGGCGATCCGGAGGACGTGCTGCAGCGCCTCATCCAGTGCGGAAGGGAGGGCGGCGCGACCGACGTGTTCCGCGTCACCACCGAGTGCCCGTGGTTCGCCTACGGCATGCTGCCGCGCCTGTGGCAGCATCACGTAGATCGCGGCAACGACATCACGGTCTGCGACCGGCTGCCGGAGGGCCTGCATTTCGAGATCTACAGGCTGGCGTCGCTCGAGACGGCGCACCGGCGCGGCAGCGGGCGCGACCGTTCGGAATTCTGCTCGAACTATCCGCGCATGCACCCGGCGGAGTTCAAGGCGAGCGTATTCCTGCCGCGCGCCGAGGAGCGCAGAATGGATTTGCGGGTCACAGTCGACTATCCCGAAGACCTGATCGTCGCGCGCGCGATCGCGCGCGCCTGCGCGCAATCCATGCCGCTGGTGCCGCTGCGCGAGATCATCGGTTTTCTCGATTCGCGGCCCGAGCTGAAGGCCCTGGTCGCGCCCTACGTGTCGACGGAACCGCTGTGGCAGATGTGCCCCGAGCAGATGGAGTTCGACGCCCATGCGTAAGACGCTGAACCTCGCGAAATCGCGCGAATTTTCCCGCCAGATCCACGACCTGATCCCGGGCGGCGCGCACACCTACTCCAAGGGCGACGACCAGTTCCCGCAGAACGCCCCGGGTGCGATCACGCGCGGGGCAGGCGCGCGCGTCTGGGACCCGGACGGCAACGAGTACATCGACTGCAGCATGGGCCTGACCTCGGTCTCCATCGGCCACGGCTACGAACCGGTGGTCGAGGCGGTCTGCGCGGCCGCGCGCAACGGCGTGAACTTCCAGCGCCCGGCGACCATCGAGCTCGAGGCCGCGCGCGCCCTGCTGGAAACCACCGCGTCGGGCGACATGGTCAAGTTCGCCAAGAACGGCTCCACCGCCACCACCGCCGCGGTCAAGCTGGCCCGCGCCCATACCGGCCGCTCGAAGATCGCCGTGGCGAGGGAGCACAACTTCTTCAGCTACGACGACTGGTTCATCTCGACCACGCTCGCCGACAGCGGCATCCCCGCCGCCATCCGCCAGTACACGACCTCGTTCAGCTACAACAACTTCGCGAGCGTCGAAGCGCTGTTCAAGGGCAAAGACCACGACATCGCCTGCCTGATCATGGAACCGGTCAAGTTCGACCCGCCGCGCGACGATTTCCTGCAAAAGGTGGCGGATATTTGCCGGGCGCGGGGCGTGGTGCTGATCCTGGACGAGATGGTGAGCGGCTTCAAATGGAGCCTGCAGGGCGCGTCGCACTACTTCGGCGTCAAGGCGGACATCACCACTTGGGGCAAGGGCATCGCGAACGGGTTTTCCGCCTGCGCGCTCACCGGACGCGCCGAGATCATGGAGCTGGGCGGCATCCGCGCCGAAGGCAAGGACAAACTGTTCCTGATCTCGACCACGCATGGCGCGGAGACCACGGGCCTGGCCGCGATGATCGCGACGATCAACGAGTTCAAGCGGCTCGGCATGATCGAGAGCAACTGGACCCGCGGCACCGCGCTGCGGCGCCGGCTGAACGAGAGCATCGCGCGCCACAAGCTGCAGGAGTATCTCGAGCTGCAGGGCTACGACTGCTTCTACGTGCTCGCCTGCCGCAACCCGTCGCGGCAGCCCGACGACGCCTTCCGCACGCTGATGATGCAGGAGATGATCGCCCGCGGCGTGCTGTTCCAGGGCGTGTTCTACCCGACCTGGTCGCACCAGCAACCGGAGCTGGACGCGATGGCCGCCGCGTTCGACGGTGCCTGCGCGGTCTACGCCCAGGCAATCGCCGCCGGTACCTGCGACGGCATCCTCATCGGACCGCCGGCCAAACCGGTTTTCCGGCGAAAGATCTGATGGCTCTGGGCGTTAAGCACGGCGCCATGGAACCGCAGCAATGAGCGCGACACAGCGGCCAATGATTGCATTTCGAGCGGATGCATCGCCTGACATTGGTGTCGGTCATGTGATGCGCTGCCTGACCCTCGCGGACGCCCTTCGCGGTCGCGGGTGCGACATCATGTTCATGTGCGACCAACTGCCCGACCCGTTGCGGCAGGGCCTCGAAGCCCGCGGCCATCTCGTGGTCGAGGCGAGGGCGGCTGATCGCGAACTGGAGCGCACCGGCCGGCGTGCTGCCTGGGTGGTCGTCGATCACTATGGACTGGACCGTACCTGGGAAATTTCGATGCGCCGGCATACACATCGGGTCATGGTTATAGACGATCTCGCCGATCGACCACATGATTGCGATCTCCTTCTCGACCAGAATTTCTATCGCGACCTGGAGAGACGTTACGACCGCTTGGTCCCGCGCGCGTGCCGAAAGGCACTGGGACCGGCCTACGCTTTGCTGCGCCCCGCGTTCTACGATGCCCGACGGTCCTTGCGGGTGCGCGACGGCAGCATGCGTCACATTCTGGTTACCTTCGGTGGATCGGATGCCACCGGCGAGACTGGCAAGGCGATCGAGGCAGTACTCGCGCTGGATTCCCACTTGGCCGTCGATGTGGTGGTTCCGGCCTTCGGTCCGCATCGCAACCGGATCGTCGAGACGTGGGGTATGGACAGCCGAGTCACGCTCCATGAGAACGTCGAGGACATGGCGTCGTTGATGGTTGCCGCCGATCTGGCCATTGGGGCCGGGGGCGCGACAACGTGGGAGCGTTGCTATTTGGGGCTGCCGACAGTAACGTTGGTCACTGCCCCAAACCAGGCGCAAGCGACCTGCGATTTGGCGAGCACGGGCGCAATTCTGAATCTGGGCTGGGGTGCAGACGTCGCCCGAGAGGACATTTCCAGGACCATCGCTGGCCTGATCGCCGATCCGGCAAGTCTGCGCGGAATGAGCGAGAAGGCACTGGCGCTGATGCCGCGGCTTCCGGGACGGGAGCCGGCCGCGGCGGGATGGATGGTGGAGAACAACTGATGGATCAGGGCAAGGGAGCGTCCGAGAGCGTTCGCGACTTCTGGAACAGCCGGGCAGGGCTGGGTCAGTGGGCCGGTAGCCGCGACGTGCTGGCCAAGGAGCTGGAAATCGAGGCTATCGCTTCCTATGTCCGGGATGACATGCGCGTGCTTGACATCGGTTGCGGGAACGGAATCACCGCGATCGAGCTGTCGCGCCGCTTTGCGCTCGATCTGACCGGTGTCGACTACGCCGAAGAGATGGTGGCGGCTGCGCGTAGCCTGGCCAAAGGGGCCGATATCAAGGGTTCCATCGATTTTAAGGTGGGAGATTTGCGCCAATTGGCGAACTTCGACCGCAGCTTCGATCTGATCTATACCGAGCGCGTGCTCATCAATCTTCCGGACTGGAACGCGCAGCGCGAGGCACTGGAGCGGATCACGTCGCTGCTTTCTCTGGGTGGACTGTATGTCATGTGCGAAAACAGTCGAGACGGCCTGGACAGGATCAATGCATTGCGTTCGCGCCTGCGTCTTCCGGAGGTCGTTCCGCCATGGCACAACCGTTATCTGCAGGACGCCGAGGTCGGGGAGTTGCGCATCCAGGGCGTGAAGCTTGAAGGCATTAACTACTACAGCTCGACGTATTACTTTCTCAGTCGCGTGGTGAATGCCGCGCTGGCTGCCAATGAGGGCAAGGAGCCGGACTACGACGCTGAAGTGAACCAGCTCGCCCGCTCGCTGCCGTCGATCGGGGAACTGGGACAAGGGAGGATCTGGCTTTGGCGCAAGACGGCGTGATCGACATCGGCGGCTGGCAGATCGGCCAGGGGCATCGCCCCTTGATCGTTGCCGAGATGTCCGGAAACCACAACCAATCGCTCGACCGCGCGCTGGAAATCGTCGATGCTGCCGCGCACGCCGGTGCGCATGCGGTGAAGATTCAGACCTACACCGCGGACACAATGACCCTGGACATCCGCAAGGGGGAGTTCGTGGTCGGCGGCGAGCTCGACCTGTGGAAGGGCCAGTCTCTCCACGAGCTCTACGCCAAGGCACATACGCCCTGGGAGTGGCATGCCCCGATCTTCGAGCGCTGTCGACGCAACGGGCTCCTGGGCTTCAGCTCGCCGTTCGACGCCACAGCCGTTGATTTTCTTGAATCGCTGAACGTTCCTGCCTACAAGATTGCCTCGTTCGAGCTTGTCGACCTGCCGCTGATTCGCAAGGTGGCCGCCACCGGCAAGCCCGTAATCATGTCGACTGGCATGGCGACGATCGAGGAGATCGGCGAAGCGGTCGCCGCTGCACGCGAGACAGGTTGCCACAGCCTCGTTCTCCTCAAATGCACCAGTACCTATCCGGCCAGTCCCGAGGACACCAACATCCTCACCATCCAGGATATCCGTCGGCGTTTCGGTTGCGTCGCCGGACTTTCCGACCACACGATGGGCATCGGGGTGGCAGTAGCCAGCGTGGCGTTTGGGGCGGCGCTGATCGAAAAGCACTTCACCTTGCGCCGGGCAGACGGCGGCATCGATTCGGCATTTTCGCTTGAACCCGGCGAACTCAAGATGCTGGTTGTCGAGTCCGAGCGTGCCTGGCGTGCGTTGGGCGAAGTCCGTTATGGGCCAACCGAGCACGAAAAAAGCTCGCTTCAGTTTCGGCGCTCGCTCTATATCACCAAGGACATGCGCGCCGGCGACATTTTTGCGCCGGAAAACCTCCGCGCGATCAGGCCCGGCCTCGGCCTAGCGCCGAAGTTCTATGACTCGCTGCTGGGCAAGAGAATCTGCCGCGATGCGCCGAAAGGCACACCGATGAGCTGGGACCTGGTCGACGCCAGCGCGCGGCCCCAAAACGGATGATTTCCACGCCGCGCTTCGTTTTGCGGCCCCTGATACCCGATGACGCCACAGAGCGCTACAGCGGCTGGTTCGAGGACAAAACCACCTCGAGCTACATTGCCGGTGCAAGGTCCCCGCATGACGTTCCAGCTCTGCGCGCCTACATCGAAGCCCGGGCGGGACGTGCCGACGTCCTGTTTCTCGGGATCTTCCTCGGCAATACGAATGAGCATATCGGCAACGTCAAATACGAGCCGGTCAACGCAAGGGAGGGCTACGCGGTGATGGGTATCCTGATCGGCGAAGTCGCCTGGCGTGGACGCGGCGTCGCCGAAGAGGTGATTCGGGCTTCGGCACGATGGCTCAAGGAAAATCGCGGAATCAACGACATTCTCCTCGGCGTCGCGCGCGACCACCGCGGCGCGATCGCGGCCTACGAGAGAATCGGATTCGTACAGCGGCGCGATCCCCGTCTCGAACCGCCCGACGACGCCATCTGCATGGTCTGGCACGTGAGTTTGCCCGGTTCGCAAAATGACGCCTGAATTCCATTCTGCGCACGCCAATCGTGCGTTTGACGACTTGGCACATCGGGTGACCGGATTTCTGCGGGCAGATACTTCCGGCGTGCTCGGATTCGACGGCGACACCGTGGCCGCGAGGCTGGCGCAGAGAATCGTCGATCTCGGGTTGAACGGCTACGCCCACCTCTGCGCGGCACGCCTGAAGAGGGGCGAGACGCCGGTTCCAAGTGCTGGATCGACATTCTCTTGCGGTGGGCTGCGGCTTGATGCCGCAACCGGCGCAGCTCGCCCCAGCTTGTGGCTCGTACTGAGGTCGTTCGCAGAGTTCGTCGCCCATTCGGCGCTTATCGTCTGGAACCTCCTCGCCGGCCTCGTCGTTTCCGGCGAAAGGAACGCGCGGCCGGCGACGCTGCTGTTCGGCATCGGCGCGGAGAGCGTGTTTCACAATGGCAGCGACGCCCGCTTCGCCGCCTTTTGCCGCGACGGCCCGGTCCCCCCTCTCGCGGCGGCGGATCGCCTGATCGTTCAGTTCGCTCCTGCACAAGGATCCACCGAGCCGCAGCGCATCGAGTACCGCCGCCAGCCTCTTCTCGCGCTCGCGCGCACCTGGCCCCTGTCCGCGGCCCAGCGCATCGGCCTTGCCGTGCGCTATCTCGCGCTGATCGCGGAGTTCGCGCTCGCAATCGCGCGTCGCCCGATCATGGCCATCCTGGCGCGGGACTGGGCGTACGCACCGCTGGTCCGCCGGCTTGATCGCGCCGGCTCGATCGCCGCCGTCGTCGTGACGAATTCGGCCTACGCCAGCCAGCCGCTATGGATGCGCGCTAGGCCCGGGCGCTGCTTCCGCGCCCACATGGTGTGGTATTCCCAAAACACCGTGCCCCCGGTCTTCAGGCCGGATGGATTGCGATCGGACCTGCCGAACTACCGCCACATGAGCGTGGATGAACACTGGGTCTGGACGCAGGGCTACGCGAAATACCTGCGCGAGCTTGGCGTGCCCGGCGCGGTGCACGTCTGCGGCCCGATCCTCTGGTACCTGCCCGAGCCGCAAGCGCCCGCCCCGGCGGCGGCGGAGATCCGCATTGTCGTGTTCGACGTAACGCCGGTGACCGATGAGCGGGCGCTAGACATCGGCCTGCTCTACAACTACTACAGCGCCGTGAACATGCTGCGCTTCGTCGAGGAAACGGTCGCAGCATGCGAGGAATTGTCAGGCGTCGCGAAAAAACGCGTACGCATCCTGTTCAAGCACAAGCGCAGCTATAATCGCTTTCACGATCCACGCTACGTCAACCTGATCCGGGGGCTGTCCGGCCCCGCCGGGCGCATCGAACTCGTGCCGTTCCACGCGAACATGTATACGCTACTCCGGGATAGCGATCTGTCGATCGTCGTTCCCTACTCGTCCCCTGCCTATGTCGCCGACCACGTCGGCCGGCCGGCGCTGTTTTTCGACCCTACAGGCGAGCTCGAGCCCGCCTTCGAGCCTGCGCCGCATATCCGTTTCGCCTCCGGCCGCGCCGAGCTGCTCAAGCTCGCCCGTGAACAAGTGATGCAAGGCCGACCGTCATGATCTCCGCGACGCACGCAGCAATCACAATTCAAGGCAAGAACGTCGGGCCGGGCCACCGGACTTTCCTCGTGGCCGAAGTCGCGCAGGCTCACGACGGATCGCTCGGCCTGGCGCATTCGTTCGTCGACGCGGCTGCTGACGCGGGCGCCGACGCCGTGAAATTCCAGACCCATATCGCTTCCGCCGAATCGACTCGGCAGGAACAGTTCCGCGTCAAGTTCAGCGAGCAGGACGCCACCCGCTACGACTACTGGCGCAGGATGGAGTTTTCCGCGGAACAGTGGCAGACGCTCGCCAGCCACGCAGAGCGCCGCGGGCTGGTTTTCCTTAGTTCGGCGTTCTCCCTGGAAGCGGTGCGGCTGCTCAAGGCGCTCGATCTCGCCGCATGGAAGATCGCCAGCGGCGAGATCGCATCGCGCGCGCTGCTGGATGAAATCATCGCCGCCGGCAGGCCGCTCATCGTTTCCACCGGCATGAGCCCATGGGCGGAAATCGCCGATACGGTCGGAATGCTGCGGGCGCGCGGCACCGCGTTTTGCCTGCTCCAGTGCACCAGCCGCTACCCTACCCCGCTGAACGCAGTCGGTCTCAACGTGCTCGACGAAATGCGCCGCCGCTTCGGCTGCCCGGTCGGGCTCTCGGACCACTCGGGCACCGTGTTCCCGGCGCTCGCGGCAATGGCGCGCGGCTGCGACCTGCTGGAGCTGCACCTGACGCTGGACCGGCGGATGTTCGGCCCGGACGTCAGCTCCTCGCTCACGGTGGACGAGTTCCGCCTCGTCGCGCAAGCCCGCGAGGCCTTCGAAACCATGGGCGCGAACCCGGTCGACAAGGACACCGCGGCAGCGGAACTCGCGGAGATGCGCAAGCTCTTCATGCGCAGTGCCGCCCCGGCGCGCGACTTGCCTGCTGGAACCGTGCTTACGCCTGAGATGATCAGTGCGAAGAAGCCCGGCACCGGCATTCCCGCCGAGCGCAGCGGGGAACTCGTCGGGCGACGCCTGGCGCGCGACGTGAGGGCGGACGACCTGTTCTCCGAAAAGGACTTCAGTGACTGACAAGGAAGCAATGCGTCGCAGGGTCTGCATCGTGGTCAACAGCCGCGCCAACTACGGACGCATCAAGAGCGTCCTCACCGCAGTGCGGGCGCACCCCCGGCTCGAGCTGCAACTGGTCGTGGGCGCCTCGGCGCTGCTGCACCGCTTCGGCAACGTGCGGGAAGTGATGGCGTCGGACGGCTTCGCCCCCACCGCCACGGTCTACACCATCGTCGAGGGCGAGACCCCGACGACCATGGCGAAGTCCACCGGCCTCGCGATCATAGAGCTGGCGACGATCTTCGAGAACCTCAAGCCGCACGTCGTGCTCACCGTGGCCGATCGCTTCGAGAACCTCGCCACTGCGGTCGTGTCCAGCTACATGAACATTTCGCTCGCGCACACCCAGGGCGGCGAAGTCACCGGCTCGATCGACGAGAGCGTGCGCCATGCGATCACCAAGCTCGCGCACCTGCACTTTCCGGCGACCGAGCGCGCCGCCCGCAACGTCATCGCCATGGGGGAGGATCCAGCGACGGTGTTCATGACCGGCTGCCCCTCGATCGACGCAATCTCGGGGATCGACCTGTCGCTGCCTCCGGACCTCTTCGAGCGCTACACAGGCGTCGGCCCGGCCCTTGACCCGGCGAAGCCCTACCTCGTGGTGCTGCAGCATCCGGTCACGACCGAGTACGGCCAGGGCTATCGTCAGATCGGCGAGTCGCTGCAAGCGGTGCGAGCACTGGACATTCAGACCGCCTGGCTCTGGCCGAACGTCGATGCGGGTTCAGACGACGTGTCCAAGGCCTTGCGCGAATTTCGCGAACGCGAACCACACGCTCCGATACATTTCTACCGAAATTTTTCGGTTGAGGACTACGCGCGGCTCATCGCCAACTGCGCCTGTCTCGCGGGCAACTCGAGCAGCGCATTGCGCGAGGGGGCGTTTCTGAGCGTTCCCGCCGTCAATATCGGCACGCGTCAGGGCGGCCGCGAGCATGCCCACAACGTGGTGCATGCGGAGTACTCGGCGGCTTCAATCCGTGAAGCGATCGAGCACCAGCTTGGGCACGGCCGCTATTCCAGGTCGACGTTATACGGCGACGGCCTGGCTGGGCCGAGGATCGCGGAAATCCTTGCGAGCGCCGAGTTGCGAGTGCAGAAGCGCCTGCACTACGGCTGAGCTGCCGGCCCACGCAGATCCTGTCAGCTAGCAGTTTGTTGAAATTCGTCGCGAATTCATGGAATTGATTTCGCAGTTGGTGGTCGAAGCATCGTAGCGGTTTTCGAGGGAGCGACGATGCGCGGTGCCGATGTGACCCAGGAGAACATGTTCAGTTACCTGACGTTGACGGACTACGTGCCGGAGGGGCATCCGCTGCGAGCGATTCGCGAGATCGTGAATGCGGCGCTGCGCGAGCAGCTCGGCTACAACATGTTGTTTCGCTGGTTCGTCGGTTTAGGCGTGGAGAGGAAGCCTTGGGATCACTCCACGTACACGAAGAACCGTGACCGGCCGATCGAGCACGAAGTGGTGCGCGAGCTCTTCGAGCGGGTGCTTGAGCAAGCCAAAGCAAAGGGCCTGCTCAGCTCCGAGCACTTCTCGGTGGACGGCACACTCATTCGCGCCTGAACCTCGCACAAGAGTTTCGTGCCGAAGGATGGCGCACCGCCCCCGAGCTCGGGCCGCCACAGCAATCCGGAGGTGGACTTCAAGGGTCAGAAGCGCACCAACGAGACGCACCAGAGCAAGGCCGTCGGCGCCGACAAGGCTTACGACACCGAGTCCTTCGTCGAAGGCTGCCGCGAGATCAACGTCACACCGCACGTCGCGCAGAACACCTCCGGGCGCTCGAGCCGCATCGATCAGCGTACGACGCGCCACCCCGGCTATCGTCTGAGTCAGTTCGCCAGAAAGCTGATCGAGACGGTGTTCGGCGATGCCAAGCAGCACGGCACCCTTAGACAGGTGAAGCTGCGTGGATTCGCCAAGGTCGAGTTGCTGTTCACGCTCGCGGCGACGGTGGTGAATCTGCGTCGGCTGCCGAAGCTGCTCGCGATACATCTGAGTGGATAGACGGGAGAGGTGCGTGCAGCGAGCGCAAAATGAACGCCAACGACCCCGATTAGAGGTCACAGGGAGCCGTTCCTGGTGGCCAATCACGCCATCTCGACGATTCGGAATCGCTGCATTCATGAAAAACGTTCGAAGTTCAACAAACTGCTAGGCCATCAATTGGGCCTTGAGCTTGTCCACGATGAATTCCTCGGTAGCATGCATCGAACGATAGGTCGCGCCTGCGATATGCGGTGTCACTATGACGTTCCGGCCCTCTGCTGCCTTGAGCCAATCCCGTAGCTTGTTAGGGCCATTCTCGTTTGCGATGACATCGATCGCGACGCCGGCAAAATGATTTGCCCGCACCCGATCGAGCAGCGCGGCCTCGTCCACCAACTCTCCTCTCGCGGTATTGACGAAGTATTTGCCGCGCATCTGCGTCAGGTGCTCTCCAATCAGGATGGGACCCGTTCCGTCCGGACGGGAGGCACATAGCACGACGATTCGGCTGCGGGCGATGAGTTCTTCAAGGCTGTTGCAGCGGATGGCAGAACTCGACGCGGTGCCAGGGTCTGGGTCCAGGAACAGAACTTCGGAACCGAACGCCCGCAGGTAGTCGTTCAGGATGCGGCCCACTCTACCGAATCCGATCAAGCCCACCGTGCTGCCGTAAAGCTCGTGCCCGCGAAGTCGGTTGCGATCCCAGCGGTCGTTGGCGGTGCTCAGGAATGCGTCCTTGTAATTGCGCAGCAACGCGATCATCAGGCCGACGGTATGTTCCGGGGTTGCCCTGATCTTGGAGAGGAACTCTCTCTCCCCGCGTAGGCTAAGTAGTTTGATTGAGCGCCGGGCGAGTGCGTCGATGTCAAGGTGCTCGTGTCCCGTCGTCGGGCTGCATAGGTAGCGCAATGTCGGCGCTTGCCGCAGGAATTGCTCGTCCACCCTGCGACCGAGTCTGACAAATAGTGCCTGCTTCTCACTCAAGAAATTCGAGAGCGAGCCGCCCGCATACACTTCGACTGAACCAAGCGCGCGCAGAACCTCGATGGCCTTTGGCGAGAATCCGTCCCCCTCGAGGATGCCTATGTGCACAGAACAGCCCTGAGAAGATCGAGATCCTCCGGGGTATCGACGCCAATCGACGCGCTCTTGCTCATGCGCATCAGCATCGGACGATCGCACACGATCTGCCCCGTGCGCCGCAGGTAGTCCACCCGTGTAACGTAGAGCGAACCGTTGCGCACGAAGGTGGCGCCATGATCCTGGCGGCGTACGCCCTTGTTGTGCATAGGGCTCTTCGGCTTCAGGTGGCCGCCGCCATCTTCGTGATACATGACGAGGTCGTTGACATAGTCTTCCTGGTAGCAGCTGATTAGGGAATTTGACGTACCGGCCACGAAGCGCTCGGCTGCCTGCCGGACCTCGTCAACATTGCGGATCGGGGAGGTCGGTTGCAGCAGCATCACTGCCCAGTAGCGTTCGCCATGTGCGTCCAGGGTGTCAAGCGCATGTAGGATGACGCCGATCGAGCCAGCCGTGTCTGTCGCAAGCGGTGCGGGGCGCATGAACGGAACGTCTCCACCCTGATGGCGCGCAACCCGTGCGATCTCTTCGTCGTCAGTGGACACCACGCAGCGTGCAAGCGTGCCCATGCGCACCAGCTCATTGCCGCATTCGATGGAGTAGCCGATTAGTGGCTTGCCGCAGACATCCACGATGTTCTTTCCTGGAATGCCCTTGGATCCGCCGCGGGCCGGAACGATTCCGATGATGGCGTTGGCGCTCATGGGCGGCGGTCTGTGCCCGGCTTGAAGCAGGCGTTCAAAGCGCGAAATCCGTCCGCAAGAACCTGCACAGGCGCTCGGAATAGGACTCCTGGTCGTAATAGATGGTGCGCTTGATCTCCTGCATGATCCGTGCAGACAAGCTGCGATCGCCCAGTTTCTCGAGGAACGCTTCGAACATGCGCTCGAGATCCGCGCTTTCCGTGCAGGTGTCCAGCCAAGCCTGCCCCCGGACCGCCCTGATATGCTCTGCCCCGTTGGCGGCGGAGAAGTCCCACTCGTTGACCTCGTCGCCGAAACTGACGCAAAGAGAAGGTTTGCCGCAAAGCGCACCCTCCAGGATCATGGTTGAAAACGGAGAAACGATGCCGTCGATCGCGGCCATCAGGTCGAGGTAATGCTCAAATGGTGTCGGGGCATCTTGCGCCGGCAAATCGACGATGACACTGGCGAGCGTGTTGACGTCGAAATGCTCTGCACGGCGCCGGGCCCATGCCCGGGGATGCGGCCGATAGATGATGCGCGTCTCGACCCCGTTCTTCCTGCCCAGGACGGTATCGAGCCTCCTGAGGATCGTAAGTTCGTCGTAAGGCGCGCCAGTCCCAGCAAACAGCAATGCCATTGCACCAGTGGGAACGCCCAAGCGTACCCGCGCGCTCTCGCGTCGCTTCTCAACGGCACCGATGTAGCGCTCGAAATGCGGCACACCGACCACCCGGATCATCTCGGGATCCAGCCTGTTGCTGGAAACAGCGAGCTCCCGCATCGATTCGCCCCACACGTAGATCCTGTCTGGCTTTACTCTCAACAGACCCTTTTTCGAAAAGTAGTCCCAGTGCGTCACCACCATGGCGATGGGGATGCCAAGCTGCAGCGCGGAACGAATGACCATATGAGAGTAGCTGTCCATCGCTGAAGCTGGCGCAAGAACCAGCGATGGCCGCAGCTCCTGAAGCAGGCGAGTTGCGGCGGCGTCGCTGCGGAACATTACCTTCCCGTCAAAGGCAGAGACCGCGTTCGCGATCAGGGGCAAGGCCGCAATCCGGTGCACGAGGCGCGACACCGGGCGCAAGGTCATCACTTTCAGACTTGTGTGGACGTCTATCCGGTTGGCTTGAAGATGCCGGAACAGGGCGTGATACCAGAAGAAAAGGTCGAACCGTCTTCGAAGTGTGGTCGAGAGCGATGGCAATTCAAGCCGCAGGCAAGGCTCCGGCAGCGGGGACGTCACCGTAGGCGCCGCCAGGTAAGTGAGGGAAGCATGCGCAGCGATGTGCTCGAGCGCGCGACCGCCGATGAGGATCTTCGCGACATGGTCCGACGGTACAAGGACCAAAATCGATGCAGAGTGCGGGGTACCGCGTGCTTCCGGCGTCATGCCATTTGCTACGGCGAAGTTGATGCCGTATTTTACCCGACGCACATGTCCTTCAAGGTACTGGTGGCGTGACCAAATGAGTAGAATCCGGGGACTGGCATGTTCAGTATCGACCTGATGTTGATGAAGAGAGGCATGCAGCGGCGCCTCAGTGCGAAACGTGGATGCCGAGCCCTCCAGTCACGGCGCCGCCGAGTGGATCGTCTTGCCATGAACACGCGACTAACCCAGGCCATCGAGATGGCGCCGACCACAATAGCTCAGAGTGGAGTCGGTTGTGGCTTCGCGTCGACCGGCGTTTCTGAACATCCCGGATGACTGGTCCCCGCGACACTCCGACGGACCCATTTTTCCGCCCACTGACCGGCCCGGTCTGGGTGCGGCCGGCGGTCTTCCTTGGGCGGATCGTGCGATTGAATCCGGGAACGGTCACCGTGCTGGCCTTGGTGGTCGGGCTGCTCGGGGTCCTGGAAGGTCTGGGGTTGACCATTCTGCTTCCATTGCTGTCCCTGATCGGCGTGGGAACTGGAGCCAAAATCGGGGGTCCAGCCTATATTGTCGAGCGCGGCTTTGCCGGTCTCGGAATACCGGTCACGCTGGGACCGGTTCTGGCGGTGTTCGTCCTGGTCGGTCTGGTTCTCGTGGCACTGCATGCGTTGCAGCAGTACCTGATGGTGCGAGCCAACGAGCGCGTAACGTCTGTTCTTCGGCGACGGCTGTTCGACGCGGCCAGCGAGGCCACTTGGACGGTACTGGTCGCGGGTCGTGGCGGGCACCTGGTGAACGCTGTGGTCGGCGAAGTGACGAGAATCGGCGCCGTATTCGGCAGCGCAATTTCCGCGGTCGGACTGGCGTTCAGCTTTCTCGTTTATGTGGCCCTTGCCGCATGGATTTCGTGGCAACTCACGCTTCTCGCAGCGCTCGTCGGCGGTATATCGATGGTGGCCTTGCGCGGTGTCTATCGTTCCAGCCGGAGGTTTGGACGGTACACGAGCGAAGCAAGCAATCGCATCCAGGAGGTCTTGAACGAGCACACCGGCGGCCCCAAGCTGATTCGCGCAATGGGCGCGGGGGCTTGGAGCCGAGCAATCTTCGCCGCCGCGGTCCAAGATGTCGCGCGCTACCAGCGACGCAATCAGGGCAACACCATTCTGGTAAAGACCTCGGTCGAGCCGCTGGGCCTACTGCTCGTCGTAACGATGATTTATTTCTCGGTCGAGGTGATCCGCCTTCCTGCGGGAGAGTTGATGCTGATGCTGCTGGTCGTGCTGCGGATCACACCCCGGCTCGCGGTGCTCCAGGAAATGCTGCAACGGATTTCGGGCATGTTGCCAGCGTACGAGGCGGTGGCCGCAAAAGCTGTTCGCAAAAATCGAGAAATTGAGCGATCTCGAGATCGATGCCGATGACAACGTCGACCTGCTCGCCACCTACCCGGGCGGGCTGCGCGTCTCGATGCACCTGGACCTCTTCGGCCGCCCGCACGAAAAGTTCATCCGCTTCGTCGGCGAAGGCGGCACCATGCTCTGGAGCGCCGAACCGAACCGGCTGGTGGTCGGACGGGGCGCGAGAGCTTCGAGAACCATCGACTTCGACTGTGAGCGCAACGACATGTTCGTCGCCCTGGCGCGCGACTGACAGTCCTGGCAGTGGTTCCGGCGCGCGGCGGCAGCAAGGGCATCCCGCGAAAAAACCTGTCCCTCGTCGGCGGCAAATCCCTGTTGCAGCGCGCTGCCGCGGTCGCGCACGCGCTCCCCTGGATCGACGCGACGATACTGTCGACCGACGATGCCGAGATTGCGGAGCATGGCCGGGCGGGGGGCTTGAGGTGCCCTTCATGCGGCCCGCAGAGCTCGCGTCGGACGAAGCCTCCTCGGTGGATGTCTGGCGGCATGCCTGGGTGGAATGCGAGCGGTTACACGGTCGCCGCTACGACCTGTCCGTGCTGCTGGAGCCGACGAGCCCGCTTCGCCGGGCGGAGGATGTCGAGCGCACCGTTGCAGCGCTGCTCTCGGGCGACTACTCCGCTGCCGCAACGGTGAGTCCGACACCTGGCCATTTTTCGCCATTCAAGGCATTGTCGACCGATGACCGGGGCGTGATCCGCCCACTGATGCCCGAAGACCTCCGGGTGCGGCGGCGGCAGGATGCGCCCCCGTCCTACCACGTGAACGGGCTTTGCTACGCGGCTCTGCGCGCGACGGTGGTCGAACAAGGGACGATCATCGAGCAGAAATGCATGGCGGTCGTGATCGACCGCCCGGTGATCAACATTGACGATCGCTTCGACCTGGAGCTGGCAGAATTCATCGCCGCACGGGGCGCCTGAACTAGCTCGACAATCCTTCCGGTCGCCGGAGATCGCATGCTACGCTAACACCTTGGCGACTCCGCGCCGATTCGCGAACCGAAAAATGATCCAGATTCGCCCACTGTCCGCAGAAGAAAAGGCCGCGCTGCCGGCCACCGTGGCCGTCAAGCTCCCGGCGCCGTTTTCCGACGTACGCGGCGCGATCCAGCCGCTGGTGGACGCCACTATGGAGAGTTGCGTCCTGATCTCCTCCCGGAAAGGGGCGGTGCGCGCTAACCACTACCACCAGACCGATTGGCATTACTGCTATGTGCTCTCGGGGAGCATCGAGTACCACCACCGGCCGCATAGCTCGAGCGCGAAGCCGGAAGTGCAGGTCTTCAAGGCTGGCGAGATGTTCTTCACGCCGCCAATGGTCGACCACGCCATGGTATTCCCCGAGGAAACCGTGTTTCTCACTTTCGGCCGAAATTCGCGTGCGCAGGAAGTCTATGAGGCCGATGTTGTCCGCGTCGAATCGCTGCTGAGTCCGATTCGGAGCGAATGACGGCGCGGTGCGTCCGGCGGCCCGACTGCCGGCTGTGCGGCAGCCGCGACCTGCAGGAAGTGCTTTCGTTGACCCCGACGCCGCTGGCCAATGCCTTCGTCGCGGCGCCACGCGCAGGTGTGCCCGACCCCGTTTACCCGCTGGACCTCGCGATGTGCGCGGCCTGCAAACATGTGCAGTTGCGCGATGTCGTCGATCCGCAGGTGCTGTTCCGGGACTATGTTTACGTCTCGGGCACCTCGCCCAGCTTCGTGCGGCATTTCGAGGACTATGCCCGGGGAATCGTCGAGCGCTACGCCATACGCCGCCGCGGTCGGGTCGTCGACGTAGGCTCGAACGACGGCACGCTGCTACGCCATTTCCGCAGGCTTGGATTCGACGTCCTCGGCATCGACCCGGCGATCGGCATCGCAAAGGCGGCAACCGAAACCGGAATAGAGACTCTGCCGGAGTTCCTTTCCGCGGACCTCGCCGCGCGCATTGCCCGCGAACGCGGGCCCTGCATTCTAGTGACTGCCAACAACGTGTTCGCGCACGTGGACGACCTTTCCGGGTTCTTGCGCGCGGTGCGCGCGCTACTGACCCAGGACGGCCTGTTCGCCTTCGAGGTGTCCTACCTCGCGGACGTGGTCGAAAAGAACCTCTTCGACACCATTTACCACGAGCACCTCGACTACCACACGGTGGCACCGCTGGAGGGATTCTTCGCCGGTCACGGCATGCAGCTGATCGGCGTCGAACGTGTGTCGACCCACGGCGGCAGCATCCGCGGCGTAGCGCAGCTTGCCGGGGCCGGGCGAACGCCCGACGATTCCATACCCCGTCTAATCGCGATCGAACGACAACTCGGGCTTGATGGGCCGGCCGCATTTGCACGACTGGCAGGGAAAATAGAACAAGTGAAAACAGAGTTGCGCTCGACTCTTGCGCGGCTGAAGGGCGGCGGCGCATCGATTGCAGGATTTGGCGCACCTGCCAAAGCAACCACCCTCATGTACCACTTGGGCATCGGGCCGGAGACCGTGGAATTCATCGTCGACGACAGCCCGCTCAAGCAAGGTCTGTACACGCCCGGGATGCACATTCCCGTGCTGCCGGCGTCCGCTATAGAGGCGCGCAAGCCCGACGTGCTAGTGGTGCTCGCCTGGAATTTCGCGGACGCCATCGTGGCGAAGAATGGCGATTTTCTGCGGCGTGGCGGCAGGTTCGTTGTGCCGCTGCCGGAAGTCCGCGTGGTTGCCGGGCCGTGAGCAAGGTGCTGCGGCTGGGTTTGGCGGGCCTCGGTCCCTGGGGACGCCATTACCAACAGACCGTCGGACGTCGGGACGACGCTGCTATTGCTGCTTCAGCAGGCCGGGACTGGGAAAAGCTCGTTGGCGAAGAAATCGACGGCATCATCATCGCAACACCGCCCGCGAGCCACCTGGCGGTCGCTCGCCGGTTCGGCGAGCTGGGCGTCGCACTGCTGATCGAAAAGCCGCTCTGTCTAGACCTGGCCGAAGCGCTCGCCTTCCGCGATGCGGCGGCAAAGTTCCGCGTGCCGCTGCTGGTGGACCACATCCACCTCTTCAGCCCGGCCTACCGCCTGCTGAAGGAACTCTCTCCACTGCTGGGGCGCATCACCGGCATCGTCTCGGCGGGCGGCTGCTCTAGCCCGGCACGTCCGGACACACCGCCGCTGTGGGACTGGGGCCCGCACGACGTCTCGATGGTACTCGACTTGATGCATGCCGAGCCGCTGCATGTGGCCGGCCGCCGCATACATGATCGGCCCTCCGGCGCTGGCCGGGAGGAAAACTACGAAATCGAGCTGGAATTTCCGGGAGCGGTGCGCGCACGGATCGCCGTCGGCAACGCGATGAGCCCCATGCGTCGGCTCGAGGTAATTCACGAGCGCGGCTCGCTGGTTTATGACGATCTTGCGCAATTAAAGCTCGCCTACAACCCTGGCGAACACGTTGCCGACCCCCGCGTCGCCGACGCGATCCATTCGGCCGGAACATTTCGGCTGCCGCTCGACTGCGTGGTAGAAGAGTTCTGCGCAGCCATCCGTGCCAGCGAGCCGGACCTGCGTCAGCTAGACCTGGCGATCAGTGTGATCGGCGTGCTCAACCAGGTCGGCCATGCCACACAGTGACCATCCGTTGAACGGAGAACGCTCGATATGAACCTGTTGATACTCGGAGTGAACGGCTTTATCGGCCATCACCTAAGCAAGAAAGTGCTCGCAGCGACGGACTGGAACATCTACGGCATGGATATGGACACCAGTCGACTCGGCGACGTCCTCGAACACCCGCGGTTCCACTTCTTCGAGGGCGACATCACGATCAACAAAGAGTGGATCGAGTATCACATCCGCAAATGCGACACGGTGCTGCCGCTGGTGGCGATCGCCACGCCGGCGACCTACGTAAAGGAGCCGCTGCGGGTGTTCGAGCTGGATTTCGAGGCCAACCTGCCGATCGTCCGCGCATGCGTCAAGTATCGCAAGCGAATCGTCTTCCCCTCCACATCGGAGGTCTATGGCATGTGTCGCGACCGCGCGTTCGACTCGGAGACTTCGGAGCTGGTGATGGGACCGATCCACAAGACGCGCTGGATCTATGCCGCCAGCAAGCAGCTCATGGACCGCGTGATCTGGGCGTACGGCATGAAGGAGAACCTGGATTTCACGCTGTTCCGGCCGTTCAACTGGATCGGCTCGGGCCTGGACAACATCAATACCCCGCGCGAAGGTAGCTCCCGCGTGGTAACCCAATTCCTCGGTCACATCGCCCGCAGCCAGAACATCATGCTGGTTGGCGGCGGGCTGCAGCGGCGCACCTTCACCTACATCGACGATGGCATTGATGCGCTGCTGCGCATCATCCGCAACCAGAGCGGTGTCGCGAGCGGCAAGATCTACAACATCGGCAATCCTCGCAACAACTGCTCGATCCGCGAGCTGGCCGAGACATTACTTCGGCTTGCGAAGACCTACCCCGAGTATCGCGCCGGTGCCCGCAAGGTCCAGCTGCGAACCGTCCATGCGGACAAGTATTTCGGCAAGGGCTACCAGGACATCGAGTTTCGTGTGCCGGCGATCGCTAACACACGGCGCGATCTGGGCTGGCGGCCGAAAGTCGGATTGGAGGCAGCGCTTACCAGCATCCTCGAGGCCTACCGCGGCGAACTGCGCAGCGCGCGCAAGCTGATCACGCAAATCCCTTACTAGAGGCGTCGCACTCGCAGAGATACCTGGATTAGCCCATACATCGCTCTGTTAGGGTCGCTCCGAAAATCTGGCAAAATTCTCTTGTGCTGCGATTGAATCGTGAATATGAGTGACGCCGGTGGTGGTGCGCGAAGCGGCGCGCGAGATCGATCGCGGTCCCTCTTGCCTGCTGCAACTGCGGTGGTTGCGTTCGCGGCGATCGTAGGCTTGCACCTCCTGCTGCTCAATTACAGCGCGCCGTTTGGCGGCCAGCAGTCCGACGACGATTATCACTACTTCGGGTTTGCGGCGCGCTTGGATGCGCCTGATCCGTTCAATTTGCCTGCCTATCGCTACGAAGCCCCACCAGATCGGGTCGATCACGAAATCGATCGCGCCCGATTAAAGATCAGCTTCAGCAACAGCATGCCCTATCCGCTGTGGGCGTATACCCTGTACGCACTTGTCGCGATTCCTGGTCTCTCTTTTCAGACTGGCGTGCTGCTGCTGTTCCTCTTTCAAGCATTGCTACTCGCGCTCGGATCTCATCTCCTGCTGCGGGCGATGGCCACATCGGACTCTTCCCCGGCGTGGTGGGTCGCCTCCAGTGCTGCCGTCGTCGCATATCTTGGTGTCATAGGTATACCAAGCCCGCTGCTCTGCATTCCCATGAATCTTGCTGCAGCAATGTGCCTTTGCGCGCTGGGCTTGCTGGTGCATTCAAGATGGCGAAGTGCGGCACTCATGCTGGCAGTTGCAATCGGCGTACACGTAGCGGCAATTGTGCTTGCACTATTTGTCCTGATGGTCTGGCTAATCGACCGTTTTATTGGCGGAACTCGTGAGACCCGGATACAGGCAGCGGTTCTTGGTGGCTCGTTAGCCGCTCTAGTTGTCGGCGTTTGGTTGATCATCTACATCGGACTCTTGGCAAGCAGTGGCACGGGAACCGACCTGAACCTTGTCCTGAAGTTCGATGTGCGGCGTTTGGCGTACCTTGTGCGCGGGATGGACTATTTCCTCCCGGTATTGGCCATTACCGGAATGATCACCTGTTCCCTGGCTGTACGTTTGCGCGTCGCGACTTGGCGGCTTCCATTTGCCTGCCTGGCGACCGGCGGCGTGGCCGCGCTCATTTTTATATTGATCGAAACCAACCCAGTCGGCCACCCCGCACTGCACCCCGCTGGCCGGCTGCTATATTTAGTTCCACAGCTGTGCGTAATTCTTGTTCTTGCCCTCTGCTGGTCGCTTGCCTCGCTGGGCCGAAATCCGACCTCTATGCGCGCCGCCGCCCTATTGTGCGGACTCGGTCTCGCGCTTGCCGTCGCTTGGCAAGATCGTGGAATCATCGGAAGCCAATTTGAAAATCGGCGCGCCGCCAGTCTGGGACCGCTTCATGCCCGGCTTGTTGAAATGGCGTCAGAACCGGAGCTTGCCAGAACCGCGTTCGTGTTCTATAGCCACGACTATGGCACCGTCCTGAGTGCGGCACGGCTATATTACGGAAGGTATATCTGGGCTAAGGTCTATTCCGAATCACAGATGGAACGCGCCACTAGTGCCGTGACCCGACTGGTCTATCTGGAAGGACCGCGCGATCCGCGAATTCGGATCCGCGGTTTCTGCGACGAAACCAACGAACAAGTGAGTCTTGCGCTCGACGGTCGCAGCGCCGACGCACTTACCGTCAGCATTGTGCGAGCTCGCCGGTGTGGAGAGGGAGGCTAATCTGGACGTGCCAATGAGTGAACCCGTACCGGTATTTCTACTCACGGCGATTCGCAACGAGGGAAGGCTAGTCGAACGCCTATTCACGGAGATTCACGGCGTCTTGTCGGCCTCCGGTTTGCTTTCGCGCGCGCGCATGGTCATCGTGGATGATCAATCGATCGACGAGACGCCGAATGTCATAAGGGAATGCATAGCACGCCATCCGGACCTTAGCGTCGAACTGATCACGCTTGCCAGCAATCGCGGCAATCAATCGGCAATGGCACACGGTCTCCGCAGCATCGCGTCGCGAGCGCGGCACGGAGTCCTGCTCACATTCGACGCGGACGGAGAAGATGACCTTACTCGGCTCCCCGAGTTGGTAGAAATGCTGGAGCGCGACCCAAGCCGGATGGTTTTCGTCTACCGTGAAGGCCGCAAGGACGGCTTGCTCGTAAAGGTGTTTTACGTCGTTTACAAGCTGATTTACCGTCTGCTCACCGGGCAGAGACTGATACCCTGCAATCTGATGGCCGTTCCCGGAGCGATGATTCCTGCCATCGCGGCATCGCCGCTGCTCCCATTGCATTTCTCCTACCCACCCCTGCGTCTCGGCATTCCGTATCAGGCCCTGCCGATGGCGCGCCGGGAACGATATAGCGGCCGATCGACGCAGAACATTGGCATGCTCATCCAGCATGCGCTGATTGGCCTAACGATATTCTATGAGCAGGTGGTCGCCCGTGTGATGCTGCTGACCGGCGGTGTCGTGGTGCTGACCTCGTTACTTGCGTTGTTCATTTTCCTGGTCCGGCTGCTCGCACCGCAACTTTTGCCGGTCGGGCTGCCGACCCTTGTGTTCCTGTTCCTTTTCGGGTTCGGATTCATCAGCGTAGTCCTCCTGGTCGTGTTCTGCCTTGCCACCTCCCTATTCAAACTACTGATAGAGCAAGGCCGGCGGGAATGAACAGGGATGCGCGGCGCCGAGACCGCGTGCTGAAAAAGCGCGGCAATCTACATTACCTCCTGCACCGGCGGACCGACTTTCTTCGCCGCCATATCAAACCGGGCGATCGCGTGCTAGAGGTCGGCGCCGGGCTCGGAATTGTCGGCGCGTACGTGGACAGCATTCGTCTTGTGAGCACGGATCTCGAAACGGCGTCCTGGATCGACGTGGCCGCGGATGTCGCGCGACTGCCGTTTCGCGATTTCACGTTTGATGCGGTCGTCTGCCTTCACGTCTTGCACCATGTCGAACAACCGAGACGGGCAATCGAAGAAATGGGGCGCGTGCTCGCAGTCGGTGGTGCATTGCTGATCGCCGAACCGCACGCAAGCGCCATGCTGCGGCTGGCGCTGCGAATAACCGGTCACGAGTACGTGGATGACCGCGTGGACCCCCTCGGTGATGGCTCCTGCCAGACGCGCGGCAGCGGGCGCTTGGGCGGCAATAATGCGGTAGGAGATCTCACCTTCGGCGACCTCGAGAGACTTGGTCGCGCGTTTCCCTACCTGAAAGTCGAGCACCACAGGATGCTCGAATGCTTGACGTTCCTTAATTCCGGCGGTGTCGCCTATCGTGCGCCATATATTCCATTGCCTGTGCCGGCACTTGAGTTGCTGGGTCGGATGGACGATTGGCTGGCTGGATTTCCGCGCCTCTTTCCCACATCCAGGGAGATCGTGCTTCGGAAGGAAGCTCTGTCGACAGGCAGCATTTCACTCAAGCCAGCGCATTGAGAACGCCCTAAGTTAGTCAATACCATCATGCCGCCAAGCAACATCGCCGAACGGGTGCGTGCTTTGGTCGCGGCAAGGCCGCTCTTGGCGGACCTACTGGAGCGCCAGGCGCAGAGCTTCCCGAAGCGGGTGTTCGGCAATAGTGAGATGTCGGCCGCCGCATTGCTCGACATTTACCTGGAGGAAGCGGATTTTCTCCGCGACCTGGTTGAGCCGTACATGCTCAAGGGACGGAAAGTACTCGAGGTAGGCGGCGGCCTGGGGCTGTTCTTCCTGATGATGCGGGAAGCGGAAATGGATGCCGTTTCGGTCGAACCTTCGGCCGAGGGCTTTTCCTATTTTCGCGCCGCTGCTGTATCGATCATCAAGGAATTAACGGGGGACGAGGAGCGGTATGTCGATGCACACGGTGAAAATCTGCCCTGGCCCGACAGCAGTTTCGACCTCGTGGTTTCCGGAAACGTGCTCGAGCATGTCCCGGATCCAAAAAGTGTGCTGGCCGAAATGTACCGAGTGTGTGCGCCGGGAGGGGTGGTCCTCAATTACTGTCCGAACTACTTGTTTCCCTACGAACCCCACTACAAGCTGCCCATTCTGCCGTGTGCAGTCGGCTTGAGCGGTCGGCTGTTCTGGCGTCGCTTTCGCACCGATCCGCTTTGGCGCAGCCTTAACAGTATTACATCGTGGAGGGTCATTCGCGCCGCTCGTACTCTGCCGGGCGCGCAGCTGGTATTTCTCAATACGATGACGGCCGTGCTTCAACGACTGCAAGAACGCAGCCATCTGCGGGAAAGGCACAGCTTACTCGCCTCCTTGGCCCTTGCGCGACCGTTCAAGTCACTTCTTCAGTCGCTTCCTCCACAGATACTCTCTCCCATGGCCTTTGAAATAAGGAAACCGGGTCCAGGATCAAGCATTCGCAAGTAGGTCCTTCATACATCGTTCACAGCATCGCTGCTGGTCCGCGCGCGCCGGCGCATCAGACCGCCGGGCTCGCCCAAGATACGTCGCGCCGCCGCAGGCAGGCGGGCGAGGTCGGCAGAATCATAATCGAGAGGAAATAGCGTTTGGCCGGGCGTGTAGTAGTACGTGATCGAATCCCTGACCCGTGCTTCGGGCCTGCGCGAGAGCCGGTGGAGGATGTTGGTGTCGAACAACATCGCCTCTCCCGCGGCGCCTTGCCATTCCTGAATGGGAATCGCCATTGCCTCAGCGTCGGAGTCCGCGAACCTGGTGTTGAGGTAGGTCTTGTTTCTCGAGTACTGCCCCAGGTGCGTGCGAGGCAGGAATGCGAAGCAACTGTCGCCAGGCCCCACGTCGCTCAGGTAAATCATCACCTTGACCTGCCGGCCTCGTATGTCGCGATGCCAGTTGCTCGAGGAGTACCCGCGCTTCTTTTCGATTTCCTGTGTCGTAATCGGCATGACGCGGCGCAGGTCCGCGTCCCCCAGGTACGCGGGGCGCATGAAGTACCGCTCGGCGACCGCGATCGCCAGCGGGTGCGCGGCGGTTGCAAGGAGCACGCGATACAGCCGCAGCGGGCTCCTTACGAGCCAGTAGGCACTGTCTTGCCATATCGCCTGAACGCCGGGCGCCCGACCGGCCACCGCATCGTCAATCCTGCTGCGGATCGCGGCCAATTCCGCCGCGTCGAAAATCCGGCCGAGCGACGTGTAGCCCTCGCGCCGGAGACGATCCGCATGCTCCGCGACGGATTTCTCGTCGCAACCCCAGCAAGCGGGCTTGAAAGCGCCGCTCGGGGCCGTCAGGACCTCGTCCTCCACCCAGGTTCGGAGGCGGGACAACACTTGTTTCGGATTCATAGGCTGACTCTCCGCTCGATCCCGGGCGTGAAGCGGAAATCTTCCCGCAACAACTTGAGCAAGCGCGCCCCGTAATGATCGGCATCATAGTGGATTGTGCGTTTCATTTCCTCGCGGATCCGTCCCGCCAGGGAAGCGTCGCCCAGCTTTGACAAGAAGGCCGCAAACATCGCCTCAAGCTCCCCGCTCCGCCGACAGACGTCCAGCCAGTTCCGGCCCTCCAGCAGGCGGATATGCTCCGCGCTGTTGGCTGCGGAGAAGCTCCAGTCGTTGACGTCGTCATCGAAACTCACGCACAGCGACGGCTTGCCGCAAAGCGCGCCCTCGAGGATCATGGTCGAGAAAGGCGAGACGATTCCGTCCACTGCGGCCATCAGGTCGAGAAAATGCTCGCCGGGAGCCCGAGTCTGGTCTGCCGCCGCATCGAGCACCACGCTTGCGAGCGCGCGCACGTCGATGTTCTCGGCAGCGCGGCGAGGCCAAGCTCGCGGGTGAGGTCGATAGATGATTCTCGTCTCGACACCGCCTTGGGTGTGCACCGCCTGATCGAGCCTTTTGAGCACCGCCAACTCGTCGTATGGCGCCGAAGTTCCCGCAAACAGTACTGCCCTCGCGTTTGGCGGAATGCCGAATGCGGTGCGCGCCACATCTCGGCGGCGCGGGTCCAGCGCTGCAAGATACCTCTGAAACTGCGGTACGCCAGCCACCCGGACGATACCAGGATCGATGCCGTTGCATTGAATAGCGAGCTGGCGCATGTCCTCGCCCCATACGTAGATTCTGTCGGGCATGACGCGCAACAGGCCCTTCTTAGAAAAGTAGTCCCAGTGAGTGACGACCATCGCGGTCGGGATCCCCAGCCGCGCGGCCGAGCGCAGGATCATATGCGAGTAGCTGTCGAGGGCCGAGCCAGGGGCCAGCACCAGCGTCGGCCGGTGCTGCCGCAACAGTCGCGTCGCCGCAGCATCCTGCCGAAAGACAAGGTACGAATCGATGGCAGAGATCACGGCCGCGATCCCCGGCAGGGACGCGATGCGGTGCACCACACGCATCGTCGGTCGCAATGTCGACACCTTGAAGCTCGCCCTCAGATCGGTGCCGGAGGCGCGGAAATACCTGAACAGCGCGTGGTACCAGAAGTACAGGTCCAACCGGCGCCGGATTGCCGTGGCGAGAGACGGCAGCGCAAGCCGCACGCAGGGCTCGGGAAGGGAAAACGACACCTCCGGCGCGGCGACAAATCTCAGCTCGAGCTGCCCTCCCAGATGTTCGAGCGCACCCGCGCCAATGAGGATTTCGGCCACGTGATCCGATGGCACGACCACCAGAACGGATTGAGTTTTCTGAGAAATGGCTGCGCTCTGCGAACCCACGGTCCAATTCAATTGCATGCATATCCACTCTGGACTGCGCGGCACGACCGCCGCCATGGCGCGGGTCCCGAAGCAGGGTATTCTTGCGGCTGCCGGCCCGCGAAGCGAACGGTCCGCTGCCAAAGACGACAGTTTACCTGACAGACATGCCCACTTCTCTTGCGATCGGAACCAGCCGCGAAGATATTGAACGGGTGCTGACTCCCCATGTGCTGCGCCGTCTGCGGCCCGAAGACGACGAATGGCGCTCACGTGTGCGTCAGATGCGTCGCGAATGGCGCTGGCGCTTCTTCACCAGCCTTGTGCGCCGCGCCGTCAGAGGCAGCCTCAAAAGCATACGGAGCGTGCGCGGCTCCTATTCGCAGGTGTGGTCGCTGAATCAGTATCCCGGCAGCAAGGAAGTTGATGAAGCGCGCTACTTCCTGCGCTGGGGAGGAGAAGTCGTCGAAGTCATGGGTTGGGTCGAGAAGCGCATTCACTTGCTGCTGGTCGGCCGTATCCTTGCTTCTCTGCGGCCGCGCCGCGTGCTGGAGATCGGCTCGGGCAACGGCGCGATGCTGATGATGCTGTCGTTGATGTGCCCCGACGTTGAATATCATGGAATCGAACTCACGCAGACCGGGGTTGACAGGGCGCGCGAGATGCAGCGGCGTGAATTCCTTCCCGCGGCCATGGAGAGCTTCCTTCCCCTGCCCGCGGCCGACCGCACCGCCTTCAAGCGCGTGCAGTTCCAGGTCGGCAACGCCGCTACACTGCCGTTTCCCGATCGAAGCTTCGATCTGATTCTGACCAGTCTGGCGCTGGAGCAGATGAATTCGGTGCGTAACGAAGTGCTTGCGCAGGTAGTCCGCGTGAGCAATGGCTACGTTTTGATGGTGGAACCCTTTCCGGACTTCAACCTCGAGCCCGAGCGGGATTACTACTGCCGCGCCAACGAATACTTCAGCGTTCCGGTTCGCGATCTGCCAAGGCACGGGCTGCACCCCCTCACGGTGTTCTCCGATTTCCCGTCCAAGGTGCTGCGCGGCGTCGGCCTGGTGCTGGCGCGAACCGCGACATGAAGGGTTTCCTGGCCGATATCCTCGCAATACTTTCGAAGCGCGAGCGCATCGAGGTCGCCGGCTTGCTCTTGCTCATGGTCGCGGGCGCGTGGGCCGAAATGCTGAGCATCGGCCTGATCGTGCCGTTCATCGCCATGCTGAACGACCCCTCGATCATTCACTCGAATGCCGCACTTGCCCGCGTGTATCAAATGGTCGGCGCGCGCAGCGACTCGCACTTCCTGCTCGCGGCGGCGTTGATTTTCCTGCTGATGATCGTCTTCAAGAACGTCTTGCTTGCCCTGCTTTACCACGCCCAGTCCCGCTTCGTGTTCGCGAAGGAGGCGGCGCTGTCGAATGCGCTGCTCGAGCGCTATCTGGCGGCGCCCTATGCCCTGCATCTGGACCGCAATTCCACCGAAATGATCCGGACCCTCACGGTGGAAGTCCCGCGGGTCACCAACGCATTGCTGCAGCCGCTGCTGACGCTCGCCTCTGAAATTCTCGTAGTCACGATGATCGCGGCGCTGCTGGTCTACCTGAACCCGATGATTTCGCTGCTCGTGGCCGCAGTCATGGTTACTACAGGCCTGGTGCTTTCCCGATTCTTTCAAAAGCTGCTTGAGAAATACCGTGGCAAGGTTCAAATCTTCGGCGCCGGCGCGCAACTGTGGGCCACCCAGTCGCTGGGTGCACTGAAGGAAATCCGGGTATTCCATGCCCGGACGTACTTCGCGTCGCAGTTCCGCCGGCACGTCGAAGGCTACGTGCGCGCCTACCGGGTTTTCGCGTTCCTCAACCAGATGCCGCGCCTGGTGATCGAGACGATCGTCGTCGCGCTGATACTCTCCTTCGTCGCGGTCTACATTTCCACGCCGAGGGAACTCCGCGATGTCGTGCCCATGCTCGCGGTTTTTGCGTTGTCCGCGATCCGCCTCATGCCGTCGGCAACGCGGATGCTCTCGGCCGTCAACAGCCTGCGCTTCTCGATTCCCGCTACCGGCGCGGTGTGGCGCGACCTGAAACTGAAATCAGACCTCGAGCCCGACGGCCGCGAGCGCCTGGATGCAGCGTCGGCCTCGCCGGGCGGCGGCAATGACACGATGCTGGAATTCAGCCGCGTATCGTATCGCCATCCGGGAATGGAGCGCTGGATCCTCCAGGACGTGTCCTTCACTTTACGTCGCGGAGAAAGCGTGGCGATCGTGGGCCACTCGGGCGCCGGCAAGAGCACCCTGGCGGACCTGCTGCTTGGCCTGGTGCGCGCCTCCGAGGGCGTTGTCCGCATCGCCGCCGACAGCTCGGCGCCAGGGCGCGGCGCCGCATTCGGCTACGTGCCGCAGCATCCCTACCTGCTCGATGACTCCCTGCGGCGCAATGTCGCTTTCGGCATTCCGGACGCGGCGATCGACGACGCGCGGGTCTGGCAGGCGCTCGAGCAAGCACGCTTTTCCGAACAGGCAAGGAAACTCGACCGGGGGCTCGACACCCGGATCGGCGAACGCGGCGTCAAGCTCTCCGGAGGCGAGCGCCAGCGCATATCGATTGCGCGCACCTTGTATGTGAATCCGGACGTCATCGTGTTTGATGAGGCGACGTCCTCTCTCGACCCGCACACCGAGCGCGAGATCACAGACACGATCAGCGGCCTGGCCGGCAGCAAGACGCTGGTCGTCGTAACTCACCGGATCGCCGCCGCGGCCCGTTGCGATCGCATGATCTTCATTGCGCACGGCAGGATCGACGGGGTCGGCCGTTACGAGGAGCTGTTTGCCGCCTCTGCTGCGTTCCGAAAAATGGTCGGCGCCAAACCGCTCGAGGAAAGCGTCTAGCCCCGTACACGCCCCTGAAGGAGCGCAGCGAGCAATGTCCGTGAAGCGAGCGGTTTTCAATTCCACCAGCGACTGGATCATCCGGATTCTCGGGCTGAACCGGCCGATACGCCTCTATCGCGCGTTTCTGGGCCGCGTCAATGCGGTGAAGCACGTCACCATCGGGGGCACGGAAATGTTTTTCGACGCCAACGAGGAACTTCACCTGCTGCGGGCAAATCTGCTCGCGAGCAAGGAACCCGAGACGTTGGCGTGGATCGACTCTTTCGCACCGAAGGAAGTGCTGTTCGACATCGGCGCCAACATAGGCGTATTTAGCGTCTATGCCGCCCTGCACCGTGATTGCGACGTCTATGCCTTCGAGCCCGAGGCAAAAAACTATGCTTGCCTCTCCAAGAACCTGTACCTGAACCGGCTGGGGCGGCGCGTAAAGGCGCTCAACCTGGGCCTGCACGACCGCAGCGCGATCGAGTTTCTGCAGCTGCACGGCCTGGAGAGCGGCGCGGCATTGCACGCGCTGGGCGAGCCGGTCGACTGGCGCAAGAACCGCTTCGTGCCGAAATTCGAGCAGTCGGTCATGGCGTTCACGCTCGATGAGTTCATGGAGCGGTTTGGCGTACCGCAGCCCAATCACGTCAAGCTGGACGTGGACGGGAACGAACCCAAGATTCTGCAGGGCGGCAGGCGCACCTTCTCCAATCCGGCGCTGAAATCCCTGCTGATCGAGATGAACGAGAACGACCGTTCGCTGGTCGGATTGATCGAATCCTGCGGACTGCGGCTGGCGGAAAAGACCCGCGCCAACCTGCAGGGGCCTACCAGGGCACCTACAACGTGGTGTTCCGGCGCATCTAAGTCCGCCGCAGCAACGACCGCAGCCACTGCCGGTCCCCGCCGTAGCTGCTCATCTCGTAGCGCGCGATCTGCCGGGCGTCGAAGTCCGGCGTCGCCGCGGCGATCACGGTCTTCACCAGCTCCTTGAGCGGCCGCAGCACGCTCTTGTCCGGGTGCACCTGCGTGATGCGCAGTTTCGCGGCTTGCTTGCCCACCGTGCTCACGTCCAGCAGCTCGCCGTGGCGCTCCAGCAGCCGGGCAAGGCTCCCGGGATCGAAGAACAGCAGGTGCGACTCGAAATTGTTCTTGTAGCGGTAGTCGCCGTTGGGGACTTCGACCATCAGCAAGCCGCCGGGCTTCAGGCGCCGCGTGAGCGTGGCGATGAACTCGTTCGGCTGCGCCATGTGCTCGAGCACGTGCGCGAGGACGATGAGATCCCAGGTTTCGCCCTCCGGCAGCTCCTCCAGTCTGCCAGCAGCCGCCTTGTCCCCCAGCCGCGCCTTCAGCGCCGCGAGCTGGCTGCGGTCGGTCTCCACGGCGGTGTAGCGGTGGGCAATGCCGAGCTTGGCCAGCGCGTCGTGGAACAGCCCCAGCCCCGCGCCCATGTCGAGCACGCTCGCCGAGTCGAGCGGACGGAATTTCTGCAGGTAGGCGACCCGGGACAGGGATTGGGCGAAGTAGTAGCGCCGCGTGCTCGGGGTGGAGACCGCGACCTCGCCGTCCCAGTAGTGGCCGTAGTAGTCGGCCAGTTCCGCCGCCGTGGGCTGCGGCTGCGCGTACACCAGCCCGCAGCCGGCGCAGCGCGCAAGGCTCATGCGACGGAAAATGGGGTGGGTGCCGAGGTAATCCCTGACCGGCGCGCTGCCGGCGCCGGCGCAGACCGGGCAGTTCACGCTGACTTTGCGCCGTACTTGAACATCGGGGTGTCGCCGCGCATCACCTCAATCACGCGCGCAGGCTTGGCCGGCGTGTCCACCACCAGTCGAAGCCGGTGCGCGCCATAAATTCCGGAATGCCCGGATGTGTGAGCGTGATCCAGGAGCCGATCGCGAATCCGCCGGCCGCGAGTTTCTGCTTGAGGGATTTCCCTGACACGGAGGCTGGATTCTACGGGGCATGAAAGGCAGCGGCAAGCCGCGCCGGGTTAAACTACGCCCTGCAAACGAGTATGCCGAAGATCCTCATCACCACCTCCTCCTTCAGCAGCGCCGCAGACGCCGAACTCGGACAGTTGCGCGGCGCGGGCTACGAGATCGTGCTCAATCCGCACCGTCGGCGCTTGAGCGAGGACGAGGCGCAGGCGCTGCTCGCGCCCGACGTCGTCGGCATGATCGCCGGCGTGGAGCCGCTCACGCGGCGCGTGCTGTCTGGGGCGAAAGGACTGAAGGTCGTCTCGCGCTGCGGCATCGGGCTGGACAGCGTGGACCTGGAAGCCGCGCGGGAGCTGGGCATCGAGGTCCTCAACACACCCGATGCTCCCAGCGGCGCGGTCGCCGAGCTGACCATCGGCGTCACGCTCGCGGTGCTACGCAAGATCGCGCTCGCCGACCGGCAGGTACGCGCCGGGCAATGGCGCCCGCAGATGGGGCGCCTGCTCTCGGCGCAGGTCGCTGGCGTGATCGGCTACGGCAGGATCGGGCGCAAGGTGGCGGCGCTCTTCGCCGCCTTCGGCTGCCGCGTGCTCGCCTGCGACCCCGCGGCAAAATCTGCCGCGAAGGGGGTCGCGCCGGGGGTCGCCTTATGCGGGCTGGACGAACTGCTGGTGCAGGCCGACATCGTTTCGTTGCACCTGCCCATCGGGCCGGATACCGCGCGCCTCATCGACGCCGCGCGCATCGCGCGCATGAAGCAAGGCGCAGTGCTGGTGAACGTCTCGCGCGGCGGGCTGGTGGACGAAGCCGCGCTGCACGAGGCCTTGGTGCAGGGGCGCCTGGGCGGCGCCGCGCTGGATGTGTTCGAACAGGAGCCCTACTCGGGCCCGCTCGCGGCCCTGGACCAGGTGGTGCTCACCGCGCACATGGGCTCGGCCGCCGAGGAATCGCGCGCCGTAATGGAGCGGGAGGCGGCGGCCAACCTCGTCCAGGCGCTTGCCGCGAAGGGGCTTATGCTGCCGGCGCGCAGCAGATGACCATGGACAAGGCGAGCGCGATCGTGTTCGGCGGCAGCGGGTTTCTGGGCAGCCATGTGGCCGACGCCCTCGCCGATGCCGGCCACCGCGTGCGCATTTTCGACCGCGCGCCCTCGCCCTGGCTGCGCGAGGGCCAGGAAATGGTGCTCGGTGACCTGATGGACCGGGAGGCGGTAGCGCGCGCCGCGGCCGGCTGCGACTACGTCTACAACTTCGCCGGCATCGCCGACATCGACGAGGCGCGCAACCGGCCGCGCGACACCGCGCTGCTCAACATCGTCGGCAACGTCCACGCCCTGGAGGCGGCGCACTCAGGCGGCGCGAAACGGTTCGTCTTCGCCAGCACCGTCTACGTCTACTCGGAGTCGGGCTCCTTCTACCGCGCCAGCAAGCAGGCCGCCGAGCGTTTCGTCGAGACCTACCAGGAACGCTACGGCCTGCCGTATTCCATCCTGCGCTATGGCTCGCTCTACGGCCGCCGCGCCGACGAGAGGAACGGCATCTACCGCTTCCTCAAGCAGGCGGTGGAGGACGGCAAGGTCCTTTACGAAGGCACCGAGGACTCGACGCGCGAGTACATCCACGTCGCCGACGCCGCGCGCCTGTCGGTGCGCATCCTGGATGCGGAATTCGCCAACCGCCACCTGGTGCTGACCGGGCACGAGCGCATGCCGGTGAAAAACCTGATGCGCATGATCTCGGAGATGCTGCCCGGCGGCGTCGAGGTGCGCTACGGCGGCAGGCAGGGCGATGGCCATTACGTGATGACGCCCTACGCCTACAACCCGAGGGTCGGGCACAAGCTGGTGGCCAACGACTACGTGGACCTCGGCCAGGGGCTGCTCGACTGCATCGCCGAACTGCACGAGCGCCGCGCCTCGGGCGACGCGCCGAGCGCCTGACTTGCTCCGCTACGGCGCCCTCGTATTCGATTTCGACGGCGTGCTGGTCGAGTCGGTGGACGTCAAGACGCGCGCCTTCGCCGCGCTCTACGAGGAGCACGGGCAAGGCGTAGCCGCCGCGGTGGTGGCGCACCACCTCGCGCACGGCGGACTTTCACGCTTTGAAAAGTTCCGCCACTGCCACCGCGCGTTCCTCGGGCGCGAGCTGTCCGGCGGGGAGGAGCGCGCGCTGGGCGGGCGCTTCGCGGCGCTGGTGGAGGATGCCGTCGTGGCGGCGAACTGGATCCCGGGCGCGCGCGAATTCCTCGAGACCTGGAGCGCCCGCCTGCCGATCTACGTCGCCTCGGGTACCCCTGAGGACGAGCTGCTGCGCATCGTGGAGCGGCGGAGCATGGCGCGCTACTTCGCGGGCGTGCGCGGCGCACCGGCGAAGAAGGACGAGCTCATCGCCGGTTTTGCGCGCGCCGCCGGCTTGGCGCCCGGCCGGGTCCTGATGGTGGGAGATTCGACCACTGACTACGAGGGCGCCGTGCAGGCCGGCGCGGATTTTCTCGGCATCGCGTCGCCGTTGGTGCCCGTGTTCGGGCCTGGGGTACCGGTGCTTCCCGATCTCACCGGCCTGTGCGATTTCGTTCTCGCCGGCAACATACAGCGCATGGCGCGGTAGAATTGCGCCCTGCTGTATCACACGACGCAGGTATCTTCGAGATGAGCAATCAGGCGGGCGGGAGCGGCCGCGCACAAGTGTGCGCGCTCATGATGGGACGCGCGGGCAGCACCGGATTCCCGGGAAAGAACCTCAAGCTGGTGCTTGGCCGGCCGTTAGCCGCGTATCCGCTGCTCGCGGCGCGCGCCTCCCGATACGTCGACCGGACCTACGTCACTACCGACTCGCCGCAGATCGCAGCGCTTGCGCGCGAACATGGCGCGGAGGTCATCGACCGCCCGCCGGAGCTCGCGACCAAGGAGGCGTTGGGAGAGGACGTATACGCGCACGGCTACGGCGAGATTGCGCGCCGCCTGGCGGGGGAAGGCATGACCGTCGAGCTGATCGTGCTGCTGATGGCGAACGCGGCGACGGTCACCGGCGCGCTCATCGACGAAGGCATCGAGGCACTGCGGCGCGACCCGACGATCGACTCGGCGGTCACCACGTCGGTCTACAACATGTGGAGCCCGCTGCGGGCGCGCAAGCTCGGCGCCGATGGTTGCCTGCACCCGTTCGTGCCGTTCGAAACGTTCGGCGACCCGAAGACCCTGAACTGCGATCGCGACTCGCAGGGCGACGTCTACTACGCCGACATGGGGGTCTCGATCGTGCGCCCACGCTGCCTGGAGCATCTGCACGACGGCCTGCTGCCGCAGAAGTGGATGGGGCAGCGCATCTACCCGATCCGCTCCTGGGCCGGCTGCGACGTCGACTACGAATGGCAGTTGCCCGTGGTGGAGTTCTGGCTGCGCAAGCACGGCATCGAGCCCGCGGCCTAGGCGCCGGAATGGAAAAACCCCCGCGCAAGACCTACCGCAAGCACAACAGCTTCGTCGAGTTTCGCCACAAGCACGCCCAGGGCAGGGACGCGGTGCGGGCGCGCATCGCGGCAGTGCGGCAGCGGCAGGATCTGCTGGGGGAGCTCTCCGCGGAGCACCGCAAGCTGTTCGAGCAGGCGGTGGCGGACGTCCTGGACGAGTCGGCCGACGACGGCACGCCGCGGCTCGCCCTCGGACAAAGCGTGATCGAGGAACTCGCCTCGTACCCGGACGATGTCTACCCGCGCTACCTCGTGCACCGCTATCGCTACGAGATCTTTCCCCAGCGCCGCCTGGTGGACGATTTCCCGCCGTACTTGCAGATCGAACCCAGTTCGGTGTGCAACTACCGCTGTGTCTTCTGCTACGAGACCGACAAGACCTTCACCCGCAAGTCGGCCGGCTACATGGGACACATGACGCTGGATGTTTTCCGGCGCGTGGTCGATGAGGCAGCCGGGCGGGTCGAGTTCCTGTCTCTCGCCTCGCGCGGCGAACCCCTGCTGTGCCCGGACATCGAGCCGATGCTTGCCTACACGCGCGGCAAATTCCTGAACCTGAAGATCAATACCAACGCGTCGCTGCTGGACGAGGCCAAATGCCATGCGATCCTGCAGAGCGGAGTCAAGACTCTGGTGTTCTCGGTGGACGCGGCCGAGGAGCCGCTCTACAGCCAGCTGCGCGTGGGCGGGAACCTGAAGCGGGTGGCAGCGAACATCGAGCGTTTCTGCGCGATCCGCAGCACCCAGTACCGCGATTCCGCGCTTATCACTCGTGTGTCCGGGGTCAAGGTCAGCAACCTGCAGAACCTGGATGCGATGCAGCAACGCTGGGGCGCTCTGGTGGACCAGGTGGCTTTCGTCGAATACAACCCCTGGGAGAATACCTACCAGCAACCGCTCAACGGCATCGCGACGCCATGCTCGGACCTCTGGCGCCGCATGTTCGTGTGGTGGGACGGCAAGGTGAATCCTTGCGACACGGACTACAAATCAACGCTCAGCGTCGGCAACCTGGGCGAACGTGGGCTAGGCGAATTGTGGACCGGCGACGCCTACGACGCATTGCGGCGCGCGCACCTTACAGGCTTGCGGCAAGGGCAATCGCCCTGCAACCGCTGCACCGTTACCTGAACCCTGCCGGCCCGACCCATCCGCATGGACGCACGCGCAATTCTCATCGTCGGCGCATCGGGCAGCATCGGCTCGGCAGCCGCGGCACAACTGGCGCGGCCGGGCATTGCGCTCGGGCTGCATTTCCGCAGCAACCGCGCGGCCGCCGAGCGGCTTGCCGAGCGGCTCGCGGAGTCCGGGTACGCGTGCAACTGTCTTCAGTCCGATCTGGCAAGCGAGCGCGCCTGCGCCGAACTGGTCGACACCTTCGCGCGGCACGGCAGCGGCATCTATGGCCTGGTGCTTTGCGGCGGCACGGTGCCGCGCAAGCATTGGCAGCAACTGGACGGTGCGGCCTGGCAGGAGATCCTGTTCGAGCATTGCGTCGCCCCGTTCGCGCTTGCGCGCGCCGCCATCGCTCACATGCGCCTGACGGGGCACGGACGAATCGCGTTCCTCAGCTCGATCGCCCCGGACTACGGCGGCTCGCCGCACACATTGCACTACGCGGCCGCGAAGGGGGCGCTCGAGGTCGCGATGCGAGGTCTCGCGCGCGAGGTGGCGGCTGAAGGCATCCGCATCAACGGGGTCCGGGCCGGCTTCGTGCACTCGTCCCAGCATCGCCACCGCCCGGCCGCGGAAATCTCCGAGCGCATCGGCAGGATTCCGGTGGGACGCGCGGGCACCGCGGATGAAGTTGCCTCCGCTCTCGTGTATCTACTCTCCGATCATGCTTCGTTCGTGCACGGGGAGTTGATCACGGTCGCCGGCGGCGACTGATTTCTGACCGGCCACGCGGACGCGCATCGCGGTTCTCCAATGAAGCTCGATCTCGGCGGCGGCTCGGCGCTCGAAGTCCCGCAGTTGCGCGAGCTCGAGCGTACCGCGGCAGCGCTCCGGCGCCCCTACACGGATCTCGTTTCCCGCCTGGGGGATGCGCATGCCGGCGATCCTGGATGGTGGGTAACGCCGGTGGCGAGCCGCAACGTGTTTGCCTCGGCCCTTTTCCTTCGTTGCTGCCGCCTGCACCTTGCGGTGCGCCTTGCCGCCGATCCCGCGGTGCGCGAGATCGTTGTGGAATCCCCGGGCGTAGCCGCGGCACTGCGCAACGCACTCGCGGCAACACGCCCGGAGATACGGGTGCGCGTCCATGGCGGCGTGCTGCGCTACCGGGCGTGCCAGATCCTGGGCACCGCGTGGCGATTGGCCGCCGCGCTTTACAACTGCGCAAGCCCGTACCTGTGCTGGCGCCTGTCGGGCCGGGCGGTACCGGTCCCTTCGACGATACCGATTGCGATCCTGGACACATTCTTGTACCGGGACAGCTTCGACGGCGTATTCCGCGACCGCCACTATCCGGGTCTGGTGGAGCATCTTCTAGACTCGGAGCGGCGGGACATCTACTTCCTCGCCTCTTATTACAGGGTGCGGAACCACTTCCGGCTGTTCCGGGCGCTGCGCGCAAGCGGCACCCAGTTCCTCGTCAAGGAGCAGTTCCTCTCCGCGGCCGATTACCTGCACGTGCTGGCGCACGCATTCCGTCTCTCCAGCTACCGCCAGCACCCGTGCACGCTCGAAGGTGTGAACATCGCGCCACTGCTGGACGAGGCCCTGCGGGAGGCTGTTGCAGGATCCGGATCCATGGAGGGTCTCCTGCGATTCCGGCTGGCACGACGCTTGCACGAAAGCGGCATCCGCGTCCGCAGCGTGCTGGAATGGTTTGAGAATCAGGAGATCGATCACGGCTCGGTCGCCGGATTTCGCCGCTACCACCCTGGGGCCAGAATCACCGGCTACCAGGGCTTCGTGGTGTCGCCGCTCCACCTCGGCATCTTCCCGACCACGACCGAGCAGCGCCAGGGTTTCCTGCCGCATCGCGTCGCGGTAACCGGCCCGGGGCTCATCGAGCGAGCGAAGGAGTTCTGCCCGCAACTGGAGGTTTTCGCTGCGCCGGCGTTCCGCTATGCCGCGTTGCACCGCGAGGCGCCGCCGCAGCGGCACGGCGCCGTTCCAACTGTCCTGATCGCGCTGCCTCTAATGGAGCGCGAGGCCCGGGATCTGATGCAGACCGTGGCCGCGGTCGCAGACGAGCTCGGGGCGACCGCCGGCAACCGGTTACGCATGCTGCTTAGGGCGCATCCTTCGACGGCACCCCGCCGCCTTGCCGCGCTCGCCTCGCTCGCACGGCAATCGGCGCTCGAATGGTCGACCGGCGGTTTTGACGAGCTCCTGGACCAGGCCGACGTCCTGGTCAGCATCGCAAGCACCGCGTGCGTACAGGCAGTGGCCCGTGGCATTCCGGTGGTCGTGGTGGGAGATTCCCGCGGCCTGACGTTCAATCCCATTCCCGACGGCACCCCTGTATTGCTGTGGTCGCTGTGCCATGGCGCGTCCGAGGTCGCGGGGGCGATCCGAAACTTCGTCGGTCGCGACGCGGCGGCGGTGGCCCGGGGGCGTGAGCTTGGCCGCGAGGTTCTGACGCAGTGCTTCGCTCCTGTGACGCGGGCAGGCGTTCTCCACCTGCTTGACCTTCCGGAGACACCGGCGAACGCGACAGGTGCGGACGCGTGCGCCTGAGCGCGGTCATCCCCACCAAGAACCGTCCCGAGGACCTCGAGCGGGCGGTGGCCTCGATCTATGCGCAAACCCGCCTGCCGGACGAGCTGCTCATCGTCGACCAGAGCCCGGACAGGGCCTCGCGCGAGCGCGTCGAGGCGATCGCCGCGCGGCATCCCGGCGGAGTCACGTTGAATTACATCCTCGATCCGGCGATTCGCGGCCTGGTGCACGCCAAGCAGGTCGCGGCGCAAACGGCAGGCGGGGACGTGGTCTGCTTTCTCGAGGACGATGAGGTGCTCGAACCGGGCTACCTCGCCGCCATCGAGCGCGGCTTCCACGACCGGCCCGACATGCTGGGCTGCTGCGGCCTGGTCACCAACCTGCCGCCGCTGCCGGCCGGCTACGTGCGCCTGTTCCACCTGTTTCACCGCGGCATTTTCCACGACCGCCGGGTCGGGGTGCACAGGCACGTTGAAAGGAACGAATCCGGAACGGCATTGCCGCTGATTGCCAGCGACTACCTGAGCGGCGGCCTGTCGTGCTGGCACCGCGAAGTGCTCGCGCAGGTGCCTTTCGATGTCGAAAACGGATTCCACATGCTCGAGGACATCGATTTCTCCACCCGCGCCGCGGCCCAGTTCGGCCCGCGCTTCTTCATCAACCCGAACGCGCGCCTGGAGCACCGCATGTCGCCGGTCAACCGCGAGGTGCTCGGGCCGCGGCAGGGCAGGAAACTGCGCGAGTACATCCTGTTCTGGAAAAAACGCGCTGCAAGCCCCGGCGCCGCATGGCAGCTCGGCTGGTTGCTCGTAGGACTCTTGCTCGAAGCGCTCTGGCAATGCCTGCGCGCGCGCAGCCTCGCGCCGGCGGCGGGCTACGCCGGCGGCATCGCCGACGGGGTGCGCTGGAAGTTGCGCGGCGGGGCGCCGTGACGCGGATCGCCGTCTGGGGCGCGAGCGGTTTCATCGGCGGCGCTCTGTGCGCCGCCGCTGAGGCGAGAAACTGGACGGTGCAGCGCCTGCCGCGCGAGGGCGCCGACGCGTCAACCCTTGCGGGCGTCGAAATCGCCTATCACTGCGCGGGCAAGGCGGCGCAAACCGATCCCGAAGCTTACGTGGACACTACGGAGCGCTTCGCGCGCGCCTGCGCGGCGGCGGGCGTCGGGCGGCTGGTCTACCTCAGCACGGTTGCCGTTTATGGCTTGAAATTGTCGGGAACCATCGAGACGGATGCGCCGCTCGCGGGCCGGGGTGCGTACGCGGAATCCAGAATCGGCGCCGAGCGCGTGCTGCAGCAAACGCTTGCGGGCGGTGGCTCGCGGCTGTGCATCGTGCGCGTGCCCGCGATCCTGGGCGCCGGAATGTCAGGCACCGTGATCCGCCGCTTCGCGCGCGCGGTGGGCTGGGGGGTTTTCCCGCATCCGGGGCCGGCCGATGCGACGCTCGCGTGCCTGGGCGTGCGGCGGCTGGCGGAGTTGCTGGCGAGAATCGGCGAGGCGCCCGCCGCGCGGCCGCTCTGGCAGTTCTCCGATCACTTGCCGTGGGCCGAGATCGCGCGGCGCGTCGGCGAACTGCGCGGCAGGCGCATCCTGCGCATCCGGCTGCCGGCACTGGGCGGCAAGCTCGCGCTGCTCGCCTCGACCGCGCGCTATGGCGACCATAGCGGCCTGTTCGGCGACGCCGCCGGCCTGCCGGCCACCCGCGAGGATCTGGACGCGGCGCTCGGGCCTTGACGATGTGCGGCGCCTGATCGCGGAGGCGCGCGGCGGGAAGAAAGGGGAGGCGTCAGGGAGCGCCGGAGCGCAACCGGACCGGCAACTCGCTGCCGGTGAGCGCCGCGACCTGCTTGCGATTGCGCTCGATCAGTACTTCCTCGCCGTCCTTGACCAGGCTGTCGAGCACCTCGCTCAGATTGCGTGCAAGTTCAGTGTGGGCGAGCCGCAGCTGAGCGAAGGTATCGGCGCCATCGAAGAGTATTCCGTGGCGGAATTCGAGAGCCTTCTCGCGCGCGGCGAGATTCTCGACTCGTTTACGGTCGCGCCCGCCTTGATTTCGAGCGCGTAGAGTCCGGCGCCATACTCGAGCAGCAGATCCACCTCGTTGCCGTTGCTGTCGCTGTCGCGGTAGAAGTGCATCCTCGGCGCGAGGCCGCGGCTCAGGGCCGCGCGATGAGCCGCAGCGCCGCGGCGGCGGTGACGATGGGGATTCCCTGGTATTGGCGCACTTCGAGCAGGTCTGCGTCGCCCGAAACGATCGTGTTGGTGTCCAGGACGAGCCGCACGCAAGGCCCTAGCGGGCGATGCGCCGGCGCTCTGCGCGATAGGCCTTGACCTCGGCGATGAGCTTCTCGAGCGCCTCCGGGGTCAGCAAGCCAGCAGCCCGCGCTTCGTTCGCGAGGCCGTCGGGCAGCGAAAGCTTGATCTCCAGGGTAGTCATGCCGATTCCCGGTGAAGTTTCATGCTTCGATGATAGCGGAACGGCGAGCAGCGCGGCAAACACGAGTTGCGCGAGGTTGAGCAGCTGCCCCGTGCGCCCGGCAGAGCATGGGCTCATGCATATTGCAAGTCTGACTTTCACTTTGCATAAGTTCGACCCCCAACCGGCAGGCCTCCGGCCGTCCGCGGCCCGCGTTACCAGGCGGCTTTCGCGTAGTGCTCGCGGATGGTCCTGTCCTTGGTGAGGAGCGGCGCTGCCGCGAGCGAAGCCTGCGCCACGATGAGCCGGTCGAACGGATCGCGCGTCCACGCCTGGCGCTGCGCCGTCTCGACCACCCTCTCGAAGGGCAGCGCGCACACGCCGAGCCCGAGCGAGCCGGCGAGCGCGCGCATCACGGTACGCGCCGGGGCACGCGTGCGCCCGATCTCCTGATGCCTTTCATGGCAAACGCTGCGCCGCCCGAATCACGACGACCTCGCCTTTTCCTCGAGCCAGACCTTGATCAGCGACTGATACGGAACGTCCCTCTTGTGGGCGGCCACCTTGATCGTCTCGAGCAAGTGAACGGGCAGCCTGAGCGAAATCGCCTGGGTGCCGGGCTTGAGATTCGGAAAGCGCGCGCTGAAGGTCTTCGAGGCGTCGACGTACCCGGTGGTATCGTGCTTCAGCCAGAAGGCACGCTCCTGCGTTTCGGACCTGAACCGGGGAATCGGCTTAAGCTTCTTGCTCATATTCGGTTCTCTCCTTGCGGTGCATGTCCCGGGCCGAAATCACGCGGATCTTCGCGTTGCCGGCGCGCAGAGTGAAAATCACCGTCAGATGCCTGCCGGCCGTGGTCTTGCCGAGGGCCCTGAACCGCGGCTCCGGCAATCCCGGCCGCTCGACCGGCGTGACTTTCAGCGGCGCGTTCAGAAAGACCTGCTCGGCCTCGGCCTGGCTCACGTCGTGGGACGACAGGTTTTTCAGCGCGTTTCCCGCATCCCACTCGAAGCCGTCGACCGCATCCAAGCCAATCACGATCGTATATTACCAAAATATACGCGAAGCGGGCGGTGGGCATCGAGAAAAGCGCGCGGCGGGATCGAGCCGGGACATTCGCCCGGGGAGACGGCGCGCGCGAGGGCGTATCTTTCGCGCAGCGGGCAGACGACGCAAGCCTTGCGCAAGCCCAGGCCGCCCATCGCCGCGAGCAGCCCTCCGGCGCGAGCAGAGGGATCACCTGGCGGCCCCGGCGGCGGTAGATGCGGAAGTCCGCGTCGAAAGTCATCACGGCGGCGTCATCGATCAGCTCGGCCATGCGGACCAGGCAGGCGTCGGCGAGCGACATCGGCACTTCGGCGTAGCGGCGCATCAAAACCTGCAAGGATGCCGCCTGCTCCTGGACCGAGAACCTGCATTTCTGGCGCGACAATGCCGGCACGGAGGTGGATCTGGTGCTGGAGGAAAGCGCCAGGCTCCTGCCGGTGGAGGTGAAGTCCGGCCGCACGGTCAACGACGAGTTCTTTTCCGCGCTGCGAAAGTGGCTCAAGTACGCCGGCAAGCTCGGCGGCGCCCCGGCGCTCGTCTACGGCGGCGAGGAGAGCTACGTGCGCTCGGGAATCCGCGTCATGTCGTGGCGCGATCTCTGAACCCGGCGGCTCTGCCCGGGCCTTCTTGGTGAGGAGCGGGGCTCCCGCGAGCGAAGCCTGCGACACGATGAGCCGGTCGAACGGGTCGCGCGTCCACGCCTGGCGCTGCGCCGTCTCGACCACCCTCTCGAAGGGCAGCGCGCACACGCCGAGCCCGAGCGAGCCGGCGAGCGCGCGCATCACGGTGCGCGCCGGGGCCCGCGTGCGCCCGATCTCCTGATGCCTTTCATGGCCAACGCTGCGCCGCCCGAATCACGACGACCTCGCCTTTTCCTCGAGCCAGACCTTGATCAGCGACTGATACGGAACGTCCCTCTTGTGGGCGGCCACCTTGATCGTCTCGAGCAAGTGAACGGGCAGCCTGAGCGAAATCGCCTGGGTGCCGGGCTTGAGATTCGGAAAGCGCGCGCTGAAGGTCTTCGAGGCGTCGACGTACCCGGTGGCATCGGGCTGAAGCGCAACGGCCGCTACCAGAGAAGCGCCATGCCGAACTGCCGCAACTGCCGGTCGTTGGAGACGATGGTCAGGCCGTCCAGTTGGGCCTGGGCCGCGAGCATACGGTCGAACGGATCCCGGTGCGGCTGCGGCAATCCGCCTGCGCGCAGGGCATGCTCGAGCGTCACCTGCAGCACGCGAATGTTGGATTCAACGAGCAGCGCGGGCAGCCGGTGCACTGCCTCCTCGGCCTCAGGCAGCCTGCCTTTGCGGTGCTTGGTCGCGATCTCCCAGCCCGACACCGCGCTTGCGTATACGTCGTTGCCCAGCGTGCGGATCGCGCGCCGCGCCGCAGCCGACAGCCGGCCGTCGTCGGTCAGCCACCACAGCAGCGTGTGCGTGTCCAGCAGCAGCTTCATTGATCCCAGACCTCGAGTTCGTCTTCCGCCAGCGGCTCGAAGAACGCGTCGGTCACCCGGCCCTTCATCAGGCCGGGCTTGCGCGTCCTGCTCCTGGCGATCGGCACCAGCTTCGCGCACGGCTCGCCGGCCTTCGAGATCACGATCTCCTCCCCGGCGCGCACGCGCTCGAGCAGCTTCGAGAACTGGGTCTTCGCGTCGTGCACGTTGACTTTGGCGGCCATGGCGGCGCTCCCGGCAGGTTAGTCCACCTTGTTAGTCTACCATCGCGGGCGATGCGCGATGGGGCCTCGCGGCCGCCCCGAGAATGCGCGGCGGCGTGGTGCAGTGCGTCCGCGAAGTCGACGCCTTGCTCGAGAAGACGCACCGCGGCGCGGGCCTGCGCCGGGTCATCCTTCGTCACCAGGCGCGCGAGCACGTCTAGTGTCGAGCGCAGCGTGATCCGTTTCCCGGAAGTGATCTCGGGGGGCATGGCGTCCGGCACGGCAACGCAAGGAAACAAAGCTGTCAGCCTGGATTCGAGTCCGGACCGGGCGGTGCTTCACCCTCCGGCTTCAGATACTTGCTCCCGATCGCTGCTGCGAATCGCCTCAGGTCCTCGAGCCCTGCTTCGCACGCGCGCAACACGGCGCCGAGGTCTAAAGCCGTGTAACCGTGAACGGCGACGTTTCTGAATCCGACCGCCTGCTTGAGCCGGCGCACGAGCTCCGTGTCTTCGCCCTGCGACGAGAACACCGAAAGCCCGGAGAGCCGGTCGAATACTTCGCCCATGGATTCCGGCGGCGGCAAGCTGGACTCCGAAACGATGTGCATGCCCACATCAACGCAAACTTCCACTGCTTGGACCAGGTTAAACACCACCACGTCCCGCAGATCCTCATTGGCGGCAAGATCCTCGGCCCGGAACGGCTTTTTCGATTCGATGCGCGCAACGTGATGGCGAAGCTGCTCGATCTTGCGCGCTATTACGTCCCGGTCCACCGGCGGCGCCTTTCCTCGAGCAGCCGGCGCTGGTACGGCAAGAAGTCCTCCGTTTCATAGACCAGGCGCCGCTGCAGGGCGAGGAGAAGCGCACGGTCAGTGCTGAGAAGTTGCCGCCCCTCGACCATCGCGGCACGCAGGACAGGCGCCGATGCGGCCGCAAGATCCACCACATCCGCCGGCCGCCCCGTGGCCTCCGCGATCTGCTGGGCGGCGCTTTGCAACACGGCCGGCGAAAGCGGGCCGAGGCTCGAAGCGACGCCGACGTCGAGGTCGCTCTCGAAGCGCAGGCCCTGCCTCGCCCCCGAGCCAAACAGGTACGCCAACTGCACGAACCCATCGCGGCTCAGCAGTTCGACCAAGCGCCGTTCCGTGTGCGCTTCGAGCCGTCGTGTCGTACGGGGCTGCATGCCGTGAATCGCTCGTGATTTAAACGGCGATATTACCGGAAAAACAGGTTCAGACCCCACTGCCGGCGGCAGCGCGTAGCGGCGGGACGGTGATGCCACAGACGTGCGCCCAGTCTCAGTCCCCCACCATCCGCACCGGCGGCGTCAGGCCGGGACTGGCGGCGCGGCCCACGAGCTTGCGATCGAAAGTCCGCAGCGAAGCGCGGTTCGCGGCGGCGACGCCAAGGCAACCCGCCGCATTGCGCCCCTTGCGTTGCGGCTCCACGATGACCCGGAACCCGCCTGCCTCGGCGACCGCCTCCAGCCGCGTTCCCGCGACAGAAAAACGTGGTCGGTCCCTGTTTTCCTGATCAGGTCGAAACGTCCAGCCCGAGCAGCGTCACGCCATGCACGCGCGCCGCGGCGATCTGGCCGTCGTCAGCGGTCGCGAGCGCCACGGCCTCCGAGCGCGCGAGCTGCAGGTAGATGGCGTCGTATCCAGTGACGTTGTAGCGCCCGGCGAGCGCGACGCGTGCGGCCTCGCGCGGCACTTCCCGCACAGTGACGACCGTGTCCCCCACCGTAAACTCGATCACCGGATACGGTTTCTCGGCGAGCACTCGGCCGCCCGCGGCCCGCGTTACCAGGCGGCTTTGGCGTAGTGCTCGCGGATGGTCCTGTCCTTGGTGAGGAGCGGCGCTCCCGCGAGCGAAGCCTGCGCCACGATGAGCCGGTCGAACGGGTCGCGCGTCCACGCCTGGCGCTCCGCCGTCTCGACCACCCGCTCGAAGGGCAGCGCGCACACGCCGAGCCCGAGCGAGCCGGCGAGCGCGCGCATCACGGTGCGCGCCGGGGCCCGCGTGCGCCCGATTTCGTACAGATATTGCAATTCGAGCCGCACGGCGGGGGAAACGAGCAGGCTGTTCTCGCGGACGAGCAAGCGAGCGCGCTCGCTCAGCAACCCGGTCTCGCCCGCGAACAGCCACGCGACGACGTGCGTGTCGAGGTAGGCTACGGCCGCCACTCGCCGGACCAGTCCATGTGGACCAGCGATTCCGGATCGGCCGCGAGGTAGCGCTTGCGGCGCATCAGCCCGGCGAGCTTGTCGCGCGGGCCGGCGGGCACGATCTTCAGAATCTTGCCGCGACGCTCGATCTCGACCGGAACGCCGGTCTTCGCGACCCGGTCGAGCACCCGGTACAGTTGGGCGCGCAGCCCGGTGGCGGTGAACCGCATGACGGCAGGATAGCCGCATACGTACGTATTGTCAAATGGACGCGTACGTAGCGGCGGCCGGCGAGGGACGGCGAACCAGGGCCGGCTGCGCGATGCCGGCGCCCCGTTCCGCTGGTGCATTCATTCTGATGCGAACTGGTTTATTCTGACACCATGTCGATTCCGCAAAGATCCGTCCGCCGAAGCGTAAGCCTCCCCCAGCGTGTCGCCCGCCGCGTGAAATCCCTGGCGCAAATGAAAAACACAAGCGCCAGCCGGGTCATCGCGGAGCTGATCGAGTCCGGGCTCGACGCCCGGGAACAGGAAAGAAAACGCTTCTTCGAGCTTGCCGACCGCCTGGCGCGTTCCCATGATCTGGAAGAACAGAGGCGCCTGAAGGGCTCTGGACCAAGGACTTCGGCTCCTTCAAGATCTGTGGCGAGGGGAAGTATCCGAAGACCTTTCTACTGCGAGGCCAACCCGCCAAAGGGCAAAAGCTCTGAAAGCTCCGCGGCCATTCAAGCTGCAGTTGCCAGGAATCTTTGCGGCAGTCTTTCCCGGTCAGGAGAATATCCAGGCTCAGCTTGCGGCGGTGCGATGGAAGCTCGTGCGCAGGCTCAGGCGCCGGCATTCTGCGCCCGGCCGTCCGCGGCCCGCGTTACCAGGGCCGCGGTGAAGACGCGGGGCCGGGAGATCTGGACGCTCGATTCTGACTTCCTCGTTTACCGGCTGCCGGACAGGTCGCGCTTCAAGATCATTCCCGGCGGCAAGGCGTAGGCCGCGACCACAGTTTCCGTTGGATCAGTTCAATCGGACAAGGCAGGCAGAACACATTCTTACGTGTTACACTTGTTTATGTGTTCATGCACTGCCCATCCCCATAGGAGATCGCCATGTCAACCACCGTCAACTTCACCGGCGCCGTGGACCGGGATCTGCTCAAGCGCGCCAAGGTGATCGCGGCCAAGACAGACACCTCGATCAACGCCTTGTTCAATGCGGAGTTGCGCTATCTGGTCGAGACGTTCGAGACGGCGGAGAAGGGCGGAAATCAGAACTTCAGGACGCTGCTCGATTTTTCCCTGGGGCGCATCGACGATCTGTCCGCGATGAACGCCTTGGGCATTGACAGCCAGGAAGACCTGTTCCTGCTCATGGCGCAGGCTCATCTGCCCATGCCGCGCATTCCCGCGTCCGCCACAAGACAGATGGCCGAGAGCCTGCATGCCCTGGTGAAATAGTCTGGCCGTGCCGGCGTCACCCGTTCTTTTTCCAGACGCCGGGCCGCTCATTACTTTGGCCTACGCCAATGCGCTCGATCTTCTGTCCCTCCCCGGATGGCCAGTCAGGATCGTGGACATGGTCCTGCACCAAGTGACGCGCAGCCGGACCCCCACCAGCCAGTCGATCGGCGCATGGGTGAGTACGCACCGGTTGCCCGTTGTGGCCACCAGGACGCAGCAGCATTACCTGCAAGCGCGGGAAACCCCGGCGAACGCAGAAATCAAACCGGCGAACCTGGGGGAACTTGCGATTCAGGAAGCGATGAACGATTTCGCACTGGCGCAGCCCTCGCAGACGGGCGTTTTCCTGTTCGAGGACCATAAGATTGCGCGGGTGAGCTTCATGCTGCCCGGGAACTGCCGCAAAGTGAGTACGCGAGCGTTCCTTATATTCCTTGAACAAAATGGCTGGCTGGCCTCCGCCGCCGAGATCGAACGCAAGGCCATTCTCAACGGGCGCAATTTCTCGCGGCTTCGATTTCCGCCGGCGTAATCGGCGCGGCACGGGAAGAACTGCGTTACGCGCGCTCGAAAGTTTATCCTGCACGAGCTCGACCTCAACCGGCGGGCCTCCGGCCATCCGCGGCCCGCGTTACCAGGCGGCTTTCGCGTAGTGCTCGCGGATCGCCCTGTCCTTGGTGAGGAGCGGCGCTGCCGCGAGCGAAAGCAGCGCGGGCAGCCGGTGCACTGCCTCCTCGGCCTCAGGCAGCCTGCCTTTGCGGTGCCTGGTCGCGATCTCCCAGCCCGACACCGCGCTTGCGTATACGTCGTTGCCCAGCGTGCGGATCGCGCGCCGCGCCGCAGCCGACAGCCGGCCGTCGTCGGTCAGCCACCACAGCAGCGTGTGCGTGTCCAGCAGCAGCTTCATTGATCCCAGACCTCGAGTTCGTCTTCCGCCAGCGGCTCGAAGAACGCGTCGGTCACCCGGCCCTTCATCAGGCCGGGCTTGCGCGTCCTGCTCCTGGCGATCGGCACCAGTTTCGCGCACGGCTCGCCGGCCTTCGAGATCACGATCTCCTCCCCGGCGCGAGCAGAGGGATCACCTGGCGGCCCCGGCGGCGGTAGATGCGGAAGTCCGCGTCGAAAGTCATCACGGCGGCGTCATCGATCAGCTCGGCCATGCGGACCAGGCAGGCGTCGGCGAGCGACATCGGCACTTCGGCGTAGCGGCGCATCAAGACCTGCAAGGATGCCGCCTGCTCCTGGACCGAGAAGGCCACGCGCAGCACCCCCTTTTCGACCAGCGCCGGCGCCGCGCTCGCCTCCCCGCCCAGGCGCTCGAGCACGAACGCCACCTCGCTGAGCACGGGTTCGCAGGTAAACAGCGGCGGCCTCAGCCTGGAGAACTGCTCTCTCGCCCATGCGTGCCGCGCATCGTTCGCGACCAGCGACGCGATGATCGGCCCCGCGTCAACGACGACGTTTCTTGCCACGATTCGCGTCGGCGAGAATGGCTTCCTCGAGATAGCGCTTGTTGGCCGAGGCGTCGCGCGGGCCGCGCAACGAGCCGATCAGGTCCCCGGCGAGGTCGGCGCAGCTCAGCTCGCCGCGCGCGGCAGGCCTGTCGACGAGCACGGTCTCCAGGCACTCGCGGATCACCGCGGACCGCGTTACGCGGCGCCGGCCGGCTTCCTCGGCGAGGCGCCGGCGCAGCACCGGCGGCAGCTTGAACGAGATCAGATCCATGCTTCGCATGGTAATACCGCTAAGGCAGATTGGCAATACCGGCGGTCTTCGCATGCTTGAGAAAATCCTCGTACGCGAGCTTGATGCCTTCGCGCAGACCGACCCTGGGCTTCCAGCCAAGTGCCATGATGCGCGCACTGTCGAGCAGCTTGCGCGGCGTGCCGTCGGGTTTGGATGCGTCGTAGACGAACTCGCCGCTAAACCCGATCGCCTCCGCCACCAGCGCCGCGAGCTCGGCGATGGACAGGTCCTCCCCCACGCCGATGTTGATCAGCGGCGCCTGCGCCGGCGCGACCAGGCGGTCGAACCCGCTGTCGGGCAGCCGCATGAGAAGCACGCAGGCCTCGGCCATGTCGTCGCTGTAGAGGAATTCGCGCCGCGGCTTGCCGCTGCCCCAAAGCGTCACCTGCTTTTCGCCACGCAGCTTCGCCTCGTGGAGCTTGAGCATCAGCGCGGGCAGCACGTGCGAATTCTGCAGATCGTAGGTGTCGCCCGGCCCGTAGAGGTTGGTCGGCATCACCGCGAGGAATTTCGCGCCGTGCTGGCGGTTGTACGACCAGCACTGCTCCACGCCGGCAATTTTGGCGAGCGCGTAAGCGCGGTTGGTCGGCTCGAGCGGACCCGTCAGCAGGTACTCTTCCTTCATCGGCTGCGGGCAGTCGCGCGGGTAGATGCACGAGGAGCCCAGGAAGATCAACCGTTTCGCCCCCGTGCGCCAGGCCTCGTGGATGACATTGAGCTGCACCGCCAGGTTTTCGCGAAAGAAATCGGCCGGGTAACTGTCGTTGGCGAGAATGCCGCCGACCTTCGCCGCGGCGAGGAACACGTATTCCGGGCGCTTGCGTTCGAAAAACGCCCGCGCCGCCGCCGCGTCCGTCAGTTCAAGCTCGGCGTGGCGCCGCAGCACCAGGTTCGAATAGCCGGCGCGCCGCAGCGCGCGCTCGAGCGCCGAGCCTGCGAGCCCGGTGTGGCCGGCGACGTAGATGCGCGCGCCCGGGTCCATTCAGCTATTCGTGCCGCGGATGGATGCGGTAGCCGCTGCGATTGGCAAGCGCGTCGCGCTCCGCCAGGCGCAGGTCCTCGCGCGCCATTTCCTTGACCAGTTTCGGAAACGTAACCCGCGGCTTCCAGCCCAGTTGCCGCCGCGCCTTGGCGGCGTCGCCCAGCAGTGTATCGACCTCAGCCGGGCGGAAGTAGTTCGGGTCGACGCGCACGATAGCGCGGCCGGTGTGGTCGTAACCCTTCTCGTTCTTGCCCTTGCCGCGCCAGGTGATTTTCATTGCCAGTTCCGCCGCTGCGGCCTCCACGAACTCGCGCACGCTGTGCTGCACGCCGGTGGCGATGACGAAATCGTCGGCCCGCTGGTGCTGCAGGATGCGCCACATCGCTTCGACATAGTCGCGCGCATGGCCCCAGTCGCGCCGGGCGGAGAGATTTCCCAGGTACAGGCAGTCCTGCATGCCGAGCTTGATG
>JBCKKZ010000006.1:0-61090 GCA_038904015.1 Burkholderiales bacterium | reverse complement strand
GGAGGTTGAAGCAATGAAACCGCCTAACATGGCGCTCAACCGGGCGCGGCCATAAGGTGGTTTGTATTTTTAAGCTTCCGTGTGGCCGCGCCCGGTTAGCTTTACGTTGGCCGCGTTTAACAACTGGCGACGGGGCCGCGCTTGGGACCGGTGGTAGCATACGTCGATGCCGGTAGTTTCAACGTTTTTCGGGATCATCGTTCGAATGTTCTTCGACGATCACGAACCACCGCATTTTCACGTTGAGTACCAAGGGCAATCGGCGACGTTCGATTTCACCGGAAAACTCCTCGCCGGAGAACTGCGCTCGGCCAGGGCAAGGCGTCTGATTCGGGAATGGGCACGTCTTCACGAACACGAGCTTCGAGCGAATTGGAAAAAGCTGAAAGCGCTTCAGCCTCTTCGTCAGATTGCTCCATTGGAATGATCATCATGAAAACTCTGCCGCAAGTTACCGAAGCCCGGTACGTTTCGGGTTACCGTATAGAGCTTGTCTTCAACACCGGTCTTCGGAAAACCGTTGACTTCTCGCGCTGGCTTAGCGGGCCGGTGTTCGAGCCCCTTCGAAATCGCCCGGAGTTCCGCAAGTTCTTTGTCGCGGGCGGAACGGTGTGTTGGCCGAACGGCGCGGATATTGCGCCGGAAACACTTTTTTCGGTTCGCGGTGTGTCAGAGCGCGCTGCCTGGCAGCGGCTTGCAAAGCGACGCGCCGCATAGCCGCAGTATCAACGCCGGCCTTAAGGTCTCCGCGAGCATGAATCACAAGCGCAATCGGCCAAAGCAGCTTCGGGCGGGATGTCTGCTATGCAAGCCGAACAAGCTCGGCAGGGGCATGGAAAGAAAACTCGGTCACCGAGGTTTTGGAAAACTGCGGAAAGAAGCCGCGGCTGATCAGGATTTTTTCGAGGCCGTACGATTTGCGGCCCAATAGAGGTTAAGCCGTAGTACAGCGGGCTGCACCCACGTTCATTCCCATACTACTGTCGCACACCCCTCCATGATTCTGCACGTTGTTGAAGCGAGGTACGTCCGGGACTACGTGGTCTGGCTGAAATTCAATGATGGAGCCGCTGGGGAAGTGGATCTTTCCGCGGAACTTTATGGCCCAGTGTTCATTCCTCTTCAAGACATCGAGAAATTCAAGCAGTTCTCAATTTCACTTCACACCATCGCGTGGCCGAATGGCGCGGATTTCGCGCCCGAGTTTCTTCGCGAACGCGTGGCGGTAACGGTCTGATCCTGGCGTAGTACCGGGCCGCGTCAGCTGCGGTGCACCGTGAGCCGCTGCCGGCCGACAAGGTAAATGCCGGAGGCCACAATGATGCCCGTGCCGAGCAGCGACCAGCCGTCGGGAAAATCCCCGAATACCAGCCAGCCCAGCAGCGTGCCGCGCAGCGCCGGAGTCACCGGTGTCACGCTCCGCTCAGCTCTCCGGCCTCATGTGGGGGAACAGGATCACATCGCGGATCGACGGGCTGTCGGTGAGCAGCATCACCAGGCGGTCGATGCCGAGGCCGCCGCCCGCGGTGGGCGGCAGGCCGTACTCCAGTGCGCGGATGTAGTCGGCGTCGTAGGTCATCGCCTCGGCGTCGCCGGAATCCTTGAGCTCGGCCTGCTCGCGGAAGCGCTCGGCCTGGTCCTCGGGGTCGTTAAGCTCCGAGAAGCCATTGGCGATCTCCTTCGCGTCGATGAAGAGTTCAAAACGGTCGACGATGCCGGAGTCCTCGTCATTCCTGCGCGCGAGCGGCGACACCTCGGCCGGGTACTCGGTGATGAAGGTGGGTTGGACCAGGTGCTTTTCGGCGACCGCCTCGAACAGCATGAGCTGCAGCGCGCCCCAGCCCTGATTGTTTGAGAATTGAATGGAAAGAGAATTCAATTTCTGAGCGAGAAAAGACCTGTCGCGAAGGTCACCCTCGATGCCTTGCTTTCGAATCGCGTTCGGCATGGATATTCTTTCGAAGGCGCGATCCAGTCCCAGTTCTTTTCCCTGATAGACAAAAACTGTCCTGCCAAGCGCCGCCTGCGCGGCGTGGCGCACCAGCTTCTCGGTATGCGCCATCATGTACTCGCAGTCTTCGTAGGCGCAGTACCACTCCATCATCGTGAACTCGGGGTTGTGGCGCGTCGAGATGCCTTCGTTCCTGAAGTTGCGGTTGATCTCGTAGACGCGCTCCATGCCGCCCACCACCAGCCGCTTGAGATACAGCTCCGGCGCGATGCGCAGGTAGAGGTCCATGTCCAGCGCGTTGTGGTGCGTCCTGAAGGGCCGCGCCACGGCGCCGCCGGGAATCGGCTGCATCATCGGCGTCTCGACCTCGAGGTAACCGTCCTCGCCCATCGCCGCACGCAGGGCCTGCACTATTTTTATTCTTGTCTCGAACACTTCCCGCGTCTTCGGCGAGACGATCAGATCCAGATAGCGCTGGCGGTACTTGAGTTCCTGGTCGGCGATGCCGTGGAACTTCTCCGGCAGGGGGCGTAAAGCCTTCACCAGGAGCCTTATGGTTTTGGCCTGGATGGTGAGTTCCCCGGTTTTCGTTTTGAAAAGTGAACCCGATACACCCACCACATCGCCCAGATCCCAATGCTTGAATTGCTCGTGGATATCCGTTCCCGTGGCGTCGTTCGAGACGTAAATCTGGATCTTCCCGCTGCCGTCCTGCAGCGTGGCGAAGCTCGCCTTGCCCATGACGCGCTTGAGCACCATTCGGCCTGCCACGGTGGCAGGAATTTTTTCTTTCTCCAGATCTTCCCTTGTCTTATCACCATGGGATTTAAAAAGACTCCCGCTAAAATCCGCGCGGCGAAAGTCGTTCGGGTAGGCAATGCCGCCGGCGCGCAGCGCCTTGAGCTTTTCCCGCCGCTCCTCGACCAGCTTGTTCTCGTCTTCCATGGTGATGAGTTTTCCTATACACCCTGTTTGAGGCTGGCGGTGATGAATTCGTCGAGATCGCCGTCGAGTACCGATTGCGTGGCGCCTTTTTCGACGCCGGTGCGCAGGTCCTTGATGCGCGACTGATCGAGGACGTAGGAGCGGATCTGGTGGCCCCACTCGATATCGGTCTTCGAGGCCTCCAGCTTGCTCTGCTCGCCCTTCAGCTTGCGCAGCTCGAGGTCGTAGAGGCGCGATTTGAGCATCGCCATGCACTCGGCGCGGTTGCGGTGCTGCGAGCGGTCGCTCTGGCTTTGCACCACGATGTTGGTCGGGATATGGGTGATACGCACCGCCGACTCGGTCTTGTTGACGTGCTGTCCGCCGGCGCCCGAGGCGCGGTAGACGTCGACGCGCAGGTCGGCCGGGTTGATCTCCACTTCGATGGATTCGTCCACTTCGGGGTAGACGAAAACGCTGGCAAACGACGTATGGCGGCGCGCGTTCGAGTCGAAGGGCGATTTGCGCACCAGGCGGTGCACGCCGTTTTCGGTGCGCAGCTGCCCGTAGGCGTACTCGCCGTTGATCTTCAGGGTCGCGCTCTTGATGCCCGCCACTTCGCCGTCGGTCTGCTCGAGCACCTCGGCGCGATAGCCCTTCTTGTCGCAGTACTTGAGGTACATGCGTAACAGCATGGCTGCCCAGTCCTGCGCCTCCGTGCCGCCGGCGCCGGCCTGGATGTCCATGAAGCAGTTGTTCGGATCCAGCGGGTTGGAGAACATGCGGCGGAACTCGAGTGCCGCGACTTCTTTTTTCAGGTTTTCTGTATCGGAAAAAACACTGAGCAGCGTGGCCTCGTCACCCTCGGCGCGTGCAAGCTCGAACAGTTCCTTGGTGTCGGCGATCCCGCTACCGACGCGCCTGAGCGTCCCGACGACTGCCTCGAGGGCCTTCTTCTCTCTGCCGATTTCCTGCGCCCGCTGCTGGTTGGCCCAGAGCTTGGGGTCTTCCTGCTCGCGGTTCAGCGCCGCCAGGCGCTTTTCCTTGGCTTCGAAGTCAAAGATACCTCCGCAACTCGGCCGACTGGGTCTGCAGTCCGGCGAGCGTCGAGGCGATCTGGTTGATGCGTTCGGCTTCCATGGTGGGCTGTGTCGCGGCGCGAATTATACGCGCCGGCCGGTGTATTCCTCGTCGATCTTGTCGTCGAAGAAGGTGGTGGGGTTGGGCGCCGCCATGAAGCGGCGGTAGACCTCGGGATAGACCCTCGGGTACTGGGTGACCTGCCCGTTGGACAGCTCGACTTCCAGCGTCATCGACTTCTCGTCGTAACCGACCGATCGGAGTTTCGAGGAATTGACGCGCTTGCGTTCCATTTAGTTTGCACGTGCGGCGCTCCAGGCGGCTTTGGCGCCGTCGCCGTCCACCGAGCCCTCGATGGATTGGCCCTTGACGGTGCCGGTGAAGTCGTAAGTCTTGCCGCCCAGGGCGAGCTTGAACGTGAAGCGCTCGCCCCTCAGTTTGGCTTCTTCGAGCAGCACGTCCTTGCCGCCGACGCGTGCGCTGCCCGAAACACGGGTGATCTGCTGCTTGAGATTTAGGCGCACCGGTTCCCTGCTCAGGTTCGGCGGCAGCCTGGCGCTCCAGGTACCTTCGGCCTTCGCCGGGACCACGTACAGGTAGATCAGGGTGGTGCTGACGCCGCTGATCGCCACCTTGTCCTCCAGGTCCATCTGCACGTACTTCTCCGGAACCCAGCCCGTGAGCGGATAGTCGTGCGACAGGATGCGCGTACCCGGATTGAGTTCGGTGAGCAGCTTGTCCTTCAACATGTTCACCGTATTGGGCAGCAGGTACATGGTGAGCACGGTGGCCTTGCGGATGTCGGTCTTGAACAGATCCTGGATGGTGAAGCTGGCGCGGTCAGCCAGGCCCTGCGCTTTGGCCGCATCGTTGGCTTCCTTCACCAGTTTTTCGTTGATGTCCACGCCAAAACCGCGCGCGCCGAATACCTTGGCCGCGGTGAGCACGATGCGCCCGTCGCCCGAGCCGAGATCGATGACGAAATCCTTCGGGCCTACCTCGGCCAGGGTGAGCATGTCCGATACCACGCTGGAAGGCGAGGGCACGTAAGGGCCGGCGTTGACCGGCGCCTTGTCCTGCGCGAGCGCGGCGCAGGAGACGAAGGCGGTGGCAAGAAAAGTCAGGGCATTTTTCATAATGCGGCGACTGTAGCGCAGTTCCGCCGTCGGGGAAAGGGAACCGGCGCTAGCGCGGCGCCGCGGGCTCGACGTTCTCCAGGGTGAGTTGCGGGCGCTTCAGGCCGTTGAATTCGTTCACGCTCACGCGGTAGGCGGCGCGCACGCGCTCGGGCAGGGGCTCGAGCGAATTGAAGCGCATGGCTTCGAGCCGCTGCCCGTGCTTCAGCAGCCGCAGCTTGAGGTGGCGCTCGCCGACCACGCGCTGGTCCTGCACCGTGAAGGTGTCGCAGAAAAGCGGCGGCGGGAAACCCTGGCCCCAGATCTGCGATTCCAGCATCTGCGCCACTTCCAGCGAGTGGTAGGCGCTCTCCAGTTCGCCGTCGGTCTCGACGACGCGCATGCGTGCGTCCTCTGGAAGGAGTTCTGTGGCTATGCTTTCAAATAAATCCTGGAAAAGACCCAGATCCCGCTCCAAGATGGTGAGCCCGGCGGCTTGGGCGTGGCCGCCGAAGCGCAGTAACAATCCCGGTGCGCGCTTGGAAACCAGGTCGAGCGCGTCGCGCAGGTGGAAGCCGGGGATCGAGCGGCCGGAGCCGCGCAATTCATTTGCATTTGCCTTCGCAAAACAGACAACGGGCCTGTGTATGCGTTCCCGCACGCGGGAAGCAATCAGCCCCACCACGCCCTGGTGCCAGCCGGGCTCATAGAGGATCAAACCCGATCTGGTCATCGTCTCGCCCGGCGGGCCGACCAGGCCGTCCAGTGCGGCGCTCGCCTGGTCCAGCATCTCGCCTTCGATCTTGCGCCGCTCGCGGTTCAGGCGGTCGAGCTGCTGCGCGCAGTTGGCGGCGCGCGCCTCGTCATCCGTGATCAGGCATTCGATGCCCAGGCCCATGTCGGCGAGCCGTCCGGCGGCATTCAGCCGCGGCCCGAGAATGAAGCCAAGGTCGAAGCAGTTGGCCTGCGCCGCTTCGCGCCCGCCGGCGCGCGCCAGCGCGACGAGCCCCGCCTTGCCCCGGCCCGCGCGCAGGCGCTTGAGTCCCTGCGCGACGAGGATCCGGTTGTTCGCATCGAGCGGCACCACGTCGGCGACGGTGCCCAGCGCGACGAGGTCCGTCAGCGCGGCAAGATTGATTTCTTTTTTTCCTTCAAAAAATTTTCTTTTCCTTAGTTCCGCCCGCAACGCCAGCATCACGTAGAACATCACACCGACACCGGCGATCGCCTTGGACGCGAAGCCGCAGCCGGCCTGGTTCGGATTCACGATGCATTCGGCCTCGGGCAGCGTGTCGCCGGGCAGGTGGTGGTCGGTGATCAGCGTGCCGATACCGAGGCTCTTGGCGCGCGCCACGCCCTCGACGCTCGCGATGCCGTTGTCCACCGTGATCAGCAGATCGGGCTTTTGCCTGGCGGCGATATCCACCAGCTCTGGCGACAGGCCGTAGCCGAGCTCCATGCGGTTGGGCACCAGGTACTCGACCCGCGCGCCGAAGCTACGCAGCGCCCGCACGCCCACCGCGCAGGCGGTGGCGCCGTCGGCGTCGTAGTCGGCGACGATGAGAAGTCTCTTTTGCTGCGCGATGGCGTCGGCGAGCAGGCGTGCCGCGTGGCCGGCGTTGGTCAGCTCGGCCGGCGGGATCAGGTGCGAGAAATCCTGTTCCAGCTGGTCCTTGGACCGGATCTGCCGCGCCGCGTAGAGCCGGGCGAGCAACGGATGCACGCCGGATTCAACGAGCCGGCTGCGGTCCGCCTCGGCGTAGCGGCGCGTGATGATTTTCAAACTAATACCTTGTTATAGGCGGCCAGCGGCCGCGGCCGGCGCCAGAAACGGCGCAGGTCGCCGCGCACCGTCTCGAACGATGCGGCGGCTTCTGGCACGTGGACGGTCAGCATGTCGATGCGGCCCGCTTTCAGCGCCGAGAGCAGCGGCGCGAACCAATTCGATTCCAGCTCCTGGAGCCGCTGCGCGAGCGCTTCAGGATCGCCCAACGCATGCACGTCGCGCAAGCCATCGAGCACCACGAGGTGCCGCCGTTCCTCGGGCGCGCGCCCGAGCCAGTCCATGGCACCGGCGCCCGGTGTCCGGTGGCGCATCCCGGCGAGGCGTCCGAGGCCGATGGCAAACGGGTCCTGCGCGCTTACCGATTGCCACGGGCCGCTCGCCGCGGCCGGCAGCTTTCCCGCGCCCCAGAGCCAGACGCTGTTGATCACCGGCTCGCCGCGCCGCTCGCGCGCCGTATTCGCCTGGTGGTCATACAGCGCCATCTGGAGTTCCGTCAGCAGCGGATGCCATTGTTTCGGCGGCAAATGCGGATCGATGTCCGCGCCCGCCAGATCGATGGGGGGACTCGTGCTGGCATCGCTTTGCCCTTGACAATCAACGCGCAGACACCACTGATCGGGCCGCACAGCATGCAACACGAACTTTCCAGCCAGCAACGGCGTCAATGCAGCCGTCAGGCCGGCCGCTTCCGCTGCCGTGATCGCAAACGCCTGGCTGGGCATCAAGAGCACACGGTCGCGGTCCGGGCGCAAGTGGACCGGATCGGCGCGCAGCCACAGCTGTGCGCCCGGCTCCAGGCCATGCGCGTGGGCGGTGAGCGCGCCGGCGGGGATGGATGGATTCCCGGAGGCGTCATCATGCAGGCCGAATGCCCGGCAAAGCCAGGCTTCCAGATTGCCGGCCCGGCCGCTTGTGCGGCGCCCGCGCGCGAGCAGCATCTCCAGCGCCGGCATCGAGGCCTGCGGCAGGTCCTGCGCCCGGAACAGCGCCGGGACGACGAGATCGAGATGCATCAGTGGCGGCCCGGCGAGACCCGCGCGCCCAGCGTTGTACGTGCGACGTGCGCGGGCAGCGACGGCAATTGCGCAATCTGCCGCATCGCGCTTTCCATCGCCTCGGCACCGTGCTCCCCGGCCGCGACGCGCAGGAATTGCCACACTGCCCGCGCATCGCCGAGCGCGCGATGGCGGGCGGAATCATGACGCTCGAATGTCAGGCCATGCCGGTCGATCAGGCTGTCCAGGTTGTGGCGCGCGTGCCCCGGATACAGGCGCCGCGACAGTTTCACGGTGCACAGCGTGCGCGGATGGAAGCGCCGCCCGGCGCGCTCGAAAGCGTGGCGCAGGAAGCCGTAGTCGAAGCGCGCGTTGTGGGCGACGAAAACGCGCCCCTCAAGCCGCTCGTACAGGCCCTGTGCAAGGTCCTCGAATGCGGGCGCGCTGGCGACCATTTCGTTGGTGATGCCGGTGAGCGCCTGGATCAGGGGCGGGATGCCGGTTCCCGGATTTACCAGCGTCGACCACTCGGACACCACTTCTCCTTGCGCGACTTCCAGCAGCGCGATTTCAGTGACGCGGTCCCAGGCCGGGCGGCCGCCGGTCGTTTCCAGGTCGACGATCGCAAGCGGCGCGTCGAACAGTGGCTTCATGGTGCTGGATGGATATACATATCGCGGGGGACTCTACAGCAACAGGAGGCCTTTCAGGAACAGGATCACACGGCGTTGGTCAGGAGTTCGAGCATGCGGCGAGCTCTGCGGCCGAAAGGTTGTGAATGCGGCCGAAACCGGCGACAAAGCGCGCGTCGCGCGGCACGATGCGCCAGAAGGAGAAATCAGCAAGCTGGAAGTTGATTTCCTGCTCGGGGAATCGGGCGAGCCAGGCGGCCTTCAGGTTTTCGAATTCGGAACCTTCATTCGGCAGAGGCGAGGCCTGCCCCCGAATCGAAACTCTCATGAGCGTGAAAGGATCGGCACGCCCGTCATCGTGCTCGGCCACGGATAGCGCGACATGCGGCTCCTGCGCCATGTCCTGCGTGTGCCAGGCGAGGCGGCTGACGTGGACATGAAACGCGGTGAATCCTTCGTCGGGCAGATAAAGGGTCATCGAGGCCAGCGGCGCGCCCTGGCGCAGCGTCGCGAGGTGCGCGATGCGCTCGTTGCGCAGCAGGCGGGCGAGAGCGCTCGCCGAATCCGTGTCCATGCCCGGGGCTATTCGCGGGCCAGATCCTGCCTGATGCGCAGGAGCACCTGCTTGTCGAGCAGATCCTTCTCCCGATAGTCGGTCTTGGTTCTGATCAGCCCGTCGATGTCTTCGGTGGCGCGCAGGTAGCCGTTGAGCCGGACTGCCTGGCCGCCCGCCAGAACGTACTCGACGCCCTCGTCACGGAACCGCGCCAGCAGTTTGAGCAGCGGATCCTGCGCGCTCATGCCGCATTGAGCTTGCGCGCCGCCCGGGCCTGGCGCTCGGCGTCCAGGCGATTGAAGTACTCATGCGTCCCGCGCGTGACGCCGCGAGCGGCCGGCTCCGCCGCCCCGCGCAGCATGGCATCGAGCACTCGCCCGCGCTGCAGCGCCCGAGCCGGATCGAGCTCGATTTCGGTGCGATTCTGCGTGCCGACGACGCGCATGGATGCCAGTGTAGGCGCTGCGATGGTTGCGGGCAAGATCGGATTTCTGGCGCCGCGGCAAGGCTCGACGTACCTCGCGCCGATCCTCAAGCGTCTGGAGGAACTCGGATACGTCGAGGGCAAGAATCTGGTCGTCGACTATCGTTCAGCGGACGGCGTCGCCGAGCGTTTTTGCGTCGCGCGTGAGTGTGAACGGATCGGTGAGCTCGCCGCGCAATTGCGAAGACCGCAGGGGAATCCGGGCGCGGGGTACCATACGGCACTGAGTAAAGCCTGCCGACGGGCGCATACCGTTTGGAGCCGAGCGAATGAGTTCACCGATGAAGAAAAGAGAACTTCAAAAGACAATCAAACGGATGGTGCAGCGGATCGTCGAGCGTTTTCACCCCGACCAGGTGATCCTTTTCGGCTCGCACGCGCGCGGAACGGCCGGACCGGACAGCGACGTGGACCTTCTGGTGGTGATGCCCGTCACGGGATCCCGACGGGAGAAGGCTGTCGAAATCGGTGTCGCGCTTTACGGTCTTGGCGTGGCGAAGGACATCGTGGTCACGACCCCGGACGATTTCCGGTGGAGGAAGGAAATCCCCGGGACGATTGAACGCCCCGCCGCCCTCGAAGGGAAGGTTCTGTATGCCCGGCCGTAGCCCGACGACGACCGTCGCGCACGAATGGATCACAAAGGCGGAGAGCGACCTGCGCGCCGCGATCTATCTGCTCGAGCCGCGCCCGGGGCAGCCAACGGATGCGGTGTGCTTCCATGCACAGCAGTGCGCGGAAAAATATATGAAGGCCCTGCTCGTGTTCCGGGGTACCGATTTCCCGAAGACGCACGACCTCGAGAAATTGTCGTCCCTCCTCCCTGCAGCTCTTCGGCCGCGACTTGTTCCCGAGGAACAGCGACGGTTCTCCGGTTACGCGATCGCGGCCCGTTACCCCGGATCGGGCGAGATTCCATATACCGAAGCCAGGCGGGCCGTGGCGATAGCCCGCCGCGTGCGCAGGGAAATTCGCCGAGCGCTACCGCGCGAAATCCTGCGACTGAAGAAGCGTTAATCGACCCGTGGTAGAAGGTCGCGACCTCGCGCAAGGAAGTCCGCGGCTTACCGGAATCAAGGGCGCGAAGGCGGGCGACATTCCGGTGGAGCAGCCGAAGGAGTTCGAACTGGTGGTCAATCTGAAGACGGCGAAGGCGCTGAAAATTTCGATCCCGCAATCCATCATGTTGCGCGCCAACCGGGCGATCGAATGAGGTAGGGAATTCGGGTATCCTCGCCCGCGTGCGATACGAGATTCTTGTCGGCCTGCGCTACACGCGCGCCAAGCGCCGCAATCACTTCATCAGCTTCATCTCGCTCATCTCGATGGCGGGCATCGCGCTGGGGGTGGCTGCGCTGATCGTGGTGCTCTCGGTGATGAACGGATTCCAGAAGGAGCTGCGCGCCCGCATCCTCGGCGTGGCTTCGCACGTGCAGATCAGCGGCCCGAACAACCAGCTCGCCGACTGGGCGTCGGTGGCGAAGCTGGTGATGCAGGACCCTCGCGTCAAGGGCGCGGCGCCGTTCGTCAACGCGCAGGGGATGCTCGCGGCGGGCCAGGCGGTGCGCGGCAGCGTGGTGCGCGGCATCATCCCGGAGCGCGAGGAGCAGGTGGCCGAGATCGGCCTGCACATGCGCGCCGGCAAGCTGGCGGCGTTGAGGGCCGGCGAGTTCGGCATCGTGCTCGGCTCGGAGCTTGCGCGCGCGCTCGGCGTGCTGGCGGGCGACAAAGTGGCGCTGATCGCGCCGCAGGGGCTGGTGACGCCGGCCGGCGTGATCCCGCGCCTGAAGCAGTTCACCGTGGTCGGCACCTTCGAGGTCGGCATGTTCGAGTTCGACTCCGGGCTCGCGCTGGTGCACCTGGAAGACGCGCAGAAGCTCTACCAGATGGGCGGCGCGGTGTCGGGTGTGCGCCTGAGGCTGGAGGATCTCTTCGCGTCACGCCCGGTGGCGCGCGAGCTTCTGGCGAAGCTGGGCGGCGATCATTTCGCCACCGACTGGACGCGCAGCCACGCCAATTTCTTCCGCGCGGTGGAGATCGAGAAGCGCGTCATGTTCATCATCCTGCTCCTGATCGTCGCGGTGGCGGCGTTCAACATCGTCTCCACGCTGGTGATGCTGGTGACCGACAAGCAGGCCGACATCGCGATCCTGCGCACGCTGGGCGCTGCGCCGGGCTCGATCATGGGGATTTTCATGGTGCAGGGCGCGCTGATCGGCGTCATCGGCACCTGCGCCGGCCTGGTGCTCGGCGTGCTGGTCGGCTTCAACGTCGATACCGTGGTGCCCGTCGTCGAGAACCTGCTCGGCTTCAAGTTCCTCGCCAAGGACATCTACTACATCTCCGATCTGCCCTCGGACGTGCAGCTGGGCGACGTGACGACCATCGGCATCGTGTCGCTGGTGCTGTCCTTCATCGCCACGCTCTATCCGAGCTGGCGCGCCTCGCGCATCAATCCCGCAGAGGCCTTGCGCTATGAGTGAATTGGTATTGAGTTGTAAAAACCTGAAGAAAACATATCAAGGGCCTGCCCCGGTTCACGTGCTTTTCGGCGTGGACCTCGACGTGCGCGCGGGCGAACGCATCGCAATCATGGGCCGCTCGGGTTCCGGCAAGAGCACCCTGCTGCACCTGCTGGGCGGCCTGGACACGCCCTCGGAAGGAACCGTGACGCTGCAGGGCAGGGCCTTGAACGAAATGTCGGAAGCCGAACGCGGGCAGAGCCGCAACACCGCGCTCGGCTTCGTCTACCAGTTCCACCACCTGCTGCCCGAATTCACCGCGGCCGAGAACGTCGCCATGCCGCTGTGGATCAGGCGCATGGATCGCGATGCCGCGCTTGTGCAAGCCAGAAAAGCCCTCGAAGAAGTCGGCTTGGCGGCCCGCGCCGAGCATCTTCCGGGAGAGCTCTCGGGCGGCGAGCGCCAGCGCTGCGCGTTCGCGCGCGCGATGGTGACCGCGCCCGCCTGCGTGCTGGCGGATGAGCCCACCGGCAACCTGGACACGCAGACCGCCGATGAAGTGTTCGAGGCGATGGTGCGGCTCTCGGATTCGCGCGGCACTGCTTTCGTGCTGGTGACGCACGATGCCGCCCTGGCCGTGCGCACCGGGCGGGTGCTTACTCTGCAGGACGGTCTGCTGGGCCCTTCGCCCTAGCCGCGCTCGCCGCCTCGTCTTCGCGCAGGGTCCTTGCGAACTGGTCACGCAGCTCGTTGGACACTGAAACGCGCGCGTCGGGGTCGCTCTTGTGCACGGCGTAGAGCTTCGCCAGCACCTCGTTGTCGTGTTCGGCGAAGCTCTGCACCGCGCGCGCCGCGCGCTCGGCGTCGGCGCCCACCGCCGCCAGCGTCGCCTGGCCCAGCGCCAGCGCCGACTGGAAAGTCTCGCGCTCGATGATCGTCACGCCGAGGTCGCGCAACTCGAACATGTGGCGCATGTCGCGCGCCCGCGCGATGACCTTGAGGTTCGGGAAATGCCGGGCCGCGGTGCTCGCCAGGCGCGTGGTCGCCCCCGGATCATTCAGCGCGATGATGAGAAAGCCGGCCTTTGCGGCGCCGGCGGCCTCCAGCAGGTCCAGCCGCGTGGCGTCGCCGTAGAACACGCGGAAGCCGAAGCGGCGCAACTGCTCGACATGGTCCGGGTCGTCATCGAGGATGGTTGGCTCGTAGCCGCTGCCGCGCAGCAGGCGCGCCACCACCTGGCCGACGCGCCCCAGGCCGGCGACGATCACCTTGGCCGCCACCGGCGCCTCGGGGGCGCGCACGCTCGCTTCACCAGCGAAGCGCGGCGCGAGCACCTTGTCGTGGAACACCAGCAGGAAAGGCGTCGAGAGCATCGACAGCGCGACCGCCAGCGTCATCGCCTGCGCGGTTTCGACGGGCAGGACTTCGCGCTGCACGCCGAGCGTGAGCAGGACGAAGGCGAATTCGCCGCCCTGCGCGAGCAGCAGGATGAACAGCGGCCGCTCGCTCGCGGGCAGCCTGGCGAAGCGCGCGATCGCCCAGAGCACCGCGCTCTTCAAGACGAACAGCCCGACGATCAGGCCGAGGATCGCGAGCGGCCGCTCGAACAGCAGTCCGAAGTCCACCCCCATGCCCACCGCGATGAAGAACAGACCCAGCAGCAGGCCCTTGAACGGTGCCACCGCAGCCTCGATTTCGTGGCGGTACTCGGATTCGGCGAGCAGCACGCCGGCGAGGAAGGTGCCCAGCGCCATGGACAGGCCCGCGGACTCGAAGCCCCAGGCGATGCCCAGCACCAGCAGCAGCGCGAAGGCGGTGAAAATCTCGCGCTGCCGGGTGCGCGCGATATGGCGGAAGACCGGCCGGGCGAGGAAATGACCGCCGACCAGCGTCGCCGCGATCACGGCGAGCGCGAAGCCGAGCGCGCCCCAGGTAAAGCTTGCTCCGCTGCCGCTGGGCCCGAGCAGCGGCAGCAGCGCCAGCATCGGGATCACGGCGATGTCCTGGAACAGCAGGATCGCGAACACCGCCTGGCCGCCCTTGTTCTGCAGCGCGCCGCGCTCGGTGAGTGGCTGCAGTGCCAGCGCGGTCGAGGATAGCGCGAGCGCCATGCCGGCCAGGATGCCGATGCGCACGTCGATGCCCACGATCCACGCCACCCCGGCGATCAGCGCGATCGAGCCGGCAACCTGCGACATGCCGAGTGTCAGCAGGCGCGTGCGCATGTTCCACAGGCGCTTGGGCTCCAGTTCCAGGCCGATGACGAAGAGGAGGAACACCACGCCCAGTTCCGCCATCTGGCGCACGTCTTCGGTTCTGTCGACGAGTTTCAGGCCGAAGGGCCCAATCGCGATGCCCGCCAGCAGGTAGCCGGCGACCGATCCGAGGCCCAGGCGGTGCGAGAACACCACCGCGAGCACCGCCGAGGCGAAAAACACCACGCTCTGAATCAGGTAACCGCTGGTGTGCTCCATGATCGAGGGGCAATCCTAATCTAACTGGGCTTGCGCCCTACGTGCTGCCGCGCGCGGCGGCGCCATGCGATGACGACGTAGGCACGCCAGGCAATCTGCACGGCGAAATATCCGGCGGCAGCCAGCGTCAGCGCAAGCGCAACGAGGCCGACGGCCAGCGGCTTGCCGAGGGCGAGCGCCCAATGCGCCATCGCCTGGGCCGAGTCGAGCCAGTGCGCCCAGTCCCATTCGAAGGGCGCCACCTCCGCCGGGTGGTGGCTCGCGCCGAGCAGCAGGCGGCCGTAGCCGTAGGCGGCGAGGTACAACGGCGCGATGGTGAGCGGGTTGGTGTAGAGCGTCGCCGCCAGCGCCACCGGCAGGTTCTTCTTCAGCGCTATCGCGAGCAGCGCCGCGGTCAGCATCTGCAGCGGTCCGGGCACCAGCCCGGCGAACATGCCGATCGCCACGCCGCCCGCAACGGAGTGGCGGTTGAGATGCCACAGGTTCGGGTGATGCAGCCAGCGGCCGCACCACGCCAGGTACCTGTGGGCGCGAACTGTTTCGCCGTCGGGCAGGAATCTGCGGAAGAATTTTCTGGGCACGTGGCAGGTTGAATGTCGGCGCCGCGGGGCGCTGCTGCGTTAGATTCTAGATGACGCTTGCCATCCTGAGTTTCGCCCTGGGCGTTGTTTTTCTCCAGCTGCAGCCCGAACTGCCCGGCATGGCTTGGGCCGGGCTTTTGGCATTTTTGCCGGTTTTTTTCTACCGGAAAAAGATCTTTTACCTTCCAGCGGCGTTCGCCGCCGGCTTTTGCTGGGCGCTGGGCATGGCGCAGCTGAAGCTCGCCGACCGGCTGGCGCCGGAGCTCGAGGGCAGGGACATCGAGGTGGTCGGCGTGGTCTCCAGCCTGCCCTCGGTGGGCGAGCGCAGCCTGCGCTTCGAGTTCGATCCGGAAGCGGTGCTCGAACCCGCGGGCGCAAAGCTGCCCGGCAGGATCCTGCTTTCCTGGTACCGCTCGGCGCTCTTCGAGGAGGGCTCGTCGATCCTCTCCAGCGCCGTTCATCCCGGCGAGCGCTGGCGCTTCACGCTGCGTCTGCGGCGGCCGCACGGCAACTTCAACCCGCATGGCTTCGACTACGAGGCCTGGCTGCTGGAGCGGGACATCGGGGCAACGGGATATGTACGACCACGCGGTTCGCCTTTGCTCCTGGGTTCGAGAAATAATTTATCCGATCGAATCGAAAAGATTCGAGAGCATGTCCGGGATCGCTTCAAGCAGGTGCTCGGCGCGACGCCGGCGAGCGGCATCCTCGCCGCGCTCGCGGTCGGCGACCAGCGCTCGATCAGCGCCGAGGAGTGGCGCCTCTTTAACCGCACCGGCGTCACGCACCTGATGAGCATCTCCGGGCTGCACGTGACGATGGTGTCGGGCCTCGCCGCCTGGCTCGCTGGCTGGCTGTGGCGGCGTTCTGCGTTCCTCATGCTGCGCCTGCCCGCGCGCAAGGCGGCGGCGATTGGCGCGCTCGCCGGCGCGCTCGGCTACTCGCTGATCGCCGGCTTCGCCGTGCCTGCGCAGCGCACCTGCTGGATGGTGACGGTGGTCGCGCTCGCGCTGTGGTCGGGGCGCATCGCCTCGCCGGCCCGCACCCTGGCCCTCGCGCTCGCGGTAGTGCTCGCCTTCGATCCCTGGGCGGTGCTCGCGGCCGGGTTCTGGCTGTCGTTTGGCGCCGTTGCGCTCATATTTTTCAGCGCAAATGAAAATGACCCGATCGCAAGGCAATGGCTGCGGGTGCAATGGGCGATCACGCTCGGCCTTGCCCCGGCGGCGCTGTTCCTTTTCTCGCAGGTATCCATCGTCGGGCCGCTCGCCAACGCGCTCGCCATTCCAGTGGTGTCGGCGATCGTCACGCCGCTCGCGCTCGTGGCGGCGGTCCTGCCCTGGGATGCGCTGCTCGAGCTTGCCGCGTGGCTGATGCAATGGCTGCTGCAGTTCCTCGAATGGTGCGCGTCATTGCCGGCCGCGGTATGGCAGCAGCATGTGCCCCCGTTGTGGAGCACGTTGCTCGCGCTGGCGGGCGTGCTCTGGGTGCTCGCGCCGCGCGGCGTGCCATGGCGCGCGACCGGTCTTGCGCTCATGCTGCCCGCCATCGCCTTGCCGCCGTCCTCGCCGCCCGCCGGCACGGCCTGGATCACGACGCTCGACGTCGGCCAGGGACTTGCGGTGCTGGTGCGCACGGCGAACCGCGCCTTGCTCTACGACGCCGGGCCCGCCTTCGGCAGCGATGCCGACAGCGGCGAGCGCATCATCGCGCCGTACCTGCGCGCCGCGGGCATCAAGCGGCTGGACGCGCTGATCGTGACCCACAACGACATCGATCATTCGGGAGGCGCGGCCTCCGTGCTGGAGAACTTTGAAGTGGCGGCGATATTCTCTTCGCTTGCCGCCGGCCACCCGCTGCTCGGCCTCGCACCGGAGGCGCGGCGCTGCGCCGCCGGACAGGCCTGGACGTGGGACGGCGTACGCTTCGAAATTCTGCACCCGGGGAGCGCCCAGGCGCGGGCGAGGAAAACCAACGACCTGAGTTGCGTACTGAAGGTGAGCGCGGGCGCGCATTCCATGCTGCTCACCGGCGACATCGAAAAGCCCGCCGAAGCGGATCTGCTGCAGAGGGTCCCGGAAGCCTTGCGCGCCGACGTGCTGCTGGTACCGCACCACGGCAGCCGGACCTCCTCGAGCGCGGAGTTCCTTGCTGCCGTGCGCCCTTCAATGGCTGTGGTGCCTGTGGGCTACCGCAATCGCTTCGGCCACCCGAACGCCGAGGTAATGAGCCGCTACCGGGAGGCCGGGATCCTGCTCAGGCGAACCGATCTCGAGGGGGCCGTCACGGTATATATGTCGAAAGACAATCTCCGGATGCAAAGTCAAAGGCGGGAAAATCGGCGGTACTGGCACGATGCGCCACCCTAGGGCCATAATGTTTGCACGGGCGGCCCGCCGGGCCGTCCGGACCATACCGAACCGTCGCTCAAGGAGGGCAGATCATGGCCAAGAAGGAACGCAACGCTGTTTACAGAGTCACCGACGTCATCGGCACGAGTCCGATTTCCTGGGAAGACGCTGCCCGTAGCGCGATCAAGACGGCTTCCAAGTCGCTGCGCGACCTGCGCATCGCCGAAGTGACCAAGCTCGACGTCAAGGTCGAAGACGGCAAGGTGACGCAGTTCCGCACGCGCCTGTCGCTGTCGTTCAAATACGGCGCTTGAGCCGTATACAACACGAACAGCGCTTGAGCCGTATCCGGCAAGGCGCGGCCTGAATGTTGTTGTTGCTGCGCCTGATACGCAGGATCGCGGGCTGGGTGGATTTCATCCTGGTCTGCATCGTGGTGTACCTGCTCTCCTGGCTGCCATGGCCGGGCAAGCACCCGGTGGCCCGCCTGTTTCCCGTCTGGTGCCGGGCCTTTGCGCGGGCGCTCGAGGTGGACATTCGCGTGCATCAGAAGCATCGCAAGCACCTGCCGCAGCGCTACATCCTCATCGCCAACCACCCGTCGGCCTTCGAGGACATCGGCATCCCGGCGGTGTTCAACGTGGTGTCGCTCGCCAAGTTGCAGGTGCAGGACTGGTTCATCGTAGGCCGGATCGCCAAGGCGGCCGGCACGCTGTTCGTGGACCGGGACAATCCTGAATCGCGCAAACAGGTCATCCACACCATGGTGGATGCGGTCAACGCGGGGCAGAACATCGCGCTTTATCCGGAGGGCGGCTGCAAGGGACGGCGGCTGTTCAGCGAGTTCAAGACCGGGGCTTTCGAGGTCTCGTTCCGGACCGGCGTCCCGATCCTGCCGGTGTTCCTGCATTACGAAGCGCAGGACGACTTCGAGTGGCAGCCTCCCTACACGCTGCCGGACAAGATCCGGCACATCATGACGGCGGTGAACAACCGGGCCAATTACTATGTGTATGACCCGCTGGACCCGAAGGACTACGCCGACCGATACGCGATGAAGGCGGCGGCGTACGCACTGTATGTGCGCTGGAACGCGCAATACCTGGAATGAGAAACAGAGTGCGAAAGTGACCAAGCGCACGGCGATCGTTCGCGTCACCGGCAGTGCGGGCCGCTTTGAGGATTTCCGCGAGCGCGTGCGCTGGCTGCTGGTGCGCGAGCCGGACTGCGATCCGTTCACCGAGCACCACGCGCCCGACCGGCTTGAATACCGCTTCGAGATCGTGAACGGCCTGCCGTTCCCGACCTTCGTCGCCGCCAGTGCGGAGTTTCCCGAATTGCGAGTCGAGGCGGAATGGGACCGGGACGGCGCCAGGGGCGGTGCCGCGTTCGAGAACGGCCGCCTGGTTGAGAAGTGGACGGGCGAGCGGAGCCCGCCTTGATCGCCGCCAGGAGCGCGCCGTCGCGTCAAAGGTTCGTCAAGTGCGCCTCGCCCAAGGGGCTGCACCGCATCGCCTATCTCGAATGGGGTGATCCGGAGAACGACCGGGTCCTCGTTTGCGTGCACGGCCTCACACGTTGCGCGCGCGATTTTGATTCGCTCGCCGCGGCATTGAGCGACCGGTACCGGGTCGTCTGCCCCGATGTCGCCGGCCGCGGCGACTCGGAGTGGCTGGCCGAGCCGATGCTCTACCAGCTGCCGCAATATGTCGCAGACATGGTGACGCTGGTCGCGCGGCTCGACGTCGAGAACGTGCACTGGCTCGGCACCTCGATGGGCGGCCTGATCGGCATGGCGCTGGCCGCGCAGCCAGGCACGCCGGTGCAGAAGCTGGTCATCAACGATGCCGGACCGGTCGTCTCAAAAGTTTCGCTGGAGCGTATCGCGACTTACGTCGGCATGGCGCCCGTGTTTGCGGACCTCGCCAGCGCCGAAAAGTACCTCCGCCCGATCATCGCGTCCTTCGGCCCGCACAGCGACGCCGAGTGGCGCTTTCTCACCGAGGTCGTGGTGCGCAAGAACCCCGACGGCAGCCTGCGCATGCACTACGACCCGAAAATCGCGGTGCCCTTTCGCGCCACCATGCCCGAGAAGGACTTGGCGCTGTGGCCCCTCTGGGATGCAATCCGCTGCCCGACCCTGGTGCTGCGCGGCGCTCTCTCGGATCTGCTGACGCGCGACACCTGCGACAAGATGGTCGGCCGCGGCCCGAAGGCGAAGGTGGTGGAAATCCCCGGCGTCGGCCACGCGCCGACGCTGATGCACGACGATCAGATCAAGATCGTCCGCGAATTCCTGTTGTCTTGATTCAAAATATGGCTGGACTGGTCAAATACACGGACGACTAAGATGATTAGGTGGAAATTGCAGGAGGCGAAAATTAGACTGTCGGATCTGGTACAGAAGGCGCAATTCGAGGGACCACAGGTGATTACACGCCACGGCCGCGACGCCGTAGTAGTGATATCGGCGAGGGAATTTCGGCGTCTCGCGAAGCCGCAAGGGAGTCTGGTCGACTTTTTTCGCAACTCACCGCTTGGGGGTGCGGCGATTGAAGTCACTCGCAGCCGCGATACGGGCCGGGCCGTCTAACCGTGGACACTCAAATCAATTTGCCAGATTACCGAGCTGTGCGTGCCGTTGCCGGTGATCGACGCGCTCCTGGCAGCCACCGGCCTCGTCCATGGCCTCACCGTCGCCACGCGCAACACGACCGACTTCGAACGTTGCGGCGCCGGCTGCGTCAATCCCTGGAGCGGGCGAACCTAGGATGAAGCGGCGGAACTTGCTGATTGGGCTTGGCGCTGGCGCGCTCGCGGCACCCTTTGCATCGTTCGCGCAGCAGCAAACCACAAAAATCTTTCGAATCGGCTTCCTGGGTCCTGCTTCCGCATCTGGTTTCACTGCTCGGGTCGAGGCATTACGGGCGGGCCTGCGCGATCTCGGCTATGTCGAGGGCAAGAACATCGTCATCGAATTCCGCTGGGCGGAAGGGAAGTACGAGCGCCTTCCCGGTTTTGCGGCGGAATTGGTGCAGTTGAAAGTCGATGTCATCGTGGTCGCGGCAACGCCCGCCATAAAGGCTGCCCAGCGAGCGACGACCACTATCCCCATTGTCATGGCACAGGCGGCCGATCCGGTCGGCGCCGGGTTTATCGCGAGCCTTGCCCGGCCGGGAGGAAACATCACCGGATTATCCGACATCAACGTGGATCTCAGCAGCAAGTACCTGGAGTTGCTGCGCGTCGCGGTTCCCAAATTATCGCGCGTCGCTGTGCTGGTGAACCCGGGCCATCCGCACCACCCCGACTTTTTAAAAAACATTCAAACCGCCGCAAAGACGACCGGGGTGAACGTCTTGCCGGTTCAAGCGAGCACCACGAGCCAGTTCGAGGCTGCCTTCGGCGCGATGACGCGGGCGCACGCGGGCGCACTGATTGTGCTGCCGGACGGGTTATTCCGCACGCACGTGGGCCGGATCACGGAGTTTGCGGCGAAGAACCACTTGCCCACAATGTTCTGGAGCCGGGAATTAGTGGAGGCTGGAGGTCTGATGAGTTATGGGCAGAACCTCGCCGAGCATTACCGGCGCGTAGCGACTTACGTGGACAAGATCCTGAAGGGCGCAAAGCCGGCGGACCTGCCGGTGGAGCAGCCCACGAAGTTCGAGCTGGTGATCAACCGCAAGACCGCGAAGGCGATCGGGCTGACGATTCCGCAGGAACTTCTGTTTCGCGCCGACAAGGTGATCGAATGAAGCGCCCAGTTTTGCAGATTAGAAATCAATTTCTATTTTGCAACAACATGCGACGTCCTTAGCCTCGGCGGTTGGCGGCGTCCCAGTTTTTTTCGAGGTTGGAAATCAGCGCCGGGCTGAAATGGCAATAGGCCTGCTCGCGCGCGTACACGGCCATGTAGCGCCGGAAAGCATCCAGCGGTTCTTCCGCGATGCGCAGCGCGCGCCGGTTGCCGGTGGCGCTGACCATGCCCGAGCCCGTGACGTGGTTTACCAGCCGCTCGATTTCCCCATCCATGGCGTCGGGTTTCACAATGTAGTCGCAGATGAGGCGCCCTTCGGGGCTCGCGCAGTCGATGCGCCGCTCGGCGAGGATCGCCTGGCGCGCGACGCGGTCGCCGACGTGGCGCGCGAGACGCAGGTTGGCGGCGCCCGGGATGATGCCTTCCTTCCTCGCGGGCAGCGTCATGTAGGCATCCGTGGTCGCGATTACCTGGTCGATCGTCAGCAGGATCTGGCAGTGGCCGCCGATGGCGAAGCCTTCCACCGCGGCGATCCAGAGTTTTTCGATGGAGTCCTCTTCGGGCGATGCCTCGGGCAGCGCCAGGCCGCGGTAGAACTTGTTGACCAGGCCCAGGTCCCGGATCAGGTACCAGAGATAGCGGATCTTCCCCCGGTAGAGGTGGGTGAGGTTGATGCCGGCGCCGAACAGGCGTTTGCCCGCGTGCTTCGCGTGCGTGACCGTGTCGCCACGCAGCACGCAGACTTCGGTCTGCGGGTCGAGCAGCGCGAGGTCCACCGCGGTTTCCATTCCTTCGAGCGTGCCTTCATCCTCGGCGTTCAGGTACTGCGGATTGCGTATCGTCAGGACGGAGGCTTTGCCTTCGCGCTCGAGGCGCGCGCCGTCGAGTTTGATTTTTCCGGTCGCAAGAAAATCCGGCAGAAGCTCCTGCGACTCCGCTCTCGGCAGCAGCATGGCGTGGCACAGGTGCGTACCGGCCGCCGGGTCTGCCAGCACCTGCGAAAGGAAAATCCCCTGGTCGACCTCCAGCCCGTCCTTCTCGCCCTGTGCGATGCCGGATTCGCGCGCCAGTTCCTTCGCGCCCGGCACCAGCCCCGGATACTCAGCCGCCGCGCGCGCGCACAGTTCGTCCACGCGCACGAATTTGTTGCGCGCCGCAGTGAGCGAGTCGTAAACGCCGCGCACATGCGCGCGCATGAACCGGGTGCGCGAATCGCGCGCGAGGGCGAGGATTTCGGCGCCCGCGGCCGCTTCCTCCGCGTTGCGCTTCGCCTTCGGCGGCAGCCGCGCCAGCAACTCCGCGGCGCGGTGCCAGAAATGACCAAACCCGGCCTTGTCGGAGGACAATTCGGTGGTGCGCGCCGGCGCGGTGCGCGCCCAGCCTTTCACCGCCTGTTCGAGGACGTTGTCGGTCATATGCCATAGTATCGGTTACTTGAATGTTGAACACTACCTATCCCTTGGCGATGAACGAGCGGCCGCAGTCTCTCGGCGAGGAGATCGCGAACAGCGTCAGCCACGGCGTTGGTTTTCTGCTGGCCTTGGCCGCAGCAGCAGTTCTTGTCATTGACGCGTTGCGCAGTGGAGAGGTAACGCAAATCGCGGCTGCAACCGTGTTCGGGACCACGATGGTGCTGCTGTATTTCACCTCGATGATGTTCCACGCCTTTCCCCGCAACCGGGCGAAACGGGTATTTCAGGTCCTAGATCACTCGGCGATCTATCTGCTGATCGCCGGGACCTACACGCCGTTCACGCTCGGTGTGCTGTACGGCACCTGGGGCTGGATCCTGTTCGGGCTGGTCTGGAGCATGGCCGTGGCCGGCATCGTATTGAAGGTGTTTGGCGGCATCCGGTACAACACGGTTTCGACCCTGGTGTATGTCGCGATGGGCTGGCTGGTCGTGATCGCGGCCGACACGGTATGGACGCTGGTGCCGGCATGGGGAATTGTCTGGCTGCTTGCGGGCGGCATCGCCTACACCGCAGGCGCAGTGTTTTTCCTCGCGGAACGGATCCGGTACTTCCATTTCGTGTGGCACCTGTTTGTCATCGCGGGTACCGCGTGCCACTTCATCGCGGTCCTGCGGTACTCCGCCTGAGCCGGTGTTTTCCGACCCGCAAGTGCTGCAGACCGTTGCCCTGGCGTTTTGGCGGGGCGTCGCAGCGATGTGGCGCATGGTTCGAACGAGGACTATGATTGGCCGCACGTCCCGAGGAGAGGTGCCATTCCCATGAAGATTCATTACCACCCTGCATCCACCACCAGCCGCCCGCTGATGCTGTTCGCCAACGAAAGCGGGATCAACATCGACTTCCAGGTGGTCGACCTGTTCACCGGCGAGCACTACCAGCCGCCGTTCGAGGCGATCAACCCGAACCACCTGGTGCCGGTGTTGGACGACGGCGATTTCCGCCTCACCGAGAGCAGCGCGATCTTGAAATACCTCGCCGAGAAGACCGGCTCGCCGGCCTATCCCAAGGACCTGCAGCAACGCGCGCGCGTGAATGAGCGCATGGACTGGATCAACACGCAGCTGTGCCGCGACCTCGCCTATGGCCTGATTTACCCGCAGATCTTCCCGCACCACAAGCGCCAGAGCGATGATGCGCAGAAGGCAACGCTCGCCTGGGCGAAGGAGCGCGCGGGCGGCTGGATGAAGGTGCTGGACCAGCATCTGATCGGCGCCGGCGACTACCTCTGCGGCAAGCAGATCTCGATCGCAGACTACTACGCCGCGCCGTTCGTCGCGCTCGCCGAGTCGGTCGGCTCCGATCTCGCGGCCTACCCGAACGTCAAGCGCTGGCTCGGGAAAATGAAGGCGTTGAAGAGCTGGGCCAAGGTGAACGAGGTCATCAACGGCTATTGCGCCTCGCTGAAAGGACCGTTCGTCACGGTATAGGGGCCCGTTCGAGGAGCTGAGCCATGATCAAGGGACTGCACCACAACGCCTACCGCTGCCGCGACTCGGAGGAGACGCGCCGGTTCTACGAGGAGTTCCTCGGCCTGCCCCTCGCGCACACGCTCGAGATCAAGGAGAGCTTGAGCGGGCGCAAGACCGAGACGCTGCACACTTTCTACCGGCTGGGCGACGGCTCCCACCTCGCGTTCTTCGAGGCGCCGGATATGGATTTCGACTTCAAGCGCCAGCACGACTACGACCTGCATATCGCGCTCGAAGTCGACCAGGCCTTGCTGGAAAAGAAGTTCGCCGAGGGCAAGGCGCGCGGCATCGAGACGCGCGGCGTCTCCGACCACGGCTTCATCCGCTCGATCTATTTCCGCGACCCGAACGGCTACGTGATCGAGCTCACCATGAAGATGCCGAACCACGACCAGGCGATGGATCCCGCGGCGAACAATGCACGCGCCAAGCTCGAGCGCTGGCAGGCGGCCAAGCGCCTAGCCACGGCTGCTCGCTGATTACCCGACCTGCGCTGGGGGGCATGGCGGCGGATTCCCACTGCTAGAATGAACGTCCCCATGAAATTCTTCATCGTCGACGACGATCCCGATGCCCTGGCGCTGGTTTCGCGCCTGCTGACCGACGCCGGTCACGAGGTGATCGTGCGCGCCTCCAGCACGAGTGCGGTGAGGGACATCCCGGATGCGCGGCCCGACTGCGTAATCACCGACCTGATGATGCCGCTGATGGACGGCTTCGAGTTGACGCGCGAACTTCGGCGCCGCCCCGAGCTGGCGGCGATGAAGATCGTGATCCTGTCGGCCAAGAGCTACGACTTCGACCGCCGGCGCGCGAAGGAAATGGGCGCCGACGGTTACCTAACCAAGCCGATCAAGCGCGAAACGTTCATGCAGTCGATCAACGAGATGATGTCGGACCGGCTCGCGGTGCATTATTGGGGCGTGCACGGCACGCTGCCGACACCGGGCGCGGCCTATACACGCTATGGCGGCAATACGCCCTGCGTCAGCGTGGAGATCAGCGGCGAGCCGCTCTACGTCTTCGACTGCGGTTCCGGCATCAAGCGGCTCTCGGACCGCGTCATGGCCGCCGCCTCGGCCGAGCGCCTGTCCGCGCGCGTCTTCATCTCGCATACGCACTGGGACCACATCAATACGGTGCCGTTCTTCGCGCCGCTGTACATCCGCGGCAACCAGATCGAGATCTTCGGGCCTTACCAGGGCAACCTGACCATCGAGCGCGCCATCAGCGCGCAGATGGAAAGCGTCTATTTTCCCGTCACCATCCGCGAGTTCGGCGCGCGCCTGGTGTTCCGCGACCTGCGCGAGGAGACGCTGGATTTCGGGCCGGTGCGCGTGGACACCATGCTGCTCAGCCACCCCGGATACTGCCTCGGCTACCGCCTGAGCTGCCGCGGCCGCACCATCTGCTACATCACCGACAACGAACTCTACCTGCCGACCGATCCGCGCCGGAACGAACACTACCTGGAGCGGCTCGCCGATTTCGTGCGCGGCGCGGACGTGCTGATCACCGATACCACCTACCGCGACCACGAATACCCCGCCAAGGTTGGCTGGGGTCATTCCTGCGTCAGCCAGGTCGCCGACCTCGCGGCGCGCGCCGAGGTGAAGCGGCTGCATCTCTTCCACCACGACCCGGACCAGACCGACAGCGACATCGACGCGAAGCTCGATGAAACGCGCAAGGAACTCGACCGCCTGGGGTCGAAGGTGGTTTGCGAAGCGCCCGCCGAGGGATCCGAGCTGGTGTTTTAGAAGACGCCTAGCGCCAGCCCGGCGGCAAACGCCATGCCGAGCTGTTCGCATTTTTCAAGAATTTCAGGCGTGAGTTCTTTCAGGCCGATGATCGGTTCGGATTTCTTTTCCAGCCTTAGGCCGGTGACGATCCGCTCCACCGAATTCACCGCTCCGCTGCCGTCCTGTCCCGCGCCAACGAAGAGAGCCCAGGGCCTGCCGTTGATCTTGCCCTCGCAGGCGTAGAACACGCGCTCGAGGAAGTCCTTCATCATCCCCGACATGTAGCCGAAGTTCTCCGGCGTGCCGAGAATCAGCCCGTCGGCCGCGAGCAGATCCTCCGGCCCGGCGTCGGCGCAGCGCTTCATGACCACATTCACGCCACCTTCACTGCGTGCGCCACGCTCGACCGCCTCGGCCATGCGCGCCGTCTTCACGCCGCCGGTGTGATAGACGATAAGCAGCGTTTTCATGACGAGAGCCTTTTCGCGGGGTCCTGCCGGTAGAAGTCCTTGAACAGCTCGTACAGGCCCGAGAACTCCTTCGCCAGCGCGTTTGGAGTTTCGAAGAAAGCCTCGCTGGCGACGGCGAAGAACTCCGCTTCGTGTTCCGCCGCGTAGGGATCGAGAAATGTCTCCTTGCCCGCGTCCACCGATTTGCAAAAGCGGTCGAACTCCGCGTCGAACACCTTGATCCAGCGTTCGCGCGCCTCGCGCGAGGGGAGCGGCGGCACGCCGTCGGCTTCGCCCGCCATCATGTCGAGTTTGTGCGCGAACTCGTGGATCACGATGTTCACGCCGCCTTGGGCGACCGAGCCCGCGTCATCCAGCGCTTCCCACGACAGCACCACCGGACCGCCGGGCCAGGATTCGCCCGCCAGCTCGTCGTTCCATTCGTGCACCACGCCGTCGTCCCCGGTCTCGGCGCGCTGTACCTTGAAATCGGAAGGATGCACCACGATGCCGACCCAGCCGTCGTACCAGTCGAGGCCCAGTTCGAGCACCGGCAGGCAGGCCTGCAGCGCGATCTCGATGCGGTCGTCCTCCGAGAGCGCGAGCCCGCGCACCGGCGTGAGCTGCTTCTCCGCGAGAAACACGACCGCGAACTCCTTCAGCCGCCGTTCCTCGTCGGCCGAGAGGCCGCGCAGGAAAGGAAGGTGCTTTTTCGCGCGCCGCCACAGGGCATCGTCAATGCGGTGCCGACCGAGTATGCGCTTGCGTTTCCAGTCGCGGAGCCAGCCCATGGAGAATCCATCCAGACCAACGCCACTACAATAGCAGCATGGTTTCCGTGGTACAGCTACATCCGCAATCCGGGTTCGATGCGCTCGGTTCGCTCGCCGAAGGGCTGGCGGCGCCCGAACGCGCCCTGGTCGCGCGTGCGCTGGAATTCGCCGAACCGCTCTACGCGGGCCAGACCCTCTCGAGCGGCGAGCCGGTGTGGCCGCACGCGCTCGGCCTTGCCGCGAGCCTCGCCGCAATCGGCATGGATCCGGTGGCGCGCGCCGCCGGAATCCTGTACGCCGCGCCGAAGTACCTGGACGGCGTGGACAAACTGCAGGAGATGTTCGGTCCGGAGGTCGCGGCGCTCGTCGGCGGGGTGGAGAAACTCCATCGCCTGCGCCTGCTCACGCGTGCCGCGCCCGGCGAGCAGAACGAGATCCTGCGCAAGATGGTGCTCGGCATGGTCGAGGACATCCGCGTGGTTCTCATCCGTCTTGCGAGCCGGACGCAAACGCTGCGCTTTTTTTCCAGAAATGAATCTCCTGAAAAAATTCAATACGCCAGAGAAACCCTGGAAATTTATTCGCCGCTCGCCAACCGGCTTGGCGTCTGGCAGCTCAAGTGGGAGTTGGAAGACCTGTCATTTCGCTACCTCGAGCCCGAGCTCTACAAGAAGATCGCGCAGATGCTCGACCAGCGGCGCCAGGAGCGCGAGCAATATATTGCGAATGCAATCGAATTCCTTGGAAATGAATTAAAAAAAATAGGCATCAAGGCCGAGGTCACCGGCCGGCCGAAGCACATCTATTCCATCTGGAACAAGATGCGCACCAAGCAACTCGACTTCTCGGACGTGCATGACGTGCGCGCGCTGCGGGTGATCGTGCCGACGCCGGGCGACTGCTATAGCGTTCTGGGTGTCGTGCACGACCTGTGGGAGCCGATCCCGAAGGAGTTCGACGACTACATCTCGCGGCCCAAGGGCAACGACTACCAGTCGCTGCACACCGCGGTGATCGGTCCCGGCGGCCGCACGCTGGAAGTGCAGATCCGCACCGAGCAGATGCACCGCCAGGCCGAATTCGGCGTCGCCGCGCACTGGCGCTACAAGGAAACCCGCAAGGCGTCCAGGGCCGAGGCCGGCTTCGACAACAAGATCGCCTGGTTGCGCGAGCTGCTGGCGTGGCGCGATGAAGTCGCCGACAGCGGCGGCTGGGCGGAGAAGACGAAGAAGGCGTCGCTGGATGACACCATCTACGTCATCACGCCGCAGGGCAAGGTCATCGACCTGCCCGCCGGCGCCACGCCGGTGGACTTCGCCTACACGCTGCATACCGACCTCGGCCACCATTGCCGCGGCGCGAAAGTGGATGGGCAGATGGTGCCGCTCGATACGCCGCTCGCAAGCGGCCAGCGGGTGGAGATCATCGCCGCGAAGGGCGGCGGGCCGCACGGGGTTGGTCCATCACGTGACTGGCTCAATCCGGCGCTCGGCTTCCTGAAGAGCCACCGCGCGCGCGGCAAGGTGCGCCAGTGGTTCAACGCGCGTTCGCTCGCCGAGACCGTCGCGCAAGGCCGCGCCACGGTGGAAAAGGAGCAGCGGCGCGAGGGCGCGACGCAGGCCAACCTCGAGCAGCTGGCGCAAAAGCTCGGCTTTGCGAAGCACGATGAGCTCTTCGCCGCGGTTGCCCGCGACGAGGTCAATTTGCGCCAGTTGCAAGGAGCACTACGCGAAGCGAAAGGTGATGCCCCTGCAGTTTTTCCAATTGCAGTTCAAAAAGTAAAAGCAAAAAAAACGGCTGATGGCGGCATCCTCATCGTCGGCGTGGACCGGCTGATGACGCAACTCGCCAAGTGCTGCAAGCCGGTGCCGCCGGATCCGGTGCGCGGCTTCGTCACGCGCGGCAAGGGCATCTCGGTACACAGAGAGGATTGCGCGAGCCTGAAGCGCCTCGCCGAGCGCAGCCCCGAGCGCCTGATCGATGCGCAGTGGGGCGCCAAGTCCGGCGGCGTCTACCCGGTGGACATCCTGGTGACCGCCTCCGACCGCCAGGGTCTGCTGCGCGACATCGGCGAAGCGCTGGCGCGCGAGCGCATCAACGTCACCGCGGTGCGCACGCAAAGCCGCGACGACCTTGCCCGCATGCGCTTCAGTTTCGACGTGACGGACGTGGCGCACCTGCGGCGCGCGTTCGCGGCGGTGAAGGATGTCGGCGGCGTGATACGCGTCGGCAGGGGCTGAATCCTGTAAAATCCCTTTTTTGCAGGCGCGTAGCTCAGCTGGTTAGAGCACTACCTTGACATGGTAGGGGTCGTTGGTTCGAGTCCAATCGCGCCTACCAACTGCATCCGGCAGCCCCGCCCGCTTCGCGTAGCATGAGCGGACATGCTGCCGCCCTTTAACGACGACGGCGACCTTCCGCCGGGCATACATCCCGCTGGATGGAGTGAAATCGAGCGGCGGTTTGGCACTGGCTCTGCCTCGCGCGTGAACGCCTATGCGAAACTTCGACATCTGCATGAACTTGCCGAACGCACCGGCCGACTGGACCGTTTTCTCGTGTTCGGGAGCTTTGTTTCTGCGGGGGCCGATCCGCGGGACGTGGATATCGTCCTGGTGATGGCTGCGGATTTCCGGCTGGAAGAGGCCCCGCGCGAATCGCTGACGCTGTTTTCGCACCCGGACGCCGAGGCGCGATTCGGGGCGAGCGTGTTCTGGATTCGCCAAGGCATGCTCCTGGAGGTCCAGATGCAGGAGTTCCTCGATACGTGGCAAACTAAGCGCGATGGGACAAGGCGCGGATTATTGGAGGTCAGACCGTGATACGTAACGACCAGGAAATGGCGGTTTCGCGAGAACGACTCGCCAAGCTTGAGCACACGCTTGAGACGCTGCGCAAAACGGCGCGGCCGGAGGAGTGGCCTGCGCTGAGTTCAGGCTATCGCCTGGAGATCGAGCGCATGCAGGGAGAAATCCTCGACTACCTGGTGCAAACCGCGCCGCGCCGGGAGGGCGCCCCGGCTTGAATGCGCGAGCAGGTGTTGACCCGATCGCGTCTACCAACCTTTTGCAATCTTGCTGAAAATCAAACTGCCCGACGGCGCGGTGAAGGACTTTCCCGGTCCGGTCACCGTCGCCGAAGTGGCCCAATCCATCGGCGCGGGCCTCGCGCGCGCAGCGCTCGCCGGCAAGGTGAACGGCAAGCTGGTGGACATGAGCACCCGCATCGAGACGGATGCCGAGCTTTCGATCGTCACCGAGAAGAATCCGGAGGGGGTGGAGATCCTGCGCCACTCTACGGCGCACCTGCTCGCGCACGCGGTGAAGGAACTGTTCCCCGAGGCGCAGGTGACCATCGGCCCGGTGATCGAGAACGGCTTCTACTACGACTTTGCCTACAAGCGCCCCTTCACGCCCGAGGATCTCGTGGCGATCGAGAAGCGCATGGCTGAACTGGCGAAGAACGATTTTGCCGTTACCAGAAAAGTGCTTGCGAGGGATGAAGCAGTGGCATTTTTCAAGGGGCAGGGGGAGATTTACAAGGCCCAGATCATTGCTTCCATCCCTTCAAACGAAGCCATTTCCCTGTACCAGCAAGGAAACTTCATTGATCTTTGCCGCGGGCCGCACGTGCCCTCGACCGGCAAGCTGAAGGTCTTCAAGCTGATGCGGGTCGCCGGCGCCTACTGGCGCGGCGATTCGAAGAACGAGATGCTCCAGCGCATCTACGGCACAGCCTGGGGCAGGAAGGAAGACCAGGACGCCTACCTGAAGATGCTGGAGGAATCCGACAAGCGCGACCACCGCAAGCTTGGCCGCAGCCTGGATCTGTTCCACATGGAAGAAACGGCGCCGGGCCTGGTGTTCTGGCATCCGAAGGGCTGGGTGCTGTGGCAGTGCGTCGAGCAATACATGCGGCGCGTGTACCGCGAAAACGGTTATGCCGAGGTGCGCTGCCCGCAGATCCTCGACAAGAGCCTGTGGGAACGCACCGGGCACTGGGCGAATTACCGCGAGAACATGTTCACCACCGAGTCCGAGAAGCGCGACTACGCGGTCAAGCCGATGAACTGCCCGGGCCACATCCTCCTCTACAACCAGGGCATCAAGAGCTACCGGGACCTGCCGTATCGCCTGGGCGAATTCGGCGCCTGCCACCGCAACGAGCCCTCGGGCGCGCTGCATGGCCTGATGCGGGTGCGCGGTTTCACCCAGGATGACGGCCACATCTTCTGTACCGAAGCACAGATCCTGGACGAGTGCGTTGCCTACACGGTGCTGCTGCAGAAGGTCTACCGCGACTTCGGCTTCAACGAGATCGTCTACAAGATCGCGACACGGCCCGCGAAGCGCATCGGCTCGGACGAGGTCTGGGACAAGGCCGAGGCGGCGCTTATCGAAGCGCTGAAGCGTTCCGCGGTCGAATTCGTCGTCTCCCCGGGCGAGGGCGCCTTCTACGGTCCCAAGATCGAGTATTCGCTCAAAGACGCCATCGGCCGCCTCTGGCAATGCGGCACCATGCAGGTGGATTTCAGCATGCCCGGGCTGCTCGGGGCCGAGTACGTGGGCGAGGACAACGCCCGCCATACCCCGGTGATGCTGCACCGGGCGATCGTCGGGTCCATGGAGCGGTTCCTCGGCATCCTCATCGAGAATTTCGGCGGCGCCTTCCCGGTCTGGCTCGCCCCCGAGCAGGCGGTGGTCATCAATGTCTCGGAGGCCCAGGCCGGGTATGCCGAAAGCGTCGCTTTGAGGCTGCGGCAGGCCGATTTCCGCGTCAGCGCGGATTTGCGAAACGAGAAAATTTCCTATAAAATTCGGGAACATAGCCTGCAGAAGTTGCCCTACCAACTGGTGGTCGGCGACAAGGAAAAGCAGGCTGGCAGCGTGGCTGTGCGCACGCGCAGCGGTGAAGACCTGGGGGCCATGGCTCTCGAGGCTTTCATCGAGCGCCTCGGCAACGAGGCGCGCGCGTAGCGGCACAGCCGCTTTTTTTGACGAGAAGAGGAGTTTTCACCCATCGCACTCGAGAGATCGCAACGCATCAACGGAGAGATCACGTCGCCGCAGTTAAGGCTGGTAGCGGAAAACGGCGATCAACTGGGCATCGTGGCAGTGACCGATGCCCTGAAGATGGCGGAAGAGCAGAACGTGGACCTGGTCGAAATCGCGCCGCTTGCGGTGCCGCCGGTCTGCAAGCTGATGGACTACGGCAAGTTCCGCTACCGCGAGCAGAAGAAGGCCCACGAGGCCAAGCTCAAGCAGAAGCAGATCCAGGTCAAGGAAATCAAGTTCCGGCCCAATACCGATGATGGCGACTACAAGATCAAGGTCGGCAAGCTGGTCCAGTTCCTCGAAGAAGGCGACAAGGCGAAGGTGACCTTGCGCTTCCGCGGGCGCGAAATGGCGCACCAGGAATTTGGCGTGCGGCTGCTGGAGCGCGTGCGCAAGGACCTGGAACCGGTTGCGATCGTCGAACAGTTTCCCCGGCTCGAGGGCCGGCAGATGGTGATGGTGCTGGCGCCGAAAAAGAAGGTGGTGCCGGTGAAGGGCCCGAAGAAGCCGGCAGGTGAAAAGGCGGCCGGGAAGGCGCCGAAGGAAGCGAAGCCGGCGAAGGAAGAGAACAAGGAAGAAGCAAAACCCGCTGCCGCGGGGTAATTAACAGGAGCATTGCTGTGCCCAAGATGAAGTCAAAGAAATCGGCCGCAAAGCGCTTCAAGGTGCGCCCGGGCGGTTCGATCAAGCGCTCGCAGGCGTTCATGCGCCACATCCTCACCAAGAAGTCCACCAAGAGGAAGCGCCACCTGCGCGGCACCACCAACGTTCACGACAGCAACAAGCGGGCCGTCCGCGCGATGCTGCCGTACTCGGGTTGAGGAGCGCGCCATGCCAAGAGTAAAACGCGGCGTAACGGCGCGCGCGCGCCACAAGAAGGTCCTCGCCAAGTCCAAGGGCTTCCGCGGGCGCAGGGGCAACGTTTACCGCGTCGCCAAGGAAGCGGTGATGAAGGCGGGGCAGTACGCCTACCGCGACCGCCGCAACAAGAAGCGCGTGATCCGCGCGCTCTGGATCACCCGCATCAACGCTGCGGTCAGGGAGCTGGGCATGAGCTACAGCGCCTTCATGGCCGGGATGAAGAAAGCCAGGATCGAGATCGATCGCAAGGTTCTCGCCGACTTGGCGGTCATGGACAAGCCCGCTTTTGCGAAGATTGCGGGACAGATCAAGGCAAGCCTCGCGCACTGAATAAGCTAGAAGAAATCGTCGCGCGCGCCCTCGGCGAGTTTGCCGCCGCGGCTGATCCTGCGTCCCTCGAGAACGCTAAGGCGCGCTATCTCGGCAAGGGCGGGGAGCTTGCCGCCTTTCGTTCTTCATTGGGTTCCTTGCCCATCGAAGAAAGAAAATCTGCAGGGCAGAACTACAACACTGCGACGCAAAAAATAGAGGCTGCGCTGGAGGCGCGCCGCGCGCAGCTCGCGCTCGCCAGGATGGAATCGCGGCTCGCCGAAGAGGCGCTCGATGTCACGCTGCCTGGCCGCGGCCGGAACCGCGGTGGCGTGCATCCGATCAGCCGCAGCTGGCAGCGCATCGAGGAAATCTTCGGCTCCATCGGCTTCGAGGTCGCCGACGGCCCGGAAATCGAGACCGACTGGTACAACTTCACTGCGCTTAACAACCCGGAGAACCATCCGGCGCGCTCGATGCAGGACACGTTCTACGTGGACCTGAAGGATGCCGACGGCAAACCGCTGCTGCTGCGCACGCATACGAGCCCCATGCAGGTGCGCTACGCGCGCATGCACGTGCAGCGATTTCGCGATAAGGCCGCGAAATGTCCCCCGATCAAGGTGATCGCGCCGGGCCGCACCTACCGCGTGGATTCGGATGCGACCCATTCGCCGATGTTCCACCAGGTCGAGGGCCTGTGGATCGACGAGGACATCAGCTTCGCCGACCTGAAGGGCGTCTACACGGATTTCCTGCGCCGCTTCTTCGAGTCCGACGAGCTCGCACTGCGTTTCCGGCCGTCCTATTTTCCGTTCACCGAGCCCTCGGTGGAAATCGACCTGCAATTCGCCTCGGGCCCGCTGAAAGGGCGCTGGCTGGAACTCTCCGGTGCGGGGCAGGTGCATCCGGAAGTCGTGCGTAATTTCGGCCTCGATCCGGAGCGCTACATCGGCTTCGCCTTCGGCTCGGGCCTGGAGCGACTGACGATGCTGCGCTATGGCATCGACGACCTGCGCCTGTTCTTCGACGGCGACCTGCGCTTCCTGAGGCAATTCTCGTGAACATTCCAGAGAATTGGCTGCGCAGCTTTGTCGACGTAAAAATCAGCATGGAAGAGTTGTCCCATCTGCTCACGATGTCGGGACTGGAGGTCGAATCCCGTGTCCCGGTCGCGCCGCCGTTCGAGGGCGTGGTGGTCGGCAAGGTTTTGACGGTGGAGAAACATCCGAACGCGGACAAGCTCACGGTATGCACGGTGGACGCGGGAAAAGAGAAATTCCAAGTGGTCTGCGGAGCGCCCAATGTGCGCGTTGGAATGCTTGCGCCTCTTGCTCTTGCCGGCGCAAAACTGAAAGCCCTTGAAATAAAAAAATCCTCTCTCAGAGGCGTCGAAAGCAACGGCATGTTGTGTTCCGCAAGGGAGCTGGGACTCTCTGAGGATCATTCGGGCCTGTTGGAGCTTGCGCCCGATGCAAAGCCGGGCCAGAACGTCTACAGGGCGCTTGAGCTCGATGAGCAGATCCTGACCTTCAAGCTGACGCCGAACCGCGCGGATTGCCTTTCGGTGCTGGGAATCGCCCGCGAAGTTGCGGCGCTTACCGGTGCGAAATTGAAGCATCCGGAGATCAAGAAGATCAAGGCGACCAACGCTTCGAAGCACCCCGTCAGAATTTCCGCTGCCGACGGCTGCGGCCGCTTCGCCGGGCGCGTGATCCGCGGCGTGAATGCCGCGGCGCCGACGCCGGCCTGGATGCGCGAGCGCCTGGAACGCGCGGGCCAGCGCTCGATTTCGGCGCTGGTGGACGTCACCAACTATGTGATGCTCGAGATGGGCCGCCCGCTGCACGTCTACGACCAGGACAAGCTGCGAGGCGCGATCGACGTGCGCTGGGGCCGCAATGGCGAGAAGGTCCTGCTGCTGAACGGCCAGGAAGTGGAGGTCGATCCCGCAGTGCTGTGCATCACCGACGACTCCGGGCCGATCGGCCTCGCGGGCATCATGGGCGGCGAATCCACCAAGGCCGAGACCACGACGCAGAATCTCTTCCTCGAATCCGCGTTCTTTCATCCCGGCGCCATCGCCGGCCGCGCGCGGCGCTACAACTTCGCGAGCGACGCATCGCACCGCTTCGAGCGCGGCGTGGACTTCGAGAACAACGCGCCCGGCATCGAGCGCGCGACGCAGCTGATCCTGGAGATCTGCGGCGGCGAGCCCGGACCCACGGCGGACCTGGTAAAGCGCCTGCCGAAGAGGAAACCGGTACGCATGCGCGTTGCGCGCGTCCGGAAGATTCTCGGAATTGAAGTTGCATCGAAGGAAATCGATTCGATCTTTCGCCGTTTGAATTTCATTTACAAAAAAAACAGGAACGAATACACGGTAAATCCGCCTTCTTACCGCTTCGATCTGGCGATCGAGGAGGACCTGATCGAGGAAGTGGCGCGGCTGCACGGCTTTGACAATATCCCAGCGCACCCGCCGCGCGCACCGGCGGTGATGCGCGCCCGTCCCGAGGCGATGCGCTCGCTGCATGCGCTGCGCGACCGGGTCGCGGCCTGCGATTACCAGGAGACGATCAACTTCGCCTTCGTCGAACCCGCCTGGGAGGCGGACCTGGCGGGCGAAGCGAATCCGGTGCGGCTGCTCAATCCCATCGCCAGCCAGGCGTCCGTCATGCGTAGCACGCTCCTCGGCTCGCTCCTCGCCAACGTGCGCTACAACCATGCCCGCAAGCTGCCGCGCATCCGCGTGTTCGAGATCGGGCGCGTGTACCTGCGCGACGCCACGGCGGCCGACGGACCGCTCTCGGTGGCCGGCCTGCGGCAGCCGATCCGCGTCGCGGGCGCTGCTTTCGGCCCGGCGCTCGACGAGCAGTGGGGCAGCGCGGCGCGCGCCGTGGATTTCTTCGACGTGAAGGCGGATCTGGCAGCGATCTGCGCGCCGCGGCGGTTGCGCTTCGAGGCCGCGCCGCATCCGGCGCTGCACCCGGGCCGCTCGGCCCGCGTGACGGTGGACGGTGCCGAGGGGAAAACCGGGGCTGGCTGGCTGGGCGAGCTGCATCCGCGCTGGCAGCAGAAGTACGAATTGCCGCAGCCGGTGGTGCTGTTCGAACTGGAGGCCGATTGCCTCACCGGGATGCCGCTGCCGCGGCCCACGCAACCCTCGCGCTTCCCGCCGGTGGTGCGGGATATCGCCCTGCTGGTGGACGCGGGGCTCCCGGTCCAGACCCTCCTGGACGCCGTCCGTACCGAAAAACCCGCTATCGTCCAGGAAGTGACCGTGTTCGATTTGTACCAAGGCCGGAGCCTCCCCGCAGGGAAGAAAAGCCTTGCGTTCCGGGTAGTTATGCAAGATACTGAACGAACCCTCACGGATGCGGAGGCCGATTCGGCGCGCGACGTGCTGGTGGCGCTGTGGGGGCGGCGTTTCGGCGCCAGTCTGCGCACATAAAAAAATATAATACATAGATACATCAGGGAGTTGTAATGACTTTGACCAAGGCCGAACTGGCCGATCTTTTGTTTGAAAAGGTCGGGCTGAACAAGCGCGAGGCAAAGGACATGGTGGAAGCGTTCTTCGAGGAGATCCGGGGGGCGCTGGAACGGGGCGAGAGTGTGAAGCTTTCGGGTTTCGGTAATTTCCAGCTGCGCGACAAGCCGCAGCGGCCGGGCCGCAACCCCAAGACCGGCGAGGAAATCCCGATCAGCGCCCGCCGCGTCGTGACCTTCCACGCCAGTCAAAAGCTGAAAGCCATGGTAGAGAAGTCGCGCCATGGAGCCAAGCCGCAGGAAAGTTGATCTTCCGCCGATCCCTGCCAAGCGCTACTTCACGATCGGTGAAGTAAGCGACCTGTGCGGGGTGAAGCCGCACGTCCTGCGCTACTGGGAGCAGGAGTTCACGCAGCTAAAACCCGTCAAGCGCCGCGGCAACCGGCGCTACTACCAGCACCACGAAGTGCTGCTGATCCGCCGCATCCGCGAACTGCTCTACGAGGAAGGCTTCACCATCAGCGGTGCGCGCAACCGCCTCGATCACGCCGTGACCGGCGACGACCGGCACGACAGCGGCGCCCGCGCGGCGGACAATTCCGCCCTCAAGCGCGAACTGCGCGACTTGCTCGAGACCTTGCGGGCCCCTCAGTAAGATAGAATTCGACCTCTCGGGGCGTAGCGCAGCCTGGTAGCGTACCTGCCTGGGGGGCAGGTGGTCGGAGGTTCAAATCCTCTCGCCCCGACCAGAAATAGCTATCTAGCTTTACTTGGAATGGGGACAAGTTGCCGACCTGGAGCGCCGAGCACGTACGCCTAACCGCTTTTCCAATCCAAGACCCCCGGGAACCGGATCCGAACTGGTGGAGGGCGGTTGTCGGTCACGAGCCTCAGGCGAAGACGGTTCAACAAGGGATTGCCATTCAAGAGAGTGGATCAATCCGAGAGAATTATTGTGCTCTTTCGCTAGAAATTCGGTCCCGCAGAATTGATTGGCTTATGGCCCCCGTCATTGGTCCAGATCAACAATCTGCTGGATTTCCTGTAATCGACACTTACGCCAATGCCTTCAGAACATTTCGTGAACTACTTGAACCGTGGCTAGCCAATCTACCTCCTTTGCGTAGGCTGGCTTTTGGTTCTGTCTTGACTGTCTCGGTGGCTAACAAGGAGGCCGGATATCGAGAGGTAATTCCATCGCTGCCGTCTATCCGTTTGGACCCGGTCAATTCGAGTGACTTTAGCTATCAAATCAATCGACATACGACCAGCCGGGGCGCTGTACCTGGACTCCGTATAAATCGCCTAAGTCAATGGAGCGTTGCTTTACTGACAGGCATTCAGATTGAAGTCGATGGTACTGGGCCTGGATTGAGTGTCCAAGAATCGGGCGCCGGTTTCTCGGCGCTCCGTTTACAGTTGGATATCAATACTGCCGCAGATCGCGCTGAGGCACTGCCGCAGGGCAGCGTCTCCGGTCTCTTCGGAGAACTTGTTGCGTTCGCCGATGATATTGCGCAAAGGGGTGATGTACCGTGAATTATCAGTTTTTAGGAGCGTCCGCAAAAATCTCGCGATCGCGTCCATCGATCGGCGGGATCAGTGCGCCGATATTTTCCGTGGTGGACCAATCCACGTCCACGGAACGCGCAGATCAAGGGCCGTACCGGTCGCAGGTAGGGTCCGGCACATTAAATAGAGAGACGTATTTCGCTCTAGTCGCCGATCCTTCATTTTCATCTTCGACCGTACTAATTCCGGTTCGTGTTTTTAGTGCTGAGGCGCGCACAAGCCGCAATCCCCCAGGAGAACTCGTTCCCTTCGGCGCCGTGGCTTGGCCTAAACTGGCTGCGCGGCAGCAGGTGATCCGCAACGCTGCTGCAATATCGTTTTTGGATTCGTTGCTGGAGGAAGCTGCGGGTGGTATAGACGAGGAGGAACGCCGCAATCTGGCCGAAATCAAGGATGCTATTGACGCTAGTCGATTGTCGTCCCGCAAACTGTTCTCTTGAGCATGCTTGTATTTCTCGACACCGGCGTACTTGCCCTGGTAACGCATCCTCGCGCGGGAGATGAGGCTCGCGACTGTATTGTTTGGCTCAGAAAGCTTGTGGCAGCGGGTGTGCGGGTCTGTGTTCCAGAAGTTTGTGATTACGAATTGCGAAGGGAATATGTTCGACGCAAGGCATCGAAGGCGGTAGGTATTTTGGACCGGCTAAATGCGACTATCAAGTACGTTCCAATCAACACGGCGACAATGCGCGAGGCCGCGAATCTTTGGGCGTTCGCCCGGAACAAGGGGCGACCCACCGCAGACCCCAAGGAGCTTGATGGTGACGTTATTCTCGTCGCTCAGGCACAGTTGGAGAAAAGACCGGCGGAAGACTTGATTGTCGCAACAACAAATGTAGGTCACCTCTCCATGTTTGTCTCTGCTGATCAGTGGCGAAATATCCCCGTACCCTGACACCCCATGCTTAGGCGCCTAAACGGGTGGCAACGAATCGGCGTCGTGCTTTCCGTGATTTGGGTGGCATTGGTAGGCGGATGCGGTGCACTTGAATTCGTGCAAGGCGGGGAACGAACTCATTACTTTGTTGATAACACGAAGGTGAATCTTCCCCCTATCAAGGATGCGGATCGGCCCGGTCGAAAACCGTCTATCGAGGACATCGCCTTCGGCTCAGGCCCTGGATGAGCTTATGGCTCTCGTAATAGCGCTCGGGAAGGTTCTTTAGCATGCGCAGCAACTGCGCGCGCATACGGCCGAAGAGAATGATCTCGCTGATCTTGGCAACGAGCTGAGCTTTGACCAGCATTTCATCGGCGTCCGGATAGCCGAGGTCGCGGTAGACGTTGCCGCTGCCGGTGTGGACTTCGATTCCGTCAATGATTTTGCGTTTGCTCATCTTCCAGCTCCTTGGCGCGCTTGGCGACCACTTTCAATCTGCTTCGTATCAGGTCAAGGTCCGGTTTCGGGGTAGCGATGCCGGACTTCGATTTTTTTTTGAAACACGTGCCTTCCAGTCGCTACGGCTTCTTCAGACGTCCCTTCGGGGGCCGCCCGACGCGAGTCGCGAGCAGTACGCCCGCCAGAATGGTGGCGATGCCGGCGGCGTGAAAGCCGGCGAACGCTTCGCCGAGAAACAGAATTGCGAGAATCGTTCCGAAGGCTGGGAGCAGGTGGAGCGTGAATCCGGCCGCATTCGCCCCCACCACGGCGACGCCGCGATTCCAGCAGATGAACGCGAATACCGATGCGGCGAGCCCCATGTAGAGCACGCCAAGGGCTTCGATCTGCGTCGGCCATCGGAGCGGGGCCTGCAGGGCGAGGAAAACGAAGCCCGGTGAGAGGAGCAGTACGCCGGCAACCGCGATCACGAACAGGAATTCCAGGCCGCCCAGCTCCGGCGGCCGGCGCTTGAGGAGCACGGAGTAAATTCCCCAGACCGGCATGGCGAGCAGGATCCAGCCGTCCCCGCCGTGAAATTCGAGCTGCAGCAGGGCGCCGGGTTCGCCGCGCGACAGGATCACGAGAATGCCGGCGAGCGAGATCAGCATTCCGGCGACCTGCATCGGCGAGGCGCGTTCGCGCTCGATCGCCCAGGAGCACAGCAGCATGAAGAGCGGCATCGACGAGTTGAGCAGCACCGCATTGACCGCCAGCGTGCTGCGCAAACCGAGATAAACCAAAGTCTGGAAAATGGCGACGCCGGTGAAGGCGAGCAGCAGCAGGATGCCGGCGTGGCGGCGGATCAGGGCCCATTTTCCGCGCAACCCTGGCAGGGCGAAAGGCGCCAGCGCCACTGCAGCGACCACCCAGCGCCAGAAATTGAGCGTCACCGGATCGAAAGCGTCGCGCAGCGCCCGGCCGGCGATCCAGTTGCCGGACCAGAACAGGTTGGCGAGCGCGAGCAGCAGGAATGCCGAAAGCCGTGAAGCGGGCATGGCGGCAGTTTAAACTCCCGGGACTGCAACCCCGGTTCCGCATCCAGACCATGCAACAAACGAGGAGAAGATCGCCGTGATTCACGAAATGCGCATTTACCGCTGCATGCCGGGCCGCTCGCGTTCTGGACCACGCTGATCGGCGAAAGCAACCAGGATCTGACTTACCTGCTGGAATGGAAGGATCTCGCCGAGCGCGTCTTCGGCGGCTTCAAGAGGCGACGCTGGTCGATATCCTGCGCAAGACCTGGGCCAAGATGTCCCCGGCCGGGCACGCAGCGGCCCTCGCGCTCGACCTGCCGAAGCCGTTGCGCACGATCGTCGATAAGGCGCTCGCGGCGTGACGTTGGCGCTGCCGCGCGCGCTGGCGAGAATCCTTACTCGATTCCGGCGGCGATGAAGAGAGCCTTGCTGGCGGGGCTCGCAAGGTAGCGCACGAACGCGGCGGCCGCGTCGGCGTTTGCCGCGGCGCTCATCGGCGCCGCGGTGTAGTTGGTGTAGTTCTGCGCATCAGCGGGCAGCGGCCCCACGAGCCGCAGGCCCTTGTCGCGGTAGAGCAGGATTTCGGTGATCGGGCCGAAACCCACCTCCCGGCCCTTGCCCTTGAGCAGGTGCTCCATCACGGAGGCACCGTCCGGATAGCGGGTCGTCTTGGTCTGCACGGCCTCGTAGACGCCCATTTTAGATAAACTGCGCGTTGCAGCAAAACAGGGGGGTGCGAAATGCTCAATGCATTGATTTCAGGAATTCTGCTGCTCGCGTCTTCAGTGGCCGTCGCCCAAGGCTTTCCGGACCGCCCCCTCAGGATCATCGTTCCGTTGCCGCCGGGCGGCTCCCCGGACACCATCGCGCGCTCCCTGGCGCAGGGCCTGCAAAGCGTCTGGACGCAGCCGGTGGTGGTCGAGAACCGTGCCGGCGGCAGCCAGAACATCGGCGCCGATGCGGTCGCGAAGAGTGCGCCCGACGGCCACACCTGGCTGCTCGCGCCCGACAACGTGTTCGCGGTCAATCCGCACCTGGGCAAGCAGGCGTTCGATCCGCTGGTGGACCTTGCGCCGGTGACGCTGCTCGCACGCATCCAGTTTCTCCTGGTGGTGCATCCCTCGGTGCCCGCGGCGTCGGTGCAGGAGTTGATCGCCTATGCGAAGGCGAAACCCGGAGAACTGAACCACGGCTCTTCGGGCAACGGTAGCCCCCAGCACCTTGGCGCCGCCCTGCTGCAGCAGCTCGCCGGCATCCGCATGAATCACGTGCCCTACAAGGGCGCGGCGCCAGCGCTTGCGGACCTGCTGCCGGGGCGCATCCAGGTCTGGATCGGCGCCGCCAATACCCTGCTGCCGCACATCAAGGACGGCAAGCTGCGGCTGCTGGGCAGCACCGCACCGCACCGCTTTGCCAACCTGGGCGATGTGCCCACCGTGGCGGAGGCGGGTGTACCCGGCTACTCGCTCGATCCGTGGCTGGGGCTGTTCGTGCCCGGCAAGGTGGCGCCGGACATCGTTGCGCGGATCAACGCCGAGGTGACGAAGGTCGTCAACGCGCCAGAGCTCAAATCCCGGCTGGCGTCGCAGGGGATCGATATCGCGACCAACTCGCCGGCCGAGTTTTCGAGATTGATCCGCGATGACCACGCGCGCTGGGGCCGGATCATCCGGGAGGCGGGCATCCGTGGCGAGTGATATCGATCGCCCGGCAGGCGGCGCGCCATCGGACGGCCTGTGGGGCAGCGACGCGATCGCGGCGATGCTGCGAACGCTGGATGTGCCTTATGTGGCGCTCAATCCGGGCGCCAGTTTCCGCGGCCTGCACGACAGCCTGGTCAACTATCTTGGCAACGAGCGGCCGCAGATACTGCTATGCCTGCACGAGGAAACCGCGGTGGCGATCGCGCATGGCTACGCCAAGGCCTGCGGACGCATGATGGGCGTGGTGCTGCACTCCAACGTCGGCCTGATGCACGCGACGATGGCGATTTTCAACGCCTGGTGCGACCGGGTGCCGATGCTGATTCTCGGCGCCACCGGCCCGTGGGACGCGGCGAAACGCAGGCCCTGGATCGACTGGCTCCATACCTCCGCCGACCAGGGCGCGCTGGTGCGCGACTACACCAAGTGGGACAACCAGCCGGGTTCGGTCGCCGCCGCCTACGAGGCGTTGCTGCGCGGCGCGCAGATCGCAAACACCGCGCCGCGCGGCCCGGTCTACGTGAATCTCGATGCCGCTTTGCAGGAAGCGAAACTCGATTCGCTGCCGCCGCTGCCCGATGTGAACCGGTTCAAACCTTCAGGTCCGGTAGTTCCGAGCCCTGATGCAGTCGCCGAAGCGGCGAAGATTCTGTCGGCGGCAAAGGCGCCCGTTATCCTGATGGGCCGCATGTCGAGGAGCGCAGACGGCTGGACGGAGCGCGTCGCGCTCGCCGAGAAACTGCAGGCTCGCGTGCTAACCGATTTCAAGGCGGGCGCCGCTTTTCCGACTGATCATCCACTGCACGCGGCGCCGCCCGCGACGTTTCTCGAGGACCAGGGCAGGAAAACACTGCGCGAGGCCGACGTGGTGCTGTCCCTCGAGTGGATCGACACGGCGGGCACGCTCAAGCAGGCCTGGGGCGATGCGCCGGTGACGGCGAAGGTCATCCTGGTGTCGCCCGACGCGCATTCGCACCGCGGTTGGAGCATGGACTACCAGGGGCTGCCGCCAGCCGATGTCTACATGATGTGCGAGCCCGAAGTGGTCGTGCCGCTGCTGACGCAGGCGGTGCGTGCACGGCCTGCTGTCGCTCCGCGGAAGGATGCATCTGCATCGAAACCCGCGGATGCGGCGGTTTCCATCCGCGCTCTGGCAACGGCGCTTGAGGACGCGACGTCGGACATCGAGATCTGCGTTTCCCACCTGCCGCTGGGCTGGAACGGCGCCTATCGCCACTTCAGGCAGCCGCTCGACTATCTCGGCGCCAATGGCGGTGGCGGCGTGGGCGCGGGGCCCGGCATGACGGTAGGCGCCGCGCTGGCCCTGAAGGGGAGCGGCCGCATCGTGGTCGGGATTGTCGGCGACGGTGATTTCCTGATGGGCGTCACGGCGCTGTGGACCGCGGCGCATTACCGGATCCCCTGCCTGCTGCTGGTCGCCAACAACCGCTCCTTCTACAACGACGAGATGCACCAGGAGCGCGTCGCGCGCGAGCGCGGCCGCCCGGTCGAGAACAAATGGATCGGCCAGCGCATCGACGAACCCGACATCGATCTCGCGATGATGGCCCGCGCACAAGGGGCCGAAGGTTTTGGACCCATAAAAACCATCGGCGATCTGCGGCCAGCCATGGAAAAAGCCATTCAAGCCGTGAAAAACGGCGCGGTCTGTGTCGTCGACGTGCGCGTGGTCCCCGGCTACGACAGCAACATGAGCGGCAACGTAGGCCGCAAGGGCTAGGCCGGAGCGAGCGTCCTGCCCGGCAGGCTGCGGCGCAGCAGCCAGAAGGCGATCGCCAGGTTGAGCAGGTTCCAGCCGATGCCGTTCAGGAACGCGGCGCGGTAGGAGCCGGTCAGGTCGAAGATCACGCCGGTCATCCAGCCGCCGAGCGCCATGCCAAGCAGCGTGCACATGATTACGATGCCGACGCGTGCGCCGGCCTGTGCCGCGGGGAAGTACTCCCGCACGATGATGGCGTACGAGGGCACGATGCCGCCCTGGAACAGGCCGAACAGCGCCGCCACGATGTAGAGCGAGGCAAGGCTGTCGAAGGGCAGGAACATCAGCAGAGCCACGCCCTGCAGCCCGGAGCCGAGCAGCAGCGTGCGCAGGCCGCCGATGCGGTCGCAGATCCAGCCCGAGGCGAGGCGGCTGACGATACCGAAGGCGAGCATGATGGATAGCATCTGCGCGCCGCGCGCCGCGCCGTAGCCCAGATCGCCGCAGTAGGCGACGATATGCACCTGCGGCATGGACATGGCGACGCAGCAACTCACGCCCGCGATGCACAGCAGCGCGAACAGGACATTGGGGGGGATGTCGATTTTCTTTTGCCCGTCGGATCTGTTTGCTCCGGATGAATGCAACACAGGCGGTTTGCGCCGCAACACAAACGCGAGCGGGATCATGGTCGCGGCGCAGAACAAGCCGACGCCGGTGAACGTCGCGCGCCAGCCGATGGTGTCGAAGAAGTGCTGCAGCACTGGCGGCCAGACCGCGCCCGCGAGGTAGTTGCCGCTGGCACAAATGGCAACGGCGATGCCCCTGCGGCGCGTGAACCACATCGAGGTATCGGCCACCAGCGGCGCGAAAGACGACGAGGTTCCGAGCAGGCCGATCAGCAGGCCCTGCGCCAGCGTGAACTGCCACAGGCCGTCCGACGCACCCGTGGCGATGAAACCCAGGCCGAGGCATACCGCGCCGATCAGCACCGGCACCATGACGCCGAAACGGTCGGAGAGGCGTCCCATCAGGACGCCGCCCAGGCCGAAGCCGATCATCGTCGCGGCATAGGGCAGCGAAGCGTCCGAACGCGAGGCGCCGAATTCCGCCTGCAAGGCAGGCAGCGCGACGGCGACCGCGTACATGCCGACGCCGCTGATGGTCATGAGCGCGAGCGACGCGCACAGGCGCATCCAGGCATAGGGCGATTCTGGTTCGGATGCCGCGCTTGCAATGGTCATCGCTTGATTCTAGCGGTCATATAGAATCAGGCGCGCGATCGAACGGACGCCAACCGCCGCTCATCGCGCGACCCGACGATGCGCATCCTTGTTTCGAATGACGACGGTTATTTTTCCCCTGGCATCGCGATCCTGGCGGAGCGCCTTGGCGCGCTCGGCGAGGTCACTGTGGTCGCGCCTGAGCGCGACCGTTCCGGCGCCTCCAACTCTCTCACACTCGACCGGCCGCTGATGGTGCGCCTGGCCGGCAACGGTTTTCGCTACGTCAACGGCACGCCGACTGACTGCGTGCATCTCGCGCTCACGGGTCTGCTGGATGCGCCGCCCGACGTGGTGGTCTCGGGCATCAACTTCGGCGCCAACATGGGCGACGACACCATCTACTCCGGCACCGTGGCCGCCGCGACCGAAGGCTTTCTGTTCGGCCTGCCGTCGATCGCGATATCGCTCGCCAGCAAGGCCGGCAGGCATTTCGACACGGCGGCGGCGATCGCGGTGCAGTTGGTGCAGCGCTTTGGCCGCGCGCCGTTCGGCCAGCCGGTGCTGCTGAACGTCAACGTGCCCGACATTGCGCTCGATGCGCTGGGCCCGATCGAGGTGACGCGCCTGGGACGGCGCCACAAGTCCGAGCCGGTGGTGAAAATGCAGACGCCGCGCGGCGAAGCCTACTGGATCGGCGCCGCGGGCGAAGCGCAGGACGCGGGGCCGGGCACCGATTTTCACGCGGTGGCCTGCGGCCGCGTTTCGGTGACCCCGCTGCAGGTGGATCTGACGCTGCCGGCGCAGCTGCCGCTGGTGAAGACGTGGCTCGCGACATGAACGTCCCGCGCCCGGGCAGGAACGTTGCCGGCATCGGCATGACCTCGCAGCGCACGCGCGAGCGCATGGTCGAGCGCTTGCGCGAGCAAGGCATCACCGACGAGCGCGTGCTGGAGGCGATGGCCGTCGTGCCGCGGCACCTGTTTGTCGAGGAAGCGCTTGCCAGCCGCGCCTACGAGGACAGCGCGCTGCCGATCGGTTTCGGGCAGACCATCTCGCAGCCCTATGTGGTCGCCCTTATGATTCAATTCCTCATTCAAGAAAGAGAACCAGGAAAAGTGCTGGAAGTCGGGACCGGGTGCGGCTACCAGGCGGCGGTGCTGGCGGGCCTCGCCGCCGAGGTGTACTCCATCGAGCGCATCCGGGCCTTGCTGGAACGGGCACGCGCCAACCTGCGCGAGCTTCGCTTGCAGAACCTGCGCCTTGCGCATGGCGACGGCGCCGCCGGGATGGAGAAGGCCGCGCCGTTCGACTCCATCATTCTCGCCGCCGCCGCGCCGGAGCTGCCGCAGGCCCTCTTACGGCAACTGGCGCCCGGTGGCAGAATGATCCTGCCGTTGCGCGAGGCCGGAGCGCGCGCGCAGCGGCTGGTACTGGTCGAGCGCGGCACGCGCGGCTATACCGAAACCGCGCTGGATCCGGTCCGCTTCGTGCCGCTTTGCGCTGGAAAGGCTTGATGGGATCGATTGCCCGTACTGCGTTATTTGGTGCCGTCCTCCTGGCGGCAGCTTGCGCCACGCGCTCGCCTGCGCCGGTGGACGACCGCCGCCCCGCGCCCACCACCCAACCCAGTTTGCCGGTGCTGCAGCCCGCCCCGCCTGGCGCCGCGCCCGGCACGTATATCGTCAAGCGTGGCGATACGCTTTACTCGATTGCGCTGGAGCACGGCGCCGATTACCGCGATCTGGCGCAATGGAACCGGCTCGAGGATCCATCGAAGATCCGCATCGGCCAGGAACTGCGCCTCGCCTCGCCCGAGGAGCGCTCCACGGCGCAGATTGGCAGCGCGCGCGCACCGCGGGAGATCGAGTCGCGTCCGTTGGGTTCCTCGGCACCGTCGCGGGCGGCGACGGAGGGCGGCATGAAGACCGCACCCAAGGCGTTGCGGCTGCCCTATTCGGAGCATAACCTTGCATTGCTCTCGAAATCCGAAATTCGGCCGGAAGTCAGAGCTGAAATAAAACCTGAAGTCAGGCCTGAAATCAAACCGGAAGCCAGGCCCGCCGTGGAACGCGACCCGGATGCGATCGAATTTTCGTGGCCGGCGCGCGGCAGGGTGCTGGCGGGATTTTCCGAGCCGAACAACAAAGGCCTGGACATCGCCGGCAAAGCGGGGGACCCGGTGCTCGCCGCGGCCAGCGGACGGGTCATGTACACCGGCACCGGGATCCGCGGCTACGGCAAGCTGATCGTGATCAAGCACGACAACAATTTCAACAGCGTCTACGCGCACAACCGCGAGATTCTGGTGAAGGAAGGCCAGAACGTGACGCGCGGCCAGCGCATCGCCGAGATGGGCGACACCGACACGGACACGCCCAAGCTGCACTTCGAGATCCGCAAGTCGGGCAAGCCGGTGGACCCCGCGAAATACCTGCCGCCGTCCTGAATTCTCCGTGCCCTGCTCTGCGTTTCCGGGTAGGGATCTAAGGAGATCGCGCCACTCGAAAGCCGAGATCCGAAGCTCGGAAATCCCGCTGCCTGAACGTTCGCTTTCCTGATAGCGCATCTTCCGGTATCGAGGCCCAGGAGCCGCCGCGCACCACGCTGTGCGTGCAAGCGCCTTCCATCCACGCGGTTCCGTCAACCGGAGCGCCCCTGTAATGCAAATTCAGGCAATCCTCAACCCATTCCATGACATTGCCGATCAGGTCGTGAAGCCCAAAACTATTTGCGGCAAAGCTTCCGACAGGAGCCGTGAACGAAAACCCGTCGGCGCACCAATGATGGACGTGGTACCAGGGTCCCGTGCGAGGTCTGTTCAGGAGATCCTGAAAGGCTGCGTCCGACCGTATGTCGTCTTTGAAACTTCTAAGAAAGATGCCGCGCGCTGCCTGAGGCGGGAGTGCGTTATTCTTAGAATACGTCTCATCCCAGACATTGGCGTACGTGCACGCAATATTCGGCTCGTCGCCCCAAGGGCGCTCCCGCCGCGAGCCGGCGCGCGCGGCATATTCCCATTCTGACTCGCTTGGCAGCCGGTACTGTTTGCCGGTTTTCTTCACCAACCACGCGACGTAAGCCTTCGCATCGTTCCAGGACACGCACACTACCGGGTGCGTGTCCGCTTGGTCAAAACCGGGATCGCGCCAGTTCCGGTCGCCGTCGCCATCGGACCAGGACAGGTAGCGAGTGGAAAGAGAAGTGCAATTGACCGTCGACGAAGGACGATAGCCGGCTTCATTGATGAAAACGGCAAATTGGCCTCGCGTCACTTCGTGCTTCGCAAAAAGAATCTCGCCTGCAAAAGACACCCGGCGCAGCGGGATCGCTGTATTGGAAGAGTCCTCGAGGTCGATTCTCATGTTCCCCGGTGGCACAGCGACCAGTTCGGGGCAGTCGGCGCAATCGCGAAGCGATTCCCGAACTGGAACCGTCTGCCCAAGCGCAGGTCGATTCATATCGCCAGCGAACACAGCTGCGCCGATAGTCGATGCAACCGCGATCAGACGCAGGCAGCGCAAAAGCGTGTACACACTTTCCTCGACCGCAGGATAAAACTGGCGAGATTCTGGGCTGCGGCTGCTCGCTTTGTCAACACCCCGGCGTTCCTTGCACCATCTTCGAGTCGAGCCGCAGCTCAGTGCCTGCTTTTCAGTTCCTGGGCGAGATCGTGTACAGCTGACGCGTATAGAACGCTGCGGTTGTAGCGGGTGAGAACGTAGAAATTGCGCAAGCCGAGGCGGTATTCGGTCGCCGCGCCTGGGCTCTCCAGTTCGATCAGCGCCACCGGCGTTTCCAGGGCGAGATCGGTGCGCGTTTCCACGCCGTAGCGCTTCATCTCTGACAGGGCAGTCTTGGGCTCGATGCCCGCCTCCACCAGTTCGCGGTAGGCCGCGCCCGCATTTCCTCCTACCACACGCGCGGGCAGGTGCACTCGCTCGCCGCGCCGCCAGCCGTGCTGGACGAGGAAATTGGCGACGCTGCCGATGGCGTCGGCGGGGCTGGCGCGCAGGTCGATGGCGCCGTCGCCGTCGAAATCCACCGCGAAACGCCGGTAGCTGCCCGGCATGAACTGCGGAATGCCGATCGCGCCGGCGTAGGAACCGCGCACGCTGAAGACATCGAGGCCGGCGTCGCGCGTGAACAGCAGGTACTGCTCCAGCTCGCCACGGAAGAATTCCGTGCGCGGCGCATAATCGAAGGCGAGGGTGGAGAGTGCGTCGATCACGCGCCAGCTGCCCATCTGGCGGCCGTACACCGTCTCGACGCCGATGATCGCGACGATGATCTCCTCCGGCACGCCGTGCACCTGCGCCGCCCGCTCCAGCGCCGCGCCATGGCGCCGCCAGAACGCCGTTCCCTCCATGATCCGCGCATCGGTGACGAAACGCGCGCGATAGGCGAGCCAGGAGCGCGCCTGCGCATCCTTCGGCGGCGCGATCGCGGCAAGGATCGCGGGCTCGCGTCGCGCGCGCGAAAAAAGGAACTGGAGCTCCCTTTCGACGAAGCCGTGGCGCTGCGTCATCTGGCGCATGAAGTCCTGCACGTCTTCGCGCTTGCCGTAGGGCTTCGAGGGGACAGATGCGGCGGGCGGCGCGGCATGGGTTTCAGGATTGAGGAGAAATGCTGAAAGCAGGAACAATGCCAGGCGTTTCATTCGTGCGCGCTCATCCCGATCCCAGTTCCCTGACCATGCGACGCAGTTCTACCACTTCCGTGGAAGATTGCTCGCGGCCGTAGCGCAGCGCCATGTAGAGCGCGGCGATGCGCCGGATCGGCTCGCCCGCGGCGGGCAGGCTGCGCGCGGCGCGCTCGGAATAGTCGCGCGGGCCTTCGTGCGGCGAACGTGTTACGCCGCGCTCGCCGAGCTTGCGGCAGAACTGGCTCCATGCCTTTTGCACCGGATCGGGCCGCACCATGGCGCGCAGCATCCAGGCGAACAGGCCAAGGGCGAACGCGCCCAGCGCCGCCAGCAGGGTCGAGGCGAGCTCGAGCCAGTCGGCATCCCGCATCCCCAGCAAGGACAACAGCTCGCGCTGGCTGTCCGTGTTGTAGCCGAGCACCATCAGGTTCCACTGATGGGTGAGCGCCTCCCAGTTGTAGCGCAGCGTGCGCAGCCATTCCAGTTCCGGACGCAGCATCAGCGGCAGCGTGCTGCCCGCAGCCACCGCGCGCGCGAGGCCCGCGTCCAGCCGCAGCGGCACCGACAGCACGGTCGGGTCGACCCGCAGCCAGCCGCGCCCGCCGATGAACACCTCGGACCAGGCGTGGGCGTCGGACTGGCGCACGGTGAATTTTCCGTCCACCGGATTCATGTCGCCGCCCTGGTAGCCGGTCACCACGCGCGCCGGGACGCCCGCGGCGCGCATCAGGAACACGAACGCGGAAGAAAAGTGCTCGCAGAAACCCTGCCGGGTGTCGTACAGGAATTCGTCCACCGAATCGCGCCCGAGCAGCGCCGGCTCTGTGGTGTACTGCAGGCGCTCGCGCCGGAAATAGTCGATCGCGTGCGCCAGCACTTCGCCATCGCTGGCGGACGCGGCGCGCCAGCTTTCGGCCAGAGTCCTGGCGCGCGGATTGAAGCCGGGCGGCAGGCGGCGCGCGCGCTCCAGCATCTGGCGCGCCTCCGCCGGGTTCGGTTCGGCCTCGATCGCCGAGGTGATCTCGTAGCTGATCCGGGCGCGCACTGGCGTCAGGCTGATGATCTGGCCGTCGTCCAGGTAGCGCGCTTGCGCGGGCAGGCTTGCCGGAACCTCGAGCGCGAACAGCCAGTTGCGATTGTGCGGTTCGAGCAGCACGGCGTACGCGATGCGGGTACCGGTGGCGGGTGGCTCCAGTTCGGCCAGCGCCGGGTTTCCCAGTCTCCAGGTGCGGCCATCGAAGTCCCACATCACCGGCCCGCGCCAGTAGAGCGAGCGCCGGCGCGGCGCCTCACCATGGAAATCGACGCGAAAGGCGATGGCGTCCGATAGCGTGAGCTGGGACAGGTTGCCCGGCGCCATCGAGTCTGACAGCCCGGTTATGCCGGAGAATGCATCCTGCGGCAGACCCCAGAGCGGGCCCTGGACGCGCGGAAAGAGCAGGAACAGCATCAGAGCTGCCGGCACCGCTTGCCCGAGCAGCATCCAGGCGGTACGCAGGTTGGCGCGCGGCGCGCGGCGCGGCGCGGCGCAGCTCACCAGCGCCACCACCGTGGCGGCGACCGCGGCGCACATGCCGAGCGCGACGGGGATGGACTGCGTGTAGAGGAAATTAGTGATCGCGAGGAACCAGGTGAGGAACACCACTGCCGCCGCGTCGCGCTGGTGGCGCGACTCGAGCAGCTTCAGCCCCGAGAACAGCACCAGCAGCATCATGCCGGGCGTGCGACCGAAGATGGCGCGGTACTCCAGCCATATGCCGGCCATGCCGAGCGCCACGATGACGACCAGCATCCAGCGCGACGGCAGCAAGCGTCGGTTCCAGACGCCCGCGCTGCGCCAGGCGTAGAGCAACAGCGTGAGGCAGATCAGCCACCAGGGCGCACGCAGCGCGTGCGGCCCGGCCACGATCAGCAGGCCGGCGAGGAGCAGCGCGAACTCGCGCCAGGCGATCGGGCGCTGCTCGGGCGAGGCGGCCTGGGCGCGGCTCATGTCGCCTGGTACAAAGCGAGCGCTTCCAGGCATGTGGCGCGATGCGCCTCGCCCCGCCCGGGTTCGATCGCGGTGCCGGGCAGGCGCAGGCCGTAGCGCGCACCGGCGCGCTCGGCCGCGAGCACCCAGCCGGCAAGCCGCGACAGGCGCTGCTCCAGGCCAAGCGAGGCCGGCAGGTCGCGCAGGTCGAGCCACAGTTCGGCGATCGCATCGCCGGCGAACTGCTTGGTCAGCATGTCCTCGCTTTTTGCCACGGATTTCCAGGCCACGTGGCGCGGGGAATCCGCCGGCTGGAAGGCGCGCAGCCCGGAAAAATCGTCGCTGCCCTGCGCGTGGGCGCGCGCGCCGCCCGCCTGCGCGCTGGGCGCGAGCGGCGGCAGGGCGCCCGATTCAGGCCGCGGATAGACGAGGCACCGGCTGTCGGGTTCGATGGTGCTCCAGGCGCGGAACAGGCCGACCGGAAACCGTGTCTCGAGCATCACCCGGCCGAGCGGCAGCCAGCCGCGCCGCTGCGCCGGCACCTCCAGCATTGCCTCCACGGAGGCTGCAGCCGCGATGTCGACGGTCTGTTGCGCGCCCGAGCCCAGGTGGCGCACCAGGATCTCAGGCCGGTCAAAATCCCCCGCATTTGCCATGCCGAGCCGGAAGCGCGCCACATCGCCGGCAAACACCGGTTCGCTGCGGCCGCCGCGCACCGACAGGCGCACCAGGTTGCGCGTGGTCTGCACCATGGCCGCGATCCCCATGCCCGCCAGCAGGAAAGTGAGCGCGAAGCCGAGCGACAGCGCGTAATTGATCGACCCGACCAACAGGATCGCCAGCGTGCCGCCGAAGAGGAGGCCGAGCCGGCTGGGCACGATGTAGACGCGCCGGTGGCCAAGCACGATTTCCCCCCGCTCAGCTGGTCGCGCCGTCATATTTCCAGCGGCCGCGCCAGGCGGCGTGCACCGCGTCGGGATATTCGGCGCGGCCAAGGCTGCCGTTGTAGCGGCCGAGCGCGCGAAAGAAATCGCCCTTCTCGATGTCGAGATAGTGGCGAAAAATGACGCAGCCGTAGCGCAGGTTGGTGCGCAGCGCGAACAGGTTGTGATGCCGCTCCCCGATCAGCTTGATCCAGAACGGCATCACCTGCATGTAACCGCGCGCGCCCGAACTTGACACCGCGTATTTGCGGAACCCTGACTCGATCTGGATCAATCCCAGCACCATCTGCGGATCCAGTCCGGCGCGTATTGCCTCGTACTGCACAGTTTTCAGAAGCTCGGTGCGCTGCTTGCGGTCGGGAATGCGCTCTTCGAGGCGCTTGGACATCTCGAACAGCCACCGGTGCCCGTTTTCGGAGCCGCTCTTGAAGTTCAGATACGGGACGGCGCGATCCGCGATCGCGGCCTGCATCGAGGAGCGCACGCTGTCGGCGAGCGCCTCCTCCAGCTGGTTGCCGCCAAGGGCATGCAGGGGCGCCAGCAGCAAGGCAAGCGCGACGGCGCTTCTCATCCTGCCGCGAACCGGTCCCTGAGGAGCTGCAGCGCCGCGCCGAGCGGTGCGTTCTCGGCCGCGGCCTGGGACCGGCCCTTGTACTCGATGGTGCCCGCGGCGAGACCGCGCTCGGAGAGCACCAGGCGGTGGGGGATGCCGAGCAGGTCCATATCGGCGAACAGCACGCCCGGGCGCTCGTCGCGGTCTTCCAGCAGCACGTCGATGCCCGCGGCGAACAGTTCCGCATACAGCTTTTCCGCCGCCTCGCGCACCGCGGGGCTCTTGTGGAAGCCGATCGGCACCAGGCAGGCCTCGAAGGGCGCGATCGGGCGCGGCAACACGATGCCGCGCTCGTCGTGGCCCTGCTCGATGGCGGCGGCGGCGATGCGCGTGATGCCGATGCCGTAGCAACCCATTTCCATCGGCCGGCTGGCGCCCTTGTCGTCCAGGAACACCGCCTTCAGGGCCTCGGAATACTTGGTGCGCAGCTGGAAAATGTGCCCCACCTCGATGCCGCGCTGGATCTTCAGCCTGCCCTTGCCGTCGGGCGAAGCATCGCCTTCGACCACGTTGCGGATATCAGCCACGGCGGCGGGCTCAGGCAGGTCCCGCCCCCAGTTGACGCCGGTCAGGTGAAAGCCCTCCTCATTGGCGCCGCAGACAAAATCGCTCATCGCGGCGACGGTGCGGTCGGCGATGACGCGGATCTTGGCGCCGACAGGGCCTATATAGCCTGGCTTGCAGTGCAGCTGCGCCTCGATTTCGGCGGGCGTCGCGAAGCGGAACGGATTCAGGTCCTTGACCTTGCCGGCCTTGAGTTCATTCAACGAATGATCGCCGCGTATCAAGAGGAGCGAGAAGTCCGTTTCATGCATCACGGCAACCGCTTTGACCGATTGCTGGAGCGGAAGTTTGAGCAGCGCGGCCACGTCTTCGCAGGTCGTCTTGCCCGGGGTGGGGACTTTCTGCATCTCTGCCGACGGCTTTTTTCTGGGTTCGGACGGAACAACCGCCTCTGCCAGATCGAGGTTCGCGGCGTAGTCCGAGTCCGGGCAGTAGGCGATGGCGTCCTCGCCGGAGTCGGCGAGCACCTGGAACTCGTGCGAACCGGTGCCGCCGATGGCGCCGGTGTCGGCGGCCACCGCGCGGAATTTGAGCCCCAGCCGCGTGAAGATGCGCGTGTAAGCGTCGTACATGTTGCGGTATTCGCGCTCAAGGTCCGCGTAGTCGGCGTGGAACGAGTAGCCGTCCTTCATGATGAATTCACGCCCGCGCATCACGCCGAAACGCGGCCGGCGCTCGTCGCGGAACTTGGTCTGGATCTGGTAGAAATGCACCGGCAGCTTGCGGTAGCTGCGCAGCTCGGCGCGTGCAATGTCGGTGATTACCTCCTCCGAGGTTGGCTGGACGACGAAATCGCGCTCATGCCGGTCCTTGAAACGCAGCAGCTCGGGCCCATAGGTGCCCCAGCGGCCGGACTCCTGCCACAGCTCGGCCGGCTGCACCACCGGCATCGACAGTTCCACCGCGCCGGCGCGGTTCATTTCCTCGCGCACGATGGCCTCGATCTTGCGTACCACACGCAGGCCGACCGGCATCCAGGTGTAGATGCCCGCCGCCAGGCGCCGGATCATGCCGGCGCGCAGCATCAGCTTGTGGCTGACGAGCTCGGCGTCGGCGGGCACCTCCTTGATGGTCGAAATGAAGTGTCGCGAGGAGCGCATCCGGGGGCTAAACTGCGCGTTGAATTTGCAGTGTGGCTGTGGAAAAATACAGGCGAGAATTCTAGCTTAGGTGGTGTCGCCATGCTCGACCGAGACGGCTACCGTCCCAACGTGGGCATCCTCCTGCTGAACGCGCACAACGACGTGTTCTGGGGCAAGAGGGTCAACCAGCACGCGTGGCAGTTTCCCCAGGGCGGCATCAAGTCCGGCGAATCCCCCGAGCAGGCGATGTTCCGCGAGCTCGAGGAGGAGGTGGGCCTGAGACCTGAGCATGTCCGCATCCTCGGACGCACGCGCCATTGGCTGCGCTACGAGGTGCCGGAGAAATGGCTCCGGCGCAGCTGGCGCGGCGCCTACCGGGGCCAGAAGCAGATCTGGTACCTGCTGCGCATGCTGGGGCGCGACTGCGATGTCAGGCTGCGCGGCAGCGGCAAGCCCGAGTTCGACGCCTGGCGCTGGCACGACTACTGGGTGCCGGTGGAAGCGGTGGTCGAGTTCAAGCGCGATGTCTACCGCCTGGCGCTGACCGAGCTGCACCGGTTCCTGAACGCCGACCGGCGCCGCCGGCCGGGATCAGATCAGGCCGTGACGCCGGTGGGCTAGCGGCGTATTGTCGTTTTATCGCACCATCGCATCGTCGCACCATCCGAAGGGGAGGGCCATGGACCGTCAATTTCAGTCGCTTCCAATCCGGGAACTGGGCGACGACGCAGGCTTGCGCCGCCCTGTCCAGCCGCAGGCCGCACGGGTGACGCTCGATTCCCCGGCGCTGGACGTGATGACCGATCTTTGCCGTACCAGCCCTGCGACCATTCGCCCGCAGGCACCGATCGAGGGTGCCAAGCAGTTCATGATTTCGCGTGGCGTGCGCCTGTTGCTGGTGGTCGATGACCGCGAGGCGGTGCTCGGCGTGGTGAGCGCCACGGACGTGCTGGGCGAGAAGGCGGTGCGCATTGCCACCGATCGCGGCATGCAGCGCGACGAGCTGATCGTGGGCGACATCATGACGCCGGCGTCGCAAGTCGAAGTCATCGCGCTCGACGATGTCAGTGGCGCGCGGGTCGGCCATGTGTTCGAAACGCTGCGCCGCGCGGGACGCCAGCACGCGCTGGTGGTCGATTTCGACCTCATCCCGCCCAGGACTCTGATCGACGCGCCCGTCCGGCGCACCATGGTCCGCGGTATCCTCTCCCTCTCGCAGTTGGGGCGGCAGCTCGGCATAGTGCTGCAGAGCTCCGGCGAAGTGGCCCGCACCTTCTCGGAAATAGAGGTTGCGCTGGGGCGATAGAACACGTCTATTGCATCCATCGCAACAAACAATTTGGCAGGTGACCTCATCACGGGCGACCTGGCTTGAGGTGGCTCCTCGTGCCCGCGCTCGCCGCGCTCGCCGTGCAGGCTGCGGGCCAGCCGATCACGCACAAGAGCGAATGGGAGCTGCAGCAGGAACGGGATCGGCGTGACTGGCAGGAGGGCGAGGTCCGGTTTCCCGCCTATCCCAAGGCAGACGGCCTGATCGAATTTTTCGTCAGCAGCGCCAGCAGTTTTCGTTTTTTCATCGACCCCGCGTCGCTATCGCGGGAATCCGACGGCGTGGTGCGCTACGTCTTGGTCGCGCGCAGTACGTCTGGCGTCCAGACCGTCAGCTACGAGGGCATCCGCTGCGGCCGCCCCGGGCTCTACCGGGTGTATGCATTCGGCAGTGGCAGCGCCTGGTCGAAGAGCACGCTCGCCGACTGGCGGCCGATCGAGCCCAGGAGCGTGCAGCGCTGGCACAATGAGCTGCGCGATTTCTACTTCTGTCCGTATGGCGCGTTGATCCACACGACGGCGGAAGCACTCGATGCCCTGCGCCGCGGCGGGCACCCGGCGACCACCAGGTGATGACGCGGACGCTAGAGCAGCACCAGGTTATCCCGGTGGATCAGTTCGGACTCGTCGACGTAGCCGAGGATGGATTCGATGTCGGACGACGGCTTGCGCATGATGCGGCGCGTTTCGGCCGCTGAATAGTTCGCCAGGCCGCGCGCCACTTCGCGCCCCTGCGGGTCGTCGCAGGCGACCACTGCGCCGCGCTCGAACTCCCCCGCGACCCCGGTGACGCCGATCGGCAGCAGGCTGCGGCCGCCGCTCGACAGGGCAGTCACCGCGCCCGCGTCGAGCGTCAGCCGGCCGCCGATGTTGAGGTGATCGGCCAGCCACTGCTTGCGCGCCGCAAGCGGCATCGTGCCCGCGGTGAGCAGCGTGCCCACGCGCTCGCCGCGCGCGATCCGCAGCAGCACGTCTGCCTCGCGCCCCGAGGCAATCACGGTATGCGCGCCGCTGCGCGCCGCGCGCTTGGCGGCGAGCACCTTGGTCAGCATGCCGCCCTTGGCAAACGCCGATCCGGTGCCGCCTGCAATGGACTCGAGCGCGGGGTCGCCCGCCGCGCATTCCTCGATCAATTTTGCGCCAGGCACCTTGCGCGGGTCCGCGTCGTACAGCCCGGCCTGGTCGGTGAGGATGATGAGCGCGTCTGCCTCGACAAGGTTGGCGACCAGCGCACCCAGGGTGTCGTTGTCGCCGAGCTTGATCTCGTCGGTGACCACGGTGTCGTTCTCGTTGATCACCGGGATCACGCCCAGCTCGAGCAGCGTGCGCAGGGTCGAGCGCGCGTTCAGGTAGCGTTGCCGGTCGGCCATGTCCGCGTGCGTCAGCAGCACCTGCGCGGTGGCGAGGCCGTGCTCGCGGAAACAGGTCTCGTAGCACTGCACGAGGCCCATCTGTCCGACCGCGGCGGCGGCCTGCAGTTGGTGCATGGCATGCGGCCGCTTTGCCCAGCCCAGCCGCTGCAGCCCCTCGGCGATGGCGCCGCTGGAGACCAGCACGCAGCGTTTGCCGAGTACGCGCAGTTGCGCGATCTGCGCCGCCCAGCGCGCGATCGCGGCGGCATCGAGGCCGCGGCCGTCGTTGGTCACGAGCGAGGAGCCGACCTTGATCACCAGCGTCGTGGCGGCCACGACGGCGCTACGCTGCATGGCGGCCCTTTTTCTCTTCGCTCTTGGAAAGAAATTCGTAAATCCGGCCTGACAACTGCCTGCAGCCCTCGCCCTTGATCGCCGAGATCAGGCACCACGGCGCTTTCCAGCGCAGCGCGCGCACGATCTTGCGCGCGCGGGCTTCGGCTTCGCCAGCGCCGGGCAGCAAATCGGTCTTGTTGAACACCAGCCAGCGTGGCTTGGCGTACAACGCCGGGTCGTATTTCTTCAGTTCGTTCGCCAGCGCGCGCGCGTCTTTCGCCAGGTCGGCGCCGGTCGGGTCACCATCCATCCCGGGCGGCGCGAGGTCCACCAGGTGCAGCAGCAGCCGGGTGCGCGACAAGTGGCGCAGGAACTGGTGGCCGAGTCCCGCGCCATCGGCCGCGCCCTCGATCAGGCCCGGAATATCGGCGACGACAAAGCTTTCGTCGTGCGCGATGCGCACCAGGCCGAGCGACGGGTTGAGCGTGGTGAACGGATAGTCCGCGACCTTGGGCCGGGCCGCCGATACCGCGCGGATGAAGGTGGACTTGCCGGCGTTGGGCAGGCCGAGCAGCCCGACGTCGGCCAGCACCCGCAGTTCCAGCAGCAGCTCGCGCGATTCGCCGGGTTCGCCGCGCGTGAACTGGCGCGGCGCGCGGTTGATGCTCGACTTGAAATGCAGGTTGCCGAGGCCGCCCTGGCCGCCCTTTGCGAGCAACGCCCGCTGACCGTGCGCCGCGAGGTCGGCGAGCAGCGCACCATCCTCGTCCTTTACCAGCGTGCCCACTGGCATGCGCAACACCATGTCATCGCCCGCGCGCCCGTACTTGTCGGCGCCGCGGCCGGGCACGCCATGCTCCGCACGGTGGATGCGCGCGAAGCGGTAGTCGACCAGCGTGTTGATATTGCGGTCCGCCACCGCCCAGATACTGCCACCGCGGCCGCCGTCACCGCCCGAGGGGCCGCCGCGCGGCACGAACTTTTCGCGCCGGAACGCGGCGCTGCCGTCGCCGCCCTTGCCGGCGTGGACCTGGATTTTCGCTTCGTCAATGAATTTCATGGGCGTTGGGATTCGTCGCGGAAACAAAAAAGCCCTATCGACTCCGATAGGGCTTTGCGCGGAGTCGGGTAAGCGCTTAGGCCGGGACCACGCTCACGGTCTTTTTGTTGCCCGCGCCCTTGACGGAATACTCGACCTTGCCGGCGACGCGCGCATACAGCGTGTGGTCGCGACCAATGCCGACATTGACGCCCGGGTGCACCACGGTGCCGCGCTGCCGGATCAGGATCTGGCCGGCGCTCGCGCTCTCGCCGCCGTAAGTCTTGACGCCCAAGCGCTTGGCGTTGGAGTCGCGTCCGTTGCGTGAACTTCCGCCTGCTTTCTTGTGTGCCATGATCGTTTCTTTCTGGTTTGCCCGTCTTTAACTCAGGCGCCGACAATTTCGTCGATGCGCACTTCGGTGAAGCCCTGCCGGTGACCCTGGGTCTTGGCGAAATGCTTGCGGCGGCGCAGCTTGAAGATGCGGATCTTCTCGCCACGGCCCTGCGCCACGACCGTCGCCTTGACGGCGGCGCCGTCTAGGAACGGAGCGCCAATGCGCACGCCATCGCCTTCGCCGAGCATCAGGACGCGGTCGAACGACACCGTCGCGCCGACCTCGACCGCAAGCAACTCGACCTTCACCTGCTCGCCGGATTTGACCCGATACTGCTTGCCGCCCGTCTGGATCACTGCATACATGGTTGAACCTGTGCTGAAATAGTGTGCAAAGACTTGGAATTATAAGGGATTTCATGCGGCCAGGTCAAAGGCTGCTGTGCTAATTTCCACCCCCTTATGGAGAACCTCCCGTTCCTGGCGCCGGTCGCGGCCGACCTGCAGCGCGTGGACGCCACGATCCGCGCCCGGCTCGGTTCGGACGTGGCGCTGGTGCGCCAGGTGGCCGAATACATTGTCGCCGGCGGCGGCAAGCGCCTGCGCCCGTCCCTGGTGCTCCTCTCGGCCGGCGCTGCCGGCTACCCGGGAGATACCGGCGGCGAGCGGCACTACGAGATGGCCGCGGTGGTCGAGTTCATCCATACCGCCACGCTGCTGCATGACGACGTGGTGGACGCATCCGAAATGCGCCGTGGCAGGAAGACCGCGAACGCCGAATTCGGCAATGCCGCCGCGGTGTTGGTGGGGGACTTCCTCTATTCGCGGGCGTTCCAGATGATGCTCGGCGCCCAAAGCATGCGCGTGATGCAGGTACTCGCCGACGCGACCAACAAGATCGCCGAGGGCGAGGTGCTGCAGTTGATGAACTGCCATGACCCGGGCGTGGACGAGGGCGGCTACCTCGAGGTGATCCGGCGCAAGACCGCGAAGCTGTTCGAAGCAGCGGCGCGCCTTGGGGCGGTGCTGGGGGCCGCGCCCGAGCCGCTGGAACAAGGGCTCGCGGAGTACGGCATGCACCTCGGCACGGCCTTTCAACTGATCGACGACGTGCTCGACTACTCCGGCGATGCGGCCACCATCGGCAAGAGCCTGGGCGACGACCTGGCCGAGGGCAAGCCGACCCTGCCGCTGATCCGCGCCATGGCCTGCGGCTCGGCCGCGCAGGCGGCCACGGTGCGCCGCGCGATCGTCGAGGGCGGGCGCGACGATTTCGCGCGCGTGCTGGAAGTCGTCATGCAGACCGGCGCGCTCGATTACGCGCGCGGGGTCGCGGTGCGCGAAGCCGACGCCGCGCGCACCGCGCTCGCGCCGTTGCCGCAGTCGAAATACAAGGATTCTTTGCTAGAATTGGCGTCCTTCTCGGTCGTTCGCCGGTCGTAGTTGTCACGTTTCGGGGTGTAGCTCAGCCTGGTAGAGTACTGCGTTCGGGACGCAGGTGTCGCTGGTTCGAATCCAGTCACCCCGACCATT
>JBCKKZ010000005.1:0-63033 GCA_038904015.1 Burkholderiales bacterium | reverse complement strand
CTCGGCGCTCAGCGCATCGGCGGATTTGCCTTTCTCCTGCGGCCGGGCGGCGCCCGGCAACACCAGCAGCGCGGCGAACAGAACCAGCAGGCCTGCGTTCATGGCAATCTCCTTTTTCTTGCTTTCCGTGCCTGACTACCCACGGCGCCTATTGTGAAACTGATAATTCCGCTAGCCTGAATGTTTGACGACGACAGGCTGGCGGAATCCTGTTTCATCCGTTCACCTAAACGGCATCCGCCTGCTTCGACGGCTGGCTGTCGGCGAACGCGTCGAGCTTCATGCAGTTGTCGAAGATCCGCATGATCCGCGGATAGGGCTTGAGGTCGCAGCCGAACCGCTCGGCGTTGAAGACCTGCGGCACGAGACATACGTCAGCCATGCTCACGCGGTCGTCGAGGCAGTACTTGCCGGCGCGTCCCTGCAAGGCGAGGAAGCCTTCGAGCCCCTCGAAGCCCTCGGCGATCCAATGCGGATACCAGCCGCCGTTCACCTTGGCGTCGTCCAGGCCGTAGGCGCTCTTCAGGTATTTCAGCGTGCGCACGTTGTTCAGGGGGTGCATCTCGCAGCCAACGATCTGCGACACCGCGCGCACGTACCATTTCTCCTCCCGGTCCGCGGGCATCAGGGGCGGCTGCGGGTATCGCTCGTCGAGCCACTCGATCATCGCCATCGACTGCGTGTAGACCTTGCCCTCGTCGCTCACCAGCGCCGGCACCAGCCCCTGGGGGTTGAGCGCGGTGTAGGCGGGGTTCTTGTGCTCCATCCTGGGCAGGCTGGTGTACGCCGACTCGTGGGCGAGCTTCTTCCAGGCGAGCGCGATGCGCAGCCGGTACGAGGTCGAGGAACGGAAGAAGGTATGAAGTCTCACCTTACCGCGCCGCGGCTTTCTGTGCCCTGTCGAGGATCTCCTGTGGGGTGGCCGACACGACCTTGCCGTAGGCCGGCACGAACTTGCCGCCGACCACGTGCTTGATGAACGCCGGCTTCATCTCCACGAAAAGCTTGCGGATGCGCGCGTGCTCTTCGATGTCGGCCCACTCCCCGATCAGCCAGAAGCGCGTCGGGTCGGCGACGTCCTGCACCAGCGCGCCGTCCTTCACCTGCGCCGGCGACTTGTGCATGGGGTTGGCGTCCGAGTAGTCGAATTCGTTGAACAGCCTGATGAAGTCGTCGATGTGGTCCGGGTCGACCTTGAAGTCGTAGACGTGCAGGAAGTTGCCGAGCTTTGCGATGGGTACGAGTGCCATGTGTTTCTCCTATGCGGTTGGGGTGTATTCCTTCTGCGACGCATGCCAGGGGATCGCGACGCGCTCGCCCCAGGCGACGAGCCAGAACAGCAGCACGCCCATGACGGCGAGGACGACTGCCCACGAACTCCTTCACCAGGCCGCCGCGCGAGAACTGGGCGAGCGGCCCCTGCAGGCTGTAGTCGATGCTGACCGCGATGCGCGTCCTGCCTCCACCCGCATCGCTGAGCTGATAGGCGATATCGCCGCGGGCGCGCGACGAAGACAGCGCATCATGGCCCGCCCCTTTGATGACACCGCGCTTCGCGGTCTCGTCGCGCTCGAGCGCTGAGGCGACGCAGAAAAGATCGGCTTCAGCGTGCCAGCGGCCCACAAGCTGCAGCCCCACCGGCAGTCCCGCCCGCGTAAAGCCGGCGGGAACGCTGATCGCCGGATGCCCGGTGAGGTTGAAGGGATTGAGGTACGACACCCAGGCGACGCGCATGTCGCCCGCCTCCTTGCCGTTCACGGTGATGGGTTGGTCGACGCGGTGCGACACGCTCATCGGCGGCCGGCTCATGGTCGGCGTGGCGACGATATCGCAGCGCTCGAACCAGCCCTGCACGGCGCGGAAATACTCAGTGCGCTTCACGGTCGCGGCGAGTAGTTGCTGGCCGGAATATGCGCCGCCTGCCCGGATGCCTTCGGCAAAGCCGGGCTCGATCTTGTCTTCCACCTCCTGAAGTTTTGCGTAATACCGAGCGGCCCAGTTCGACTGCTGCAGCACGCGCCATGCGGGCTCGGCGCACTCGAAGGGCTCATCGACGGTTTGCAGCTCGGCGCCCTCGCCGACGAGCGCCTGCAGTGCCTGTTCGCATTGCGCGCGCACTTCGTCGTCGAGCAGCGTATTGCCCAGCAGCGGCCGCCAATGGATGCGGATGCCCTTGATTTGCCTCGGTTCAGGTTTCTCGAGAATCAAAGACCATGGATCGCTCGAATGCGAACCGGCGATCGCGTTGAACATCAGCTCCGTGTCCTCCACGGTGCGCGCCATCACGCCGAGGTGGATGAAGTTGTTGAATGCGTCGGGGACCTGGTTGTGCGGCGCCGCGCCGAGCGTGGGCTTGAGGCCGACGATGCCGCAGCAGGCGGCGGGGACATTGTTCTCCATCAGGCGCGAGCCCCAGGCGGTGCGCACGCCTTTCGTATTGAGGATGTCCTTGACCGAGACGGGAACGCCGGCCAGCGGCCCGAGCGTATCGCCGTTCCTGCGCGAGCGGTCGATCGCCTCCGCCTGCGCGCGCGCCTGGTCGGCGCAGACCGTGACGAAAGCATTGAGCTTCGGTTGCAGTCTGTCGATGCTCGCGAGGCACTCGTCGATGATTTCTCGGGCGCAGACCTCTCCTGCCCGCACCCGCCGGGCGGTCTCGGCCGCAGTGGGAAATAGGCTAGACTCGCGCGCCATGCCACCCCGCTTGCGCCGCGCGAAGCGCGCCAATCCCAGCGTGCGCGAACTGCGGCTGCCGCTGTGGTCGCGTCCCGGCTACCTGATCCGGCGCCTTCATCAGATCCATTGCGCGCTGTTCCTCGAGGAGTGCAAGGCGTCGCAACTGACGCCCGTGCAATACGGTCTGCTCACCGCCCTCTCGCTCCACGGCGCGCTCGACCAGGTCTCGCTCGCCGAGGAGCTGGGCCTCGACCGCGCGACCACCGCCGAGGTTCTCGCCCGGCTGGAGGCGCGCAAGCTTATCGCACGCAAGGCCAACCCGCGCGACCGGCGCGCCAAGCTCGCCAGCATCACGCGCCGCGGCCGCACCCTGACGGTGGCGATGTTCACCTCGATGCAGCGCGCCCAGGACCGGCTGTGCGCGCCGCTCTCGCAGAAGGAGCGCGACGTGTTCATGGCGACCCTCGTGCGCCTCATCGAAGTGAACAATGCGTATGGGCGCGGCGCTCTGCGCATGGACTGATCCACCTTCAGCTTCAGCGGGCGCGGGATTCAATCCATACGCCGCGCGCCCGACAGCTTGACCAGCTGCTCGAACTTGGCGTATTCGGAACGGATCACGGCGCCGAACTGCTCCGTCGACGCGGGCGCGACGGTCAGCCCGGCATCGGTGAGGCGCTGAGCAACATCGGGCATGGCCACGGCCGCCATGACGCCCGCGTGCACCTTGGAAACAATCTCCCGCGGCGTGCCTGCCGGCGCGATCACGCCAAGCGTCGTGAAAATGTCGAAGCCGGGCAGGCCGGTTTCGCTGACCGTAGGAATGTCGGGGAAATTAGGCGAGCGCTGCGCGGTGCTGACCCCAAGCATGCGGAGTTTTCCGGAGCTCAGCCCCGCCTGCGCACCCGCATAGCTCACAAACGCCATTTGCACCTCGCCGGCCAGTACTGCCGTCGCGGCCGGCCCCCCTCCCTTGTAGGGCACGTGCAGGATGTCGAGCTTCGCCATCGACTTGAACAGCTCGGCAGTGAGCTGGTGGATGGAGCCGACCCCGCCCGATGCGTAGGCGAGCTTGCCCTGGTGCTGCCTGGCGTAGGCGATGAAGTGCGCGACGCTGGTTGCCGGCACCGCGCTGGGGATGACGAGAAACACCGGTAACAGGCCCACCTGGCTGACCGGCGCGAAATCCACGCGCGGATCGTAGGGCGACTTGGTGACAAGATGCGGACTGATCCCCCAGACGCCGCTTTCGCCTACCAGCAGCGTGTAGCCGTCGGCGGGCGACTTCGCGAGCGCTTCGCCGGCAATGTTTCCGGCCGCGCCGAGGCGGCCTTCCACGATCACCGGCACGCCCCAGCTTTCGCTCAGCTTCTGGCCGATGCTGCGTGCAGTCACGTCGAGAATGCCGCCAGGAGCGGAGCCGATCAGGATCTTCACCGGCTTCGAGGGAAAAGCTTGCGGCAATGCAGCCGCCGGCAGCAGCGCGGCGACAAGCAGCGCGAGGATGGCGGTTGTCCAGCGGATCATTACGCTCGATTTTCTTGTCAGCGACATGGCGGGCCTCCTCAGACCTTGGCGGTGCGGTCACTCATGAGTTTCGATACTAGTATATGTCGCGGGTTTTTAGAACTGTCCGGTTCTGTAGTGTTGCTACGCGCAGCCGTTGACGCCATCCTCATGGCATCTCCTCCTTATCAATCAAGACTTAAACCAATTTGCTTGGCAAGCTTTGCAAATTTATCGATGTCACTATCAATAATCTTCTGAAAAACATCCGGCTTCTCACTGGCAGGGGTATAGCCAAGTTCGAAAAGCTTTTTTTGCATTTCGTCCGTTTGCATGACTTTGGATATCGCTTCGTATAACGCGTTCTTCACACCCTCCGGCGTTCCGGCGGGAACAGCCAAACCCTGCCATTGGCTCATATGAAAGTCCGGGGCACCGCTCTCGGCCACGGCTGGCACATTCGGCAGTACTTTGGAGCGATCTTTGGATGTGATTGCTAACGCTCTCATCTTGCCGGACTTGAGATGAGGCACTGCACCCGACAGGGTCACAAACGCTAGCTCAACCTGCCCCCCAAGGACAGCCACCAACGCCGGGCCGCATCCCTTATAAGGAATATGAGTACTCTGCATTTTGAATGCAATGTTAAAAAGTTCACCTGCCAGGTGTGGAGAGGTGCCGGTGCCGCAGGAACCATATGAAACTTTCGAGTTTTTTGCTACGCCTGCAGCAACAACATCTGCCAAAGACGCGTATGGTGAGTTTGCGGGAGTTACCAGCACCATGGGCGCATACGCAACATTAATTATTGCGGCAAGATCCTTCTTTGGATCGTATTGAAGGTTTTTAAAAACGGCCGGCGCTATCGCATACGCATCATTCAACATCAGTAGTGAATGCCCATCATTGGGGCGCCCTGCGACGTAGCGTGCGGCGATAGTGCCACCGGCACCAGATCGATTTTCGACAACCACTGGCCGCCCCAAGACCACACTCAAGGGCGCGCTGATAAGGCGAGCCAATAAATCGACACCCCCACCAGGTGGAAATGGCACCGTGATATCAATCGACTTGGTTGGAAAATTCGCCGGCGTCTGCGTATGACCAACCGTTGCAGCAAGGATGAAACCTACCGCGACGGAGAGGCGACGCATCAAGGAAGGCATTCTGAGTTTCATGTGAGGAGCTCCTTTTGTTTGCTTGAAAGCAGGTAAGTGGATCGAGGCAAGTGAGCATGAGCGCAAGGAAAATTGATCAGTACGCTGAATGCGAGCTTCAATATATCAAGATGACGAGCTGCGCGACCGGCTGGTGCCGGTCAACAGGAAGTATCCGCTTCGCGAGCTCATCGCCGCCCGCAACCGCTACCTGGAAAGAGCGCCGCGGGATTTCATCACCTTCGAAGATCGCGGTGAGCTCCAGGGCGAGTATCCTGGCATACACGTCCACGCCGCCGCCGGGCGCATAAGGCGCGATGATCCAGATCGGCCGGGTGGCCGGGTGGCCGGAAACCTGCGCCTGCGCCTGCGCCTGCGCCGCCAGCGGCGCGAGCGCCATCGCAACTGCAATCCATCGGACCCATTTCATGGCAGCTTCCTTTCCGGGTTGGAATTGCGAATGAGTTCCAGCACGCGCACCGGAGTGAGCGGGGCCTCGTTGATGTGCACGCCGAACGGCTCGAGGGCGTTCTCGACCGCGGCGATGACGGCGGGCGCGACGGCGATGGTGGCCGCCTCGCCTAGGCCCTTCACCCCGAGCGGGTTGGTGGTCGATGGCGTCTCCACGAACAGCACCTCGATGTTCGGAACCTCGGTGGCCGTGGGCAGCAGGTAATCGGCGAAAGTCGTGGTGATGGGCTGGCCCTGCTCGTCGTAGCGCATCCACTCGAACAGCGCGTTGCCGATGCCGTGCACCACGCCGCCATGGACCTGGCCTTCGGCGATCAGCGGATTGATCAGGCGTCCGCTGTCCTGCACCGCGACGTAGCGCAGGAGGCTGACGTGGCCGGTCCCGGGATCGACCTCGACCTCGCAGGCGTGGAACGCGTTGGCGAAGGCCTGCAGATCGAGCTGGAAGCTCGCGTCGGCCTCGAGGATCGGCGTGACGCCGCCTGGGAGCGCGTAGCCGGGCGCGCCGCGCAGCTTGCGCGAAATGTCGCCGAGCGAGATGCCGTGTCCGGGAACCCCCTTCACCACGACGCGCCCGTCTTTCAGCTCCAGGTCGCTCTCCGCCGCCTCGAGCAGCGTCGCCGCGGCGCGGATCGCCTTATTGCGCACCGCGAGCGCGGCCAGGTGCACCGCCGAGGCGCAAAAGATGGCCTGCCGGCTGCCAAAGCCGCCGAACCCCGCCGGGATGTACGCGGAGTCGCCCGCCGTCACCTCGATGCGCTCGAGCGGCACCGCGAGCTGCTCGGCGCACACCTGCGCGAGCGAGGTCTTGATGCCCTGCCCCATTTCCATCGCGCCGGCGTAGACGGTGACGCGGCCTGAGGTCGAGACGCGCACGCGCGCCATTTCATAGGGACCCCGGCCTGTGGGTTTCACCGCGTGGGCGAAACCGATTCCCAGATAGCGACCCTCGGCGCGCGCCGCTTTCTGGCGCGCGAGGAAGCCCGCGTAGCCGATGCGCTCGAGGCCCAGCGCCTGGCACTTCGGGTAGTCGCCGCCGTCGATCACCAACTCCGCCCCGGAGCGGTTCTTCAGCTTCTTGGGATACGGCATCCTGTCCGGCGTGATGAGGTTGCGGCTGCGCACTTCGGCGCGGTCGAGCTCGAGCTCGCGCGCGACGCGGTCGATCAGGCGCTCCATCACGAACGCCGCCTGCGGATAGCCCGCGCCGCGCACCGGCTGCACCGGCGTCTTGTTGGTCTGCATCACCTGCACGTCGATCTCGTAGGCCGGCACCACGTAAGGACCGGTGATCGAGGAGGCCGAGTTGTAGGAGGCGTGGAAGCCCTGGGGCGTGTAGGCGCCCTGGTCGTGGATCAGGCTGCCGCGCAGGGCGAGCACCTTGGCGTTCGCATCGACCGCGATCTCGACATCCCAGTACTGATCGCGCTCATGGATCGCGGCCATGAAGTGCTCGCACCGGTCTTCGACCCACTTGACCGGCCGGCCCAGTTTTCGCGCCGCCGCGGCAACGGCGAGCTCTTCCGGATAGACCAGGTATTTGCAGCCGAAGCCGCCGCCGACCGCCGGCGCAATGACCCGGATGTCGTCCTCGTCCGCGCCCAGCACGTCGACCAGCATGCTGTGCAGAAGATTGGACATCTGCGTGGAGGACCAGACCGTGAGCTTGCGGCTGCCCGGCTCGGGCCGCGCGAGCACGCCGCGCCCTTCGATGGGATGCGCGACGCCGCGGTGCTGCCAGTATCGCTCGCGATACACGTGCGGCGCCGAGGCGAAAGCTTCGCTCACCGCGCCGTAGCCGACCTTGAACCGCGTCAGCAGGTTGCTCGCGATGCCCTCGCGCACCTTCGGGCCATCCGGCGCGCCCGCAGCGGCGGCATCGACCACCGCTGCGAGCGGCTCGTAGTCCACTTCCGCCGCGGCGACGGCATCTTCGGCGAGCGCACGCGACTCGGCCACCACCATCAGCACCGGCTCGCCGACGTAGCACACCTCTTTCGGCGCCAGCACGTAGGAGCCCGCCCCCGGCGGCAGGCTGCTCGAAGGGAACTGCGGCGGCATCAGCACGCTCGTCATCTCGCTCGCCAGCTCGGCTGCGGTAAGTACGGCCACCACGCCGGGCATCGCCTTCAGTTCCTCAACCGGAAATCTTGTAATCCTTGCGTGCGCATGGGGACTGCGCGCGAACGCCGCATGCAGGACGCCGGGACAGGCGATGTCGTCGACGTAGACGCCCTCGCCGCGCAGCAGCGCCGGATCCTCCACCCGGCGGGCGCGCGCGCCGATGATGCGCTGTGCGCTCATGTTTTTCCGGCGACGGCGAGGGCCGCCGCCACGATGTTCTGGTACCCGGTGCAGCGGCAAAGATGCCCGGAAAGCGCAGCGCGGATCGCCGCTTCGTCCGCGTTCGGGGTGTCGCGCAGGAGCTCGGTCAGCGTCATGAGGATGCCCGGGGTGCAGAAGCCGCACTGCAGCCCGTGCCGGTCCCAGAACGCCTGCTGCAGGGGATTCAAATCCGTTTCGCCGGCGAGCCCTTCCACCGTCTCGAGCTCGCAGCCGTCGGCCTGCGCCGCAAGCATCAGGCAGGAACGCGCGCTCCGACCGTCGACGAGAACCGTGCACGCACCGCAGGCGCCGTGCTCGCAACCGACGTGCGTGCCGGTCAGCCCGAGCTCGTGGCGCAGGAAGTCGGCGAGGTTCATGCGCACGGCGACGCGCCGCTCGTAGCTGCGACCGTTGATCTTGACGGCAATGTCGTGAAATTCGCTCACGCAACGGCTCTTTCGAGAGCAATGCGAAGGGCGCGCTCCGACAGGGTTCGCGCCAGCTGCTGCCGGTACCACGCCGGGACAAAGGGGTCGCCCATGGCCTCGATTTGTCCGCACAGCCGGGCTGCTGCCGCGATCGCCGCTTCGTCGAGCCGCTTGCCGATGAGCGCGCGCTCCGCCTCGGCCATGCGCACCGGCCCCGCCGCAACGCCGCCCAGCGTCACCGACGCGCGCGAAATCTGTGCGCGCGCATCCAGCTCGAGCAGCACCGCCACGGACACCACGGCGAAATCGCCGTGACGACGCGCGTACTCCAGAAACGCCGTGCCGACGCGCCCGGTCCAGGGCGGCAGGACGATTCCGGTGAGGATCTCGCCCGGCTGGAGCGAAGGGGTCATGAAGCCGGCCGGGAAATCGCGCATCGCGATTTCGCGCGAGGCACGCGTGCTCTGCACCCTCAGGATGGCGTCCATCGCCATGCAGGCGGCCGGAAGCTCAGCGGCAGGATCGAGGTGGCAGAGGCTTCCGCCGATCGTCCCCCGATTGCGCGTCTGACGGTGTCCCACCGAGCGCACCGCCTCCGCGAACAGCGGCAGCTTGCGCGCCACCACCTCCGAGAACTCGATGGCGCGCTGGCGCGTCATGGCGCCGAACACGACGGCATCTCCTTCTTCCCGGATGCCCGACAGCTCCGCGATCCGGTTCAGGTCGACCAGATGCCGCGGCGAAGCCAGGCGCAGATTGAGCATGGGCATCAGCGACTGGCCGCCGGCCAGCACGCGCGCGTCCTCGAGTTGCGCCATGAGATCGAGCGCCCGGTGCAGCTCGCGCGGGACGTGGTACTCGAACGGCGCGGCTTTCACGCTGTCAAATCTTGGACAGATCGAAGGTCGAAGGCGCGAACAGCTCCTCGGGCGCCACCTTGCGCTGCGACAGCTCCTGCTCGTGGTGGTAGCACGCGAACGCCTCCAGATTCTTGCGGTTCTCCTTGAAGCCATAGGGCCAGAAGTCCTCGCCCATCACGCGGCGCGTTTCGTTGTAGTGGTCCACCACCCACGGCAGGTTCACCATCAGTTGCGCGAGCTCGTTGAGCTCCTTGACCGCAATGTTCTTCGCTGCGAGGAAGGCGTTGTAGACGCTGACCGGCAGCCAGGGATACTGCTCCACCAGCGTCTTGCGGATGCCGATCAGATGCATGATCGGGAAAAAGCCGGTGCGCCGGAAATAATCCTGCTCGACCGCCTTGAAATCGGCAAACAGGCGCCCGACGTGCGGCACGCGGCGATCGAAGCACGAGGGCGCGCGGGCGGTGATCATCGCGTCGATCTCGCCCTTCTCCAGCATGCCGGAAAGCGTCTTGTCGCCGGGAACCTGCTGCAGGTCGATGCCAGGGGGTAATTGGATGGGCGAGCGCTCATCGCGGCCCGGCTCCTCGATGCCGCCGCGGCGCCAGTGGATGTCCTCGGGTTTCACGCCGTAGTCGTCTTTCAGCATGCCGCGAATCCACACGTTCGCGGTGATCTGGTACTCGGGCACGCCGACGGTCCGGCCGCGCAGATCTTCGGGCTTTCCGATGCCGCGGTCGGTGCGGATATAGATGCCGGAATGGCGGAACACGCGCGAGACGAACGCCGGAACGCCGATATACGCGTTCTCGCCGCGCGAGACCGTCGCCATGTGGCTCGAAAGCGAGAGTTCCGCGATGTCGAACTCCTGGAACTTGAACGCCCGGTGAAAGCATTCCTCGGCATTGAGCGCGAGCGGCACGATGTCGCAGCCCTCGATGGGCGTGCGTCCGGAAAAGATGGCTTTGGTGCGATCGTAGTCGCACACCGCCAGGGTCAGCCGAAGCTTGCTCACGAGTCTCTATCCTCCCTTTTTTGTTGACGGCCGCTTAGACCCTTAGACCGGCAGTACCAGGTCGTTGGCGATCAGCACCGTGTCGTAGATGCACTGGCGCTCTTTCAGCAGCAGCCGCGCGCCGCGCCGCACGAATGTGTCGTAGTAACGCCCGGCCTGGTGGATGGTGGTAGGCCCGTCGACCAGCGTCTGCAGGAGAAGATAGTTCGCCTGGGCCTTGATCAATTCGCCCTTCACTTCCAGCACCCGCACGTTGGTGACGAAGTGCTGCATATAACGCGGCGCATACATCAGGGTATGCTGGATGGCGAAGGCGCGGTCGCGGATCATCGCCTTGGAATCTGCGTACACCAGGCCCACCGGCAAGCCGTCATCGGCGTTTTCCCTGGCGGTGATGCGATAGACCGCGTCGTCGGTGAAGTAGTCCGGCCATTCCTCGAGCGCGCCGCGGTCCAGCGTCCAGCAGTAGGCAGAGTGGAATTCCTCGATCTCGAATCTCAGCTCGCGCGTTGCCTTCGCATCCGCCGCCTGCATGTCGTAACCCGGATACATCAAAGGCCCATTGCCTTGCGGTAATGGCCGTACATCGCGCGGATCGCCGACTCGTCGATGAGCGACTTGGTGGTGCCCGTGGTATCCCCGCCGAGCTTGAGCACGCCGCGGTCCGAGGGCGAGCGGCGCACGCCTTCCTGCACGAACTTGATCGCCTCGTTGTCTTCCAGGCCGAGAAATCCCGCAGGCCCCATCAGGTTGCCCTGGCGCAGGCGGTGGCGCGTCATCTCTTCGCTGTCGCCTTCGTAGCCGAACATGGTCCACAGCATGATCATGCTGTGCGGCCCGTTGGGCACGATGTGGCGGATGCCGAGCGTGTTGAGCTCGCGCTGCACGATGAGATTGGGCCAGATGGTCTGCATGGTCACCGACCAGGGCGAGTCGAATTCGCGCACGTACTCGAGGAAGCGGCCGTCGGCCAGCTTGAAGTCCTCGCGGTAACCGCGCATCTCCTTCTTGGACGCATCGTCCACGACGCCTTCCATCGAGTCCGGCTTGGCCGAGGCGAGAGTGCCGTGCCGCCCGGTGGGGTCGGCGATCATGCCGTTCTTGCTGCCCGCCACCAGCAGCCCGAAGGTGACGAGGAACGAGTGCAGCAGCGTGGCGTGGTACGGGTCCTTCAGGTTCTCGTGGTAGAGCTTCCAGTTGCCCGGCAGCTCGTTGCGGTAGTAGCCGAGGATCTTCAGCTTCCTGCCCTTGAACACCACCTCGAAGTCCTTGAGGATCTCCGGCGACAGGTAGTCCGCTATCGGCTCGACGTCCTTGGAAAAAGAGGCGAACACCACGCCGTGAAGCAGAGTGACATCGAGCTTGAGAAGACCGTGGTCCTCGTTCCTGAAGTCCTTCGGCATACCGCCGCCCTCGTTCTTCAGGCCGCGCTTGAACGGAATTCCCTGCAGGTTGCCCTTCAGGTCGTAGGACCACTGGTGGTAGGGACAGACGAATTCCTTCGTGTTGCCGCGCTGGCTGCGGCAAAACTCCGCCCCGCGGTGCGCGCAGCGGTTCTCGAACACGTGCACCGACCCGTCGGTGTCGCGCGAGACGACGACCGGAGTCGCGCCGACAAAGGAGCGCTTGTAGTCCCCCGTGTTCGGGATCTCGGCCTCGAGCGCGACGAAGTTCCAGGTCGGCCCCTTGAAGATGCGCTCGATCTCGCGCTGGTAGATCTCGGGGCTGGTGTAGACCCAGTCGGGAACGTATTGCAGGCTGTCCCCCGGCCACTTGTAGTCGAAGGAGCCGTCCAGGCGGTCCTTCGCGAAGTTGCCGGCCTGCCCGATCACTGTGTTGACGCTGAACATGTGGCCTCCTTAATGCGAAACCCGGCTCATGCGGCGAGCGAACGCCGCGCCGCGTTGTTCGGGATCAGATCCTTCAGTTTGACCGCTGGGTCGGCGAGCTGCTGCGGCGAAACCTCGGCACCCGCCTCGATCAACCGTCGCGCGAACCGGATATCCGCGCCGACGTTGAAGCCCGCGGCGAGGCGCAGGCGCCCGCCGGCGAGGCCGAACGCCACCGATCGCCCGGACTGGCGGTCGCCGCGCCAGACGATTTCCAGCCCCGGCTCCACGACGCCCACGAGCTGGATGTTAACCTCGAACTGGTCGGACCAGAACCACGGCACCTCCGCGTAGGGCTGCGGCGCGCCGATCATGTTTCGGGCCGCAGCGATGGCCTGGTTTTGCGCGTTCTGCCACGATTCGAGCCGCACGCGCCGGTCGAGGATCGGGTTGTAGTGGTTGGTCACGTCGCCCGCGGCGTAGACGCCTTCCAGCGTCGTGCGGCAATACTCGTCCACCACTACGCCGTCGCTGGAGGCGGCCCCGGCTGCTTCAGCGAGCTCGGTATTGGGAATAATGCCGATGCCGATCACGACGAGATCGGCGTCGAGCACGGTCCCGTCGGCCAGCTCGACGCTCTCGATCGCCGAGGCGCCGTGAATGGCGGTGACCGCAACGCCGAGCCGCAGATTCACGCCCTGTGCGCGGTGAAGCGATTCCACGTACCCGGCCATGGCGGCGGGCACAGCCCGATCCAAGACCGCGCCCTGCCGTTCGACCACGCTTACGGCGACGCCGCGCTTGACCGCACTGGCCGCGACTTCCAGCCCGATGAAGCCGCCGCCGATCACCACCAGGCGCCGGCCGGGCACCAGCTCGGCGGCGAGGCGCTCGGCTTCCTCGATGGTGCGAAGGTAGTGCACGCCGCGCAGGTGGTCCGGAGCTCCCGGCAGGGGCCGCACGCGGCTGCCGCTGCACAGCAGGAGCTTCGAATACTCGACGCGCTGGCCGTCGGCGGTGATCACGGTCCGGCTGACCGGCGCGATGGCCTCAACGCGCGCGCGCGTGCGCAGATCGATGTTCTGCGCTGCGTACCACTCGCGCGGATGGATCAGGGTCGACGCCGCCTGCTGCTCGCCGAGGAGCACCGCCTTGGAAAGCGCTGGCCGCTCGTAGGGCTCGTGGCGCTCTTCGCCGATCAGGACGATCTCGCCCTTGAAACCCGCGGCGCGCAGGGCCTCGGCGGCACGGCCGCCCGCCTGCCCGGCGCCTACGATCACGAAGCGCTGAAGAGCCACGCCGCCTCTCAGTCCTGGATCTGCACGAAAACCTTGCCGTCCTCGGCCCGCACCGGGTAGACGCGCAGCGGCTCGGTCACCGGGGCGCAGAGCGCGGCGCCGGTCTTGAGATCGAAGCGCCCCTGGTGCAGCGGGCACTCGATGGCGCCGTCCTCCACGTAGCCGTCGGCAAGCAGCGCGTGTTGGTGGGTGCAGATGCCTTGCACCGCGTAGTACGCCCCCGCGCTCTGGCAGAGCGCGATCTGCCGACCCTCAATCGTAATACCCATCGCTTCCTCCTCCCCCAGCTCCTGTGCGCCGGGCGCCTCATGCCACGCCAAACGACCCTCCTCTCAGCACGGAATGCCGCATCCGGTATTCGTCAGTATACTGCTTGTTTCAAAGACCCATGGCACTCAGGATTTCCCTCGCCTGTGAACGCTACGACCGCGTACAGGCCATTTTCGATGGGCGCGTGCCGCTCGAGGGCTGCGACGTCACCGCTGTTCCGCTCGTGGCGGAGGAGTGTTTTCACCGGGCGTTCAACGGCGCGGAATTCGACGTCACGGAAATCTCCGGCAGCAGCTACCTGATGACGCTGTCGCGGGGCGAGGCGCCCTACGTCGCCATTCCCGCCTTCGTCTCCAAGTACTTCCGGCATTCCGCGATCTACATCCGCTCGGACCGCGGCATCAAGGAGCCGAAGGATCTCAGCGGCAAGCGCGTCGGCATGCCCGAGTACCAAATGACCGCCTGCCTGTGGGCGCGGGGCATCCTCGAGGACGAGTACGGCGTGCGACCGCGCGACATCCAGTGGTTCACCGGCGGACAGGAGGAGCCCGGGCGGCGCGAGCGCGCCAGGCTCACGGTCGACAAGAGCGTCTCGATCACGCCGATTCCGAACCACAAGACGCTCTCGGGGATGCTGCATGCGGGAGAGCTCGATGCGCTCATCTCGGCGCGCCTCCCAAGCTGCTACCGCGTCAATCCGAAGGTGGTTCGCCTGTTCGAGAATTTCCGCGAGGTCGAGGGCGCCTATTTCAGGAAAACCGGCATCTTTCCGATCATGCACATGATCGGCATCCGCAAGACGCTGCTGCAAGCGAATCCCTGGCTTGCCGTCAGCACTTACAAGGCCTTCGTTGCAGCGAAGGAGATCGCCATCCGTGAGATGCGGCAGGCGGGGGTGCACATGGTGACCCTGCCCTGGGTTTACCAGGAAGTGCTCGCCGCGGAAGAGCTGATGGGTAAGGACTACTGGAGCTACGGCGTCGAGCCCAACCGTGCCGCGCTCGAAGCCATGACCCGCTATTCGTACGCCCAGGGGCTGGCGCAGCGTAAGCTTTCGCCGGAGGAGCTCTTCCATCCCGGCACCTTTGAACTTTCCAAGATCTAGCTGAGGCGCGCGACATCGTCATCGACAAGCAGAAGGCGATCGCTTTCATCGGCAGCCTGCCCAAGGGCATGTTCGATCTGCCAAGCGGCTGAGAACCGGACGCGCCGGCTTTAAATCTTGCTCAGGTCGCAGGCCGATGCGGCGAACAGCTCTTCGGGCGAAACCCTGCTCGCCGACAGGCCCTGCTCGTGGTGGTAGCGCGTGAAGGCTTCCAGGACATGGCGGTTTGCGTCCAGTCCGTAGCTCCAGTAGTCCTCGCCCATCAACGCTCGCGCGTCTGCGAACTCGGCGACGCCCCAGGGAAGGCTGTTGAAGAGATGGCCGATCTGGCCCAACTCGTACCAGCACAGCTCCTTCGCCTTGATGAAGGCTTTCATGACGTTCACCGCCAGCCAGGGGTGCTTCTCCAGCAGCGATTTGCGGATGCCGATGACGTGCATGATCGGAAATATGCGGGTGCGCCGAAAGTACTCCTGCTCCACCTTGCGGAAATCGGCAAACAAGCGCGCGACGTGCGGCGCTCCACGCAGGAAGCAAGACGGCGCGCGCGCCCCGATCATGCCGTCCAGCTCGCCCGCTTCCAGCATCGCGCTGAGCGTCTTGTCTTTCGGGATCGGCTTGAGGTCGATCCCGGGTGGAAGCTGCAGCGGCGCGCGCTCCTCGCGGCCCGGCTCCTCGATGCCGCCGCTGCGCCAGCGGATATCCTGCGTCCTCACCCCGAAGTCGTCCTTCAGGATGCCGCGGATCCAGACGTTTGCGGTGATCTGGTACTCGGGCAGGCCCAGCGTCTTGCCTTTCAGATCTTGCGGCCGTTCGATGCCGCGGTCCGTGCGGATGTAAATTCCAGAGTGGCGGAACAGCCGCGATACGAAGGCCGGTATCGCCACGTAGGCCTGGGTTCCGCGCGAGACCTGCAGTGTATAGCTCGAGAGCGACAGCTCGCTGATGTCGAATTCCTGGTACTTGAACGCGCGATGGAACGCTTCTTCCGGCTCGAGTGGCGTGGCGGCGACTTCGCAGCCGTCGATCTGCACGCGGCCGTCGAACAGAGCCCGCGCGCGGTCGTAGTCGCAGCACGCGAGGCTGATCCTTAGCTTGCCCAAGGCTTACTCCGGCTTGATGCCGGCCACGGCGATCGCGCGTTGGAACTTGGCGATATCGGAGCGCAGGATGGCGCTCATCTGCTCCGGCGGATACTGGAAAAGATCCAGCCCGGCGTTGTTCAGCCGCGTCACCAAATCCGGCATCGCCAGCACGCGCCTGATATCGGTCTCGAGCTTCGCCTGCACCTCGCGCGGCGTGCCGGCCGGCGCCATGAAGCCGTAGTAGTTCTCGACCTCGAAGTCCTTGAGCTCGGGCAGACCGGATTCGCGGAAGGTCGGGATTTCGGGCACGACCGGCGAGCGCTCCTTGGTGGTGAGGCCGATGATGCGCAGGCGGCCCTGCTTGGCGAAAGGCAGCACGGCGGCGAGCGATGCCACCACGACATCAATCTGCCCGCCGACTGCGTCGCTGACCGCGGGCGAGCAGCCGCGATGGGGAATGTGCACCGCGAAAGTCTTGGTGGCGTGCTTGTACAACTCCATCGCGAAGTGGTGCGCCGTCGCGACGCCGCAGGTGGCGTAATCGACCTTCCCGGGCCTCGATCGCAACAACTCGGTGAACTCCCTGATCGTCGTTACCGGCACGCGGGGATTGACGGCAAGCACCATCGGCGTCGAGGTGGTGAGACCGAGCGGCGCGAAGTCCTTGAGGAGATCGAACCCTTGGTCCTTATAGAGCGCCTGGTTGATGGCGTGTGTGTTGGAGAAAAGCAGCAGCGTGTAGCCGTCGGGCGCCGAGCGGTGCACCGCCTCGACCCCGATTCTGCCGCCGGCGCCGATGCGGTTCTCCACCACCACCTGCTGCCGCCAGATCTCCGAGAGCCGGTCGCCCAGAAGCCGCGCGGTAAGGTCGGCGGCGCCGCCTACGGTGAAGGTCACGATGACCTTGACCGGTTTGTTGGGATAGCCCTGCGCGCCGGCGCCCGTCGCGCACAGCGCAAGCGCGACACCAACCACCTTGATGAATCGCATCACTGGCTGATTCTCCTTTGGCCGCATGCTGACCAGAGTGTTGTTTCTTGTCAAATCCTGCGGGTCCAGGTCGTCTGTACGGTCAATCAAGACGACGGCTGCGCCAATCGTCGGCGCTCAGCCGCCAAGATGCGCGTCGCGCCGCTTGTAGAGCGCCTCGTCGGCGTAGCCCATCGTCTCGGGACGGGCGCGGCCCAGCATCACCTGGAAATACACCGGCTCGAGGCTTTCGTTGATATAGCCGTGGATCACGCCGGGCGGGCAGGCGATGCATTCCCAGGGCCCGAGGCGGATGTCCAGCCGCCGGCCGCTCTCGTCCTCGATAAACGCGGTGAGGTAGCCCTGCAGCACGAAGAACACTTCCTCCACCTCGTGCGTGTGCGCCGCGTTTCCCTGCCCCGGTTGCACATACATGACGCTCAGGGTAAAACCGCGGGGCGGAATGACGGCGGGATCGCCGTGCTTGCCGGATCCCCCGGCGCCGATGAAGCGATGCTGCGCGCGCCTGTAGCCTTCGATCTTCGCGTCCTCGAACGCCGCCCAGTCGGCCTTGCGGTCGCGCAAGCGCGCGACATGGCGCTGCGCGATCTCCTCGAGCGAAAGACCTTCCAGTTCCTTCGGCCGCGGGTGTCTTGCCGTCGTCATACGGATCCTCTCGTCTCGTGCCGCGCAGTATATAGGCCTGAACCGGTGGCGCCATGGTTTAGTCTTTCAGTGTGTTTAGTCTTCATGCGACAAGAAAATTTGAACCCGATTTTTTTCAGTCATTGATCCGGCCTTCAATGCGCGAGCGCAGGGCCTCGACGCGCGCGCGGTTGACGCCGAAATCGCGCCGGCCGAGGCGCGAGGCCGAGCGCACGTGGATCAGCGCGGCTTTCTCATCGAAGACGAATTCGACGTCATCCACGAAGCGCATGGTCTTGGTGCGGTATTCGGCATAGAGGTAGATGCGCTCGGCACGGATCACGGTCGTATCCTGCATGCTCTCAACGGCCTTGCGCACCGCAGCCATCGCCGCGAGTGCGTCGCCCTTGAACGGAATCGGCGCGATGTAATGTTCGGCATCCGCAGGGTCGGCCTGGCTGGAAACGCAGTTCGGCGTCGTCTTGGGCGGCGCCAGCCGGCCTTCTTTCACCCCCAGATTGTCGGGACGCTGCCAGGAAAACACGGTATCTCCGCTTGCGGTGGCGACATGAAGCGCGAGGCCGCCCACCGCGCCCGCAAGCACGAGCAGCGCGCCGATGAGCAGCCTGAGCAGCATGCGGCTTGAATGCTACCATCGGCGCGTCTTACTCTCGGACCTCGCGCAATCCAGACAGGGGGCTTCATGCTGCAGATCTCAGCCATCCAACTCGCCGAATTGCTCAGCGGCATCGGCCGCGCCCAGGCCGCCATGATCCAGGGCCTTGAAAACGAAATGCCCGGCATACGCAGCGGCCGTGTCGTCCCCGCGGTGCAAAGCACCGCCCACCTGCGCGATCATCCCGAGCCCACGCTGGTGGACCTGCCGGTGCGCGTTCTGCTCTCGAGCATGGGGCGCGCAGGCGGAGCGGACCCCGCGGGAATTGCACGCGAACTCGAACGGCTGATCAACGGCACTGCTTCGGCGCCCGCCGCCCCGGCGGGCGGTGATGCGTTGGACTTCAGCACGCCGCCGCAGGGCGGCTCGTAAATCGGTCAGCTTAAAAATCCTCCGGCGGCGGTGGGAAGGAGGGCTTTCTCTTCTCCCGCAGCGAGGCGACGCCTTCCTTCGCCTCCGGGCCGGTGAAGCCGAACATTTCCAGCGCCAGGGACGCATCGAAGCTCGGCCCGGCCAGGCGCAGCCAGTTGTTGAGGCTGTATTTGGTCCAGCGCAGCGCGGTCTGCGCGCCTGCGGCGAGTTTTCTCGCCACCTCCAGCGCCTTCGCCTGCAGCTCGGCCTCCTCGCAGCACAGCGACACCAGCCCGATTCTTTCCGCCTCCTCGCCCGAGACCTCCTCGCACAGCAGCAGGTAGTACTTCGCCTTCGCCATGCCGCACAGGAGCGGCCAGACGATCGCCGCATGATCGCCCGCGGCGACGCCCAGGCGCGTGTGGCCGTCGATGATGCGCGCGTTCTTCGCCGCGATCGACACGTCCGCCAGCAGCCCCGCCACCAGCCCCGCGCCCACCGCCGGGCCGTGCATCGCGGAGACAATCATTTTCGAGCAGTTGATGATGTTGTAGACGAGGTCCCGCGCCTCGCGCCAGACGCGCACGCGCGCCTCGAAATCCTGCGTTATTTTCTCCACCATCGCCAGGTCGCCGCCGGCGGAGAAGCCCTTGCCCGCGCCGCGCAGGATCGCCACCCGTGTTTCCGGGTCGCGGTCGATGTCGAGCCAGATCTCGGCCAGTTCCTTGTGCAGGCGCTCGGTCGCGGTGGAGAGCTTGCCGCCCTCCTCGCCCATCACCAGTTCCAGGATACCGGGCTCGAGCCGGCGGATTTTCAGGTCTTTGTATCTGGAGTAGTCCATGGCGGCATTCTACAATCGGCCCATGCGCACACCCGACGAGCGGTTCGCGAACCTGCCCGGATTCCCCTGGGCGCCGAACTACCTGGCCAGAGAGGCGTTGCAGCGATGGAAGTAAATCCGGAAGTAACATTCGGCGACGTTGCCCGCGCGCACGAGCGCATCAGGGGCGAGGCCCACCGCACGCCGGTGCTTACTTCGGCCACCGTGGACGCGCTCACCGGCGCGCGGGTGTTCTTCAAGCCCGAGAACCTGCAGCGCATGGGTGCCTTCAAGTTTCGCGGCGCCTACAACGCGCTGTCGCAGCTCTCGGCCGGGGAGAAGCGCCGCGGCGTGGTGGCTTTCTCCTCGGGGAATCACGCCCAGGCGGTGGCGCTCGCCGGCAAACTGCTCGGGGTTCCGGCAACCATCGTCATGCCGGCCGATGCGCCGCGCGTAAAGCTCGAAGCCACGCGCGGCTACGGCGCGCAGGTCGTCACTTATGAGGCAGGGGAATCGCGTGATGAAATTGCAAAAAGGCTTTCAATTGAAAAAAACCTCGTCCTGATCCCTCCCTTTGACCACCCGCATATCATCGCGGGTCAGGGCACCGCGGCGAAGGAACTGATCGAGGACGCCGGAGCGCTGGATCTTTTGCTGGTGCCCTGCGGCGGCGGCGGCCTGCTGTCGGGCTGCGCCGTGGCCGCGAAACACCTCAACCCGGAGTGCCGCGTCATCGGCGTGGAGCCCGCCGCGGGCGACGATGGCCTGCGCTCGTTCCGCGCCGGCAGGATCGAGACCATCGCGCTGCCCGACACCATCGCTGACGGCGCCCGCACCCGGTCGCTCGGGAGGATCACCTTTGCGCTGATCCGGGCGCACGTGCACGACTTCATCACGGTGACGGACGAGGAACTCCTGAAATCCATGTTCTTCCTCTGGGAGCGCATGAAGATCGTGGTCGAGCCGACCGGCGCGCTCGCCGCCTGCGCGCTGCTGCAGAACAAAATCGACGCCAGAGGAAAACGGGTCGGCGTGGTGCTCTCGGGCGGCAACGTCGACGTCAAGGCCATCAGCGCTCGGCGCTGATCCTCCATCAGCGCTCTGCGCTGATCCTTTCTGTGCGCTTTGCTATGATTCGCGCCCCATGAGATGCATCGAGATCAGCAAGCCCGGCGGCCCCGAAGTCCTGGTTCCCGCCGAACGCCCGGCCCCGGTTCCCAAACCAAACGAAATCCTGGTGAAGGTCGCCGCCGCGGGCGTCAACCGCCCCGACGTGCTGCAGCGCCTGGGCAAGTATCCGGTGCCGCCCGGCGCCTCGGACCTGCCGGGCCTGGAGATCGCCGGCGAAGTCGCCGCCTGCGGCGCCGACGTGAAAATGTGGCAACCCGGCGACAAGGTCTGCGCGCTGGTGCACGGCGGCGGCTACGCGGAGTACTGCGTCACACCCGAAGTGCAGGCGCTGCCGATCCCCAAGGGGCTCTCGGCGCTGGAGGCGGCTTCGCTGCCGGAGACCTGCTTCACGGTCTGGTCGAATGTCTACGACCGCGCGCGCCTCGCGCCGGGCGAGTCGCTGCTGGTGCAGGGCGGCAGTTCGGGCATCGGCGTGACCGCGATCCAGATGGCCGCAGCGATGGGCAACCGCGTCTTCGCCACCGCGGGCAGCGACGAGAAATGCGCCGCCTGCGTGAAGCTCGGCGCCGAGAAGGCGATCAACTACCGGACCCAGGATTTCGGCGCCGAGATCAAGGCCGCCACCGGGGGCAAGGGCGTCAACGTGATCCTCGACATGGTCGGCGGCGACTACGTGCCGCGGGAACTGAAGTGCCTCGCCGACGAAGGCAGGCTCGTGTTCATCGCGACGCTGGGCGGCTCGAAGGCCGAGATCGACATCAATGAAATGCAGCGCCGCCGCCTGGTGCTTACCGGCTCGACCCTGCGGCCGCGGCCGGTGGAGTTCAAGGGCGCGATCGCGCGCAGCCTGAGGGAAAAAATCTGGCCGCTGATCGAAGCCGGAAAAATCAGGCCGGTGATCTACAAGACTTTCCCTTTGGCGCAGGCGAGCGAAGCGCACCGCTTGATGGAAACCTCGCAGCACATCGGCAAGATCGTGCTCACGCTATGACCGAGAACCTAAGAGAATGAGCGACGCCGCAAAATCAACCCCCCGGCCGGCGGCGACGCTGCTGTTGCTGCGGGATGCACAGGGGGCAGGACCGGCTTCGCCGGGGGGGCCTGAAGTATTCATGCTCCAGCGCACCAGCAAGGCGGCGTTCCTGCCCGGCGCGTTCGTGTTCCCCGGCGGCGCGCTCGACGCAGACGATGCCGGCGAGCGCGCGGCGCAGCGTGTGCGCGGGCTGGACGACACGCAAGCAAGCATCCGCATGGGCCTCGCCGCGGGGGGCCTCGCCTACTGGGTCGCCGCGGCGCGCGAATGCTTCGAAGAGTCGGGAATTCTTTTGGCTTTTGATGAAAACGATCTTCCTGTCGATCCACAACGAGCCGAAGCGCTGGAACCGTTCCGCGAGCCCCTGAATGCCGGAACGCTATTGTTCAGCGAATTCCTGGAAAAGGAAAACCTTTTCATTCACGCCCAGGAGATCGCCTACTACAGCCACTGGATCACGGCGCCGGGGCGGCCGCGGCGCTTCAGCACGCGCTTTTTCGTCGCCTGCGCGCCCGAAGGCCAGCACGGCGCGCACGACCGGTCCGAAACCGTGCACAGCGTGTGGATCAGCCCGCGCGAGGCGATCGAGCGCGGCAGGCGCGGCGAGATCGAGCTCATTTTCCCGACCCGCAGCACGCTCGCGGACCTCACGCCCATCCAGAGCCCGCGCGCGGCGCTCGAGCATGCGAGAAGCCTGGAGGACATCGAAGTGAACGCCGCCTGCTGGGCGCTCGATCACGAAGGCTCGCAGCGCCTGTTCCGCCGCGCCGATCCGCCCTATTTCGAAATCCACTGGAGCGATCCCGAAGAAAGAGGCGACACCTGCTTCGTCATCCAGCCCGGCATCCCCAAGCGCCTCGACCGGTACGTGACGCGCATCACCGCACCCAACCCCGGCGCGATGACCGGGCCGGGCACCAACACCTACCTGGTCGGCCGCTTTGACAACGACGGCGAGATCGCGGTGATCGATCCGGGCCCGGCGCTCGAGTCGCACATCGCGAAAATTCTCGAGGCCGGCGCCGGCCGTAGTGGCAGCCGAATTCGCTGGATCCTCACCACCCACACCCACATGGACCATTCGCCCGCGAGCGCCGCGTTGAAGGCCGCCACCGGCGCGCAGCTGCTCGGCCGCCCCGCGCCTGCCGGGGCCAGCCAGGACCAGAGTTACGCAGCGGACCGCGTCCTTGCCGATGGCGAAAGAATCTCGCTGGGAAATCTCCATCTGCGCGCGCTCCACACACCCGGCCATGCGTCGAACCATCTTTGCTACCTGCTGGAAGAAACGAAGATGCTTTTCACCGGCGACCACGTGATGCAGGGCTCCACCGTGGTCATCAACCCGCCCGACGGCGACATGCGTGCCTACCTCGCTTCGCTCGACAAGCTGCTCGCCGAGGACCTCGCCATCATCGCGCCGGGACACGGCTACCTGATTGGCGCGCCGCACAAGGAAGTGAAGCGGTTGGTCGCGCACCGTCTCGCCCGCGAAGCGAAGGTCGCCGCCGCGCTCAAGCGCCGTGGCGAGGCGACGCCGGCCGAACTCGTGACCGATGTCTATGACGATGTTTCACCGAAACTGCATCCGGTTGCGACCCGCTCGCTCACCGCGCATCTCGACAAACTGGTGGCCGATGGACGCGCCCGGGAGGCATCCGGGCGCTATATACTATCGGCCGAATAGGAGCGCGCCATGAGCGATGAGAAAACCATGAAGCTGGTGACCAACCTCGACCGCGCCGCGATCGAGGCCAAGCTCCGCGAAGTCGGCGGCGACGCCGCGGCCGCCGGATTGACCGACCTCGCCAAGATGTTCATCGGCATTGAGGGCATGCCTGCCGCGAATATCGAGCAGAGTATCAACAACGCCATGAAATGGCTGGCCGACAAGCCGCAGCACGCGCGGCTCGCCGCGACCCTCGACCTCGTCGGGATGAATCTCAAGAACCTGAAGTAGACCCGCCGCGGGCGGGTTCTCTCCCCTGAAGTACGACTTCGATCTTTTCACCATCGGCGGCGGCTCGGGCGGGGTTCGCGCGAGCCGCGTCTCCGCGACGCTCGGCGCGCGCGTCGCGATCGCCGAGTCGGGCCGCTTTGGCGGCACCTGTGTCAACGTCGGCTGCATCCCGAAGAAACTCTTTTCCTACGCCGCGCATTTCCGCGACGAACTGAAAGACGCCGCCGACTTCGGCTGGAGCGTCGCCGAGCCTGCGTTCGACTGGCAAAAGCTGCTCGCCAACAAGGACCGCGAAATCGACCGCCTGAACGGCATCTACGAGCGGATTCTCGTGAATGCCGGTGTTTCTATTTTTCGGGGCCGTGCTGTTGTTCTTGATCCTCATTCTTTAATGCTGGACGGAAAAACCCACACGGCAAAACATATCCTCGTCGCCACGGGTTCCTGGCCGCAGAAGCCGGATATTCCAGGTCAGGATCTTGCGATCACCTCGAACGAAGCGTTCCACCTCGAAAATTTGCCCAAGCGCGCCCTCATCGTCGGCGGCGGCTATATCGCGGTCGAGTTCGCCTCCATCTTCAACGGCCTGGGCGTGGCGACCACGCTCGCCTACCGCGGCGCGCAGTTGCTGCGCGGTTTCGATGCCGAACTTGGCACGCGGCTTGGCGAGGAAATGGGCAGGAAAGGGGTTGCCGTTACTTTGAATCGCAGTCCCGTTCGACTGACGAAAGATGGAAATTCAATTCAAGTCGAATTCAATGACAACACCCGCCATTCGTTCGATCTCGTGATGTTCGCGACCGGGCGCAAGCCGAACACGGCGGGCCTCGGGCTGCAGGCCGCCGGCGTGAAACTCGGCGCCGACGGCGCGATCGCCGTCGACAACTATTCCAAGAGCTCGGTGGATTCGATCCACGCCATCGGCGACGTCACAAACCGCCTCAACCTGACACCGGTCGCCACCTCTGAAGGCATGGCGCTGGCGAAGACGCTGTTCGGCGGGCAACCAACGCCGGTGGACCACGACAACGTGCCCACCGCCGTGTTCGCCAACCCCAACCTCGGCACCGTGGGCCTGTCGGAAGAAACAGCTCGCGCGCGCTACGGCAAGGTGGACATCTACAGGACCGCCTTCCGCTCCCTCAAGCACACCATGGGCGCGAGCGAAGAAAAGATTTTCATGAAACTGGTGGTCGATGCCGCCAGCCAGCGCGTCCTCGGCGCACACATGCTTGGCCCCGACGCGGGCGAAATCATCCAGGGCATCGCCATCGCGGTCAAGCTCGGCGCCACCAAGGCCCAGTTCGACGCCACCATCGGTATCCACCCGACCGCGGCTGAGGAATTCGTGACCATGCGGGAGAAGTCGGAAGGATAGGAAATTCAATCCGACCCTGCCCGCACGCCGTCTCATCGCAATGGTCCTTCTTCATGTTTGGCAGGCCTGGCCGAGCCTGCACAATGCAGCTTATGTCATCTCGCGGGCCGTGTTATAGAGGAATGGTTACACTGACCCCGAATGCGCTGACCCCGAATGCGTCCGATTAGTTCAAAACGGAGAAACTATGGGAACACCAATAACATTAAGCAGTGCTAACAGACTGTACGATATTGCAAACACGTTGTTAATCCTTAGTCTAGTCGTTGGGGTGTTATCGACTTGCATCATAGTTTGGATGGGAAAAATTAAGGAGGATTATTCTAATAAAGAAATTGCTGCTACTAATGAACGCACAGCAAAAGCTGAGGCACGTGCAGCAGAATCTATGTTGGAATTAGAAAAGCTTAGAAAAGAAACTGAGCCTAGAAAAGTAACTCAAGAAAAACAGAACTTATTACAAGAAAAAATTTCAGGATATAAAAACCATATAGTCTCTTTTTATGTAAACCCATCCACAAATGAAAATGAATGGTTAATGAGACATCTAGCTGCACCATTTTCTTCGAGTGGATGGAAAGTACAAATGAGAAGCGGGGATGATGCTAACTCACATTTCGTGCCAGACGGCATTCTCGTTATGTCTACGCCTCATGAAAAAAGTATTAAAGCAGCAAAAGTTGTAACGAAGGCGTTAAATGATGTGGGGTTCTATGCTACTACGGCACCATTACTAGACATTCAAAATAACCAAAACAACAATCAAGATGACCCTCAAGGTTACAGAATACTAATTCTGATTGGCGATAAGCCAATACATAAGCCACACGTTAAGGGATAGGAAAATCAATCCTGGACCTCCCCCGCTCCGTCTCATCGCAATGACCCCTCCCCGTGTCTGGCAGGCCTGGCCGAGCCTGCACAATGCAGCTTATGTCATGTCGCGGGCCGTGTTATAGAGAAACTGCGTGGCAATCTATCTGCTTGGCCGATACTGCGCAACGTCTCGCCTAAACGCGGCGAAATCCGTCCTTCGCGCGGCGATTATCAGGCGATGTCGGGGACCGGATGGTAGGTCAGGGCAGTCGGCGGTGCCGTTGGCGAATCGACGAAGGGCGGCCCGTGATTCCTTCGCAGCGGCTGTTGCGGCGCCCACAGCCCAAGGTGGCGCAAAATTCTGCGGATCACCTCGGAATCCTCGATGAGGGAGATCACGCGCATCGGGCCCTTGCACTTCGGGCATTCGAGCGGATCGACTTCGTAGACTTTGTGGATCAAGCCTGTTCAGGCGGCGGAAGTCGCGTTCGAAGCACCGGGTGAAGATGATCTCCCTCACAAACGCTTGAGGTGCGCGATCGCGTCTCCCGCGGTCTTGAAGCGATGGACCTTGCCCTCGCGCTCCTCGCGCCGCGACTGTTCCAGCGCGCGCCGGGCGGTTGCATTCAACTCATAGTCGCGCGTGGCAATCTCCAGCGCACGGCGCACCGCGGATGCGGCGTCGCTCCTCCCGGTGGTTGCCTGGGCGCGCTTGAGCAGCGCTTCGGGTATGCGAACGGTCACAGTGGCCACTGTTTTCTCCTTCTAGCTGCGGCATTGTAACGCGGGCTACGCCAGCGCTCTCAATATCAGTGACGCCCCACTCGCCAGCAGCATGAACGCCACCGCACGCATCAGCGTCTCGCGGGAAATGCGCCGGAACAGGTGGCCAGCCGCCCAGATGCCCGCGAGGCCGGCGGGAACGACGAACGCCGCGTAGATCCACACCTTGGAATCGAGCAGGATGCCTGTCGCAAGAAAAGCGATGGTGCGCAGCGAGATGCTCGTAAGCGTGGCGAGTCCCAGCGTGGCTCGGTACTGCTCCTTGGAGAGGCCGCGGTGCGACAGGTACATCGCGTAGGGCGGGCCGCCGGCGCCGAAGATGGTGCTGGTGACGCCGCCCGTGAATCCGGCCACGTAGGCCCAGCGCGACGAGAGCACGCGCTGCACTTGCGCCTTGCGGGCAAGGCTGTAGATCGCGAACGCGAGCACGAACACGCCGAGCGCCAGCGTCGCCGCGCCGCGCGGCAGGTTGACGAGCAGCGTGACGCCGGCGACGGTGCCGATGAGGATCGTCGGGATCATCCGGGTCCATTCGCTCTTCACCGCGTTCCTCGGATTCTCGAAGCCGATGCGGAAAGCGTTGGCGAGGTCCATCAGCACGTAGAGCGCCAGGGCGAAGGGCAGCGGCACGAAGTGCGTGGCAAGAGGCACCGTGACCAGCGCGGCACCGAAGCCGGTGATGCCGAAAATCACCGAGCCGACGAAGCCGGCCACCACCAGCGCAGCGAGTTCCACCGGTACCAGCGCCGCGAGCTCGGCGGGGTCGATTGCCATGTCAGCTTGTGTCCGTCGGCGGGGCGATGACGAGTTCGTCCGCCGTCCAGCGATTCATCGTGCGCAGCCGCTCGACGTAGCGCGGAAACGGCAGGCCGTAATGCTGCTCAAGCACGCGGGCACGAGCCCGCAGTTCGCGCCACTCAATCCTGGGTGGCGCGCCTTTCAAGCCAATGACGACGATGTTCGGGTCGCGCAGAGACTGGAACGCGATCACCGCGCCGCCGAAGGCGTGCTCGATGCGCCGCAGGTTGCGGTCGAAGTCCGGGTCGTCGTCCATGAAATTCACCACCAGCGCGCCGGGCTCCTCCAGCGCGAACCAGGCGGCGTCGAAAAACGCCTGCGACACCATCGCCGCGGGTGTCGCCTCGTCCTCGAAACCGTCCACCACCAGCAGGTCGCAGCATTCCGGGGCCAGCGCCTCGACGCCATCGCCGTGCTCGATCGTCAGCCTCGGGCCGTCCGCCGGGACATGGAAGAGAGCGTGCGCCGTGGCGATCACGCGCTCATCGTATTCCATCACGTGGCTGCGCAGCTTCGGCAGTTGCCGGTGAAAGAACTTGGCGAGCGATCCGCCGCCCAGCCCGATCATCAGCGCGCGCCGCGGTTCGGCATGGAACAGCAGGAAGGCCATCATGCAGCGCGTGTAGTCGAGCTCCAGCGCGAACGGATCCTCCAGCCGCATCGCGCTCTGGATCGCCTCGCCGCCGACGTGCAGGTAGCGCACCCCCCGCTCCTCGCTGACGGTGAGCGCGGGACGGCGCCTCATGCCGGAGCGCGCAAGTGCCGCCGCATCGCCGCCGCGAGCCCTGCGCCGGCGAAGCTGAGCGCCGCGCAGCCGAGAAGCGACGCATCGTAGCTGCCGAAGGCATCGAAGCTCGCGCCGGCGAAGGTCGGGCCGATGAGGCTCGCCAGTCCGGCCGCCGTGTAGAGGGTGCCCAGAATCGCCGAGAGGCTTCGCGGCCCGAACAGCTCCATGCAAAGCGTCGGCGAGAGCGCCACGTAGCCGCCGTAGAGCGAGCCGAAGCAGACGGCGAAAACCGCGAGCAGCCAGAAGCTCGTCGCCACCCACCACAGGAGGAACAGGAAGCCGAGCCCCGCGCCGATCGCCACCAGCGAGCGCGCGTGCCCCAGGCGGTCGGCGACGCTGCCCATGCCGAAACGCCCCAGCAGGCTGCCCAGGCCGAGCAGGCTCACCAGGCTCACGCCCTGCGCTTCGCTCAGGCCCACGTCCTGCGCGTAGGGCACGAGGTGCACCATCGGCACGAAGAAACCCACGCAGATGAGAAACGCCACCCCGTACATCAGCCAGAAGAGCCGGCTGCGCATTGCCTCGCGCAGCGTCATGCCGGGCAACGCCACGCCGGCCGCCGCGGCGCGCTGCGCGGCGCGCCCGCCCAGCAGCAGCGCCGCCGGCGCCGCGGCGAGAAGCGTGAGCGCCATCAGCCCGAGGTAGGCGCCGCGCCAGCCCCACAGCTCGATCCACCAGGCGGCGAGCGGCGGCAGCAGCAGGTTGCCTGCGCCGATGCCGGACACCGCGATGCCGCCCGCAAGGACCCGCTTCTGCACGAACCAGTGCTGGACCGCGGCGACCGCAGGCACGTAGGAAAGCCCGATGCCGACGCCGATGCCGATGCTGTAAGCGACGTAGAGCGCGGTGAGGGAACTCGCGTGCGCAGCGGCCGCCAGGCCCGCGGCGATGCACAGCACGCCCGCGAGGCAAACGCCGCGCGGTCCGAAGCGGTCCGCGAGCAGGCCGCCGGGCACGCCGAACGAGAACCACAGCAGGGCGCAGAGGGAGAAGACGAGCGAGACGTGCGCGCGCGAGGCGCCGAACTCGGTCTGGAACGCCTTGAAGAACGCGGCGAAGGAGTAGGCCGTGCCGAAGCCCACGAACATCAGGGTGAACGCGCACAGCACCACCACCCAGCCGTAGGAACTCTGCTTCAATACTTTTTCTTCTTCACCTTCTTGCGCACTTCTTTCCCGGCCACTGCCGCGATCACTTCGACTTCCAGCAGCAAATCGTCGTGCACCAGGCGCTCGACGCCGACCAGCGTGCTGGCGGGCAGGCGCTTCGCATCCAGGTAGCGCGAGCGCACCTCGCGATACTGGTTCACCGCGTCCGGACCCAACTTCACCATGTAGCCGTTCAGCTTGATAACGTCGTCCCAGCCGGCGCCCGCTGCCCGCAGATTGTGCGTCAGGGACTTGAAGACCTGCTCGGCCTGCGCACGCATGTCGCCCTTGCCGACGACGCGGCCTTCGCGGTCGTAGCTCACCTGGCCCGATACAAAAATCATCGTCGCCGGCCCGGACACCGTGGTGGTGTGGGTGAAAAACGGCGAATGGAACAGTTGCTTCGGATTCAGATACTGCTTGCGCATCATCTTCTCCTCTGAGAAAGGCTAGTAAAGCGCGCCGCGCGCGCCTAATTGACCGCACCCCGTGCGGTGATCGGCCACAGCGCCTCGACCACGCCCTTGCGCACGCATACATACCAGTCGTACAGGTTGACCGTCGGATCGCAATGCCCGGGAACCAGCAGCAATTTATCGCCGAGGCCGGGCGCCACCGCGCCCGCGGCGATTTCTATCCAGCCGTGTTCGTCCGATGCGCGCGTGTAGCTGAGTGCCGGCCGGTCCCAGACGCCCGGCATGCCGGAGTCGACGCTGGAGGCCTTCAGCCCGGCGTCCACGACCGCCGCATCCGGCTGCTGCCGGCCCATCACGGTCGTGAGCACGAACAGCGAGTGCTCGAAGCGTGGCATCGGCGGCGCCCATTCGTTGCGCGCGTAGTCCGCGTCCATGAAAACGTAGGAGCCGGGCTGGATTTCGTCCCAGGCGCCCAGTTCGACCTCGAACATGAAGGTGCCGCTGCCCGCGCCGGTGACAATGGGGCAGGCAATGCCGGCGTCCTTGAGCATCGCTTTGGTGTTTTTTACATCGAGGGCAGCGTTCCCGATAACCGCGCGCCTCTCCTCGATGGAACGAATGTGTTGCGCGCGCCCATGGTAAGCGTGCATGCCCGCGAACTTCAGGTTGGGTGAAACAACGATCGCCCGCGCCAGCGCCACCGCCGGCGCGCCCGGCGCGACGCCGCAGCGGCGCATCCCGACCTCGAGCTCGATGTAAACGTCGATGCGCGCGCCGGCGCGCTGCATCGCGGCCTCGAGATCGCGCACGTTGCCGGCGTCGTCCACGCACACGCCGAGCCGCGCGCGCTTCGCCAGCGCCGCGAGCCGCTCGAGCTTCTGCGCGCCGACGATTTCGTTGGATACGAGTACGTCCGCGATGCCGCCCTCGACCATCGCCTCGGCCTCGGAGACTTTCTGGCAGCACAGGCCCACCGCGCCGGCGGCGATCTGGCGCTTGCCGATCTCCGGGCACTTGTGGGTCTTGGCATGCGCGCGCACCCGCACGCGCCCGGCCACGGCATCGGCTAAACGCTTGATATTTGCCTCGAACGCATCCAGGTCGAGGATCAGCGCCGGGGTATCGACCTCCGCCAGGTGCATTCCCACCACCGCCGGGGCCCGCACGGTCACGCCTTGGCCTCTTTTTCCCGGAAGTGAAGAAATACGAGCGCCATGATCACAAGCGCGATCAGGGGCGTAGCAGCATAGTTCACCTTCTCCCAGCCGGCGTTGGTGACGATCATTCCCGAGGAGAACGACGACAGCGCCATCATGGCGAAGATCGCGGTTTCGTTGGCGCCCTGCGCCTTGGCGCGCTCCTCCGGCCGGTAGGTCTCGGTGAGCAGGGTGGTGGCGCCGATATAGAGGAAATTCCAGCCCACGCCCAGCAGCACCAGCGACCACCAGAAGTTCGCCACCGCCACGCCCGCCAGCGCCACGCCGATGCACACCACGTTCAGCGCCGCGCCGGCAAGCATCACCGGGATCGTGCCGAGGCGCCTGATCAGGCCTCCGGTGACGAACGAGGGCGCGAACATGGCCACCACATGCGATGAGATCACGAAGGCCGCATCGCCGTACGGATGCCCGCAGACTCCCATCGCGATCGGCGTGGAAGTCATGAGGAAATTCATCACCCCGTAGCTAAGCGCCGCCGACAGGACCGCGACGATGTATTTCGGCTGCGCCGCGATTGCCGAAAGCGGCCGGCCGCTCGCCGACTGCTCCGCGGCGGTCGGATCGGGGATCCGGATCCGGCTCAGGATTGCCATGGTGACGAGCGCGAACGCGATCAACGCCAGGTAGGCGCCGGCGAACTTCGGCCCGATGAGGTCGACCGTGTACCGGCTCAACGTGGGTCCGACGATGCCGCCGACCAGGCCGCCGGCGAGGACCAGCGACACCGCGGTGGCGCGAAAATCCGGCGCGGCCACTTCGGCCGCGACGAAGCGGTAGTACTGGCCGAACGCGTTGTAGATGCCCCAGACCAGCGCACCAAAGCACAGCAGCCAGAAATTCGCCTGCCAAATGGCGCTGGCGCAGATCGCTGCGCCGACAATCCCGACCGACGCGCCGTGAATCAGGCCACTGCGCCGCCCCACTTTCTTCATGTACATCGAGGCTGGCATGGTGGTGATAGCCCCGCCGATCACCCAGCAGGTCACCGGCAGCGTCGCGAGCGACACGTTCGGCGCGAGCGCGAGTCCCGCGAGGCCGTTGATCGCGATGAGCGTCGCATTGTTGGTGAACAGCATCGCCTGGCAAGCGGCGAGCAGCCCCACATTGAACCGGGCATTGCTTGTGGTACTGTGCATATATACAGTATAAGGAAGGAAGGAATGTAATTCTAGATTGAAATGACCTCGCCATGACCAAGCTTCGAGGGGCACTTTCACAGATCCAGGGCCGCTTCGAGACCGCGGCGCGCTCGCCGTACGACGACGGCTGGACGCAGGAGGACGGCGCGGCAATCCCGCCGCAGACCACAGTCGTTGAAGAGCGCGCCCGTTCGATCATCGCGCGCAACGATTCGCCCGATATTCCGTTCGAGCAGTCGATCAACCCGTACCGGGGCTGCGAGCATGGTTGCATCTATTGCTACGCCCGTCCAAGCCACGCGTACCTGGAACTGTCGCCCGGCCTGGATTTCGAGACCAGACTCTTCGCCAAGACCAACGCTGTTGAATTACTCAAGGAAGAAATTTCCAGGAAGAACTATCGGGCCAAGCCGATCGCTTTCGGCACCAACACCGACTGCTACCAGCCGATAGAGCGGCGCTACAAGGTGATGCGCGGCCTGCTGGAAGTACTGGCGGCCTGCGACCACCCGCTGACGATCGTCACCAAGTCGGCGCTGATCGAGCGCGATATCGATCTGCTCGCGCCGATGGCGAAAAAGCACCTGCTGAAGGCTTTCATCTCGATCACCACGCTGGATCACCGGCTGGCCCGGACTCTAGAACCGCGCGCCGCGAGCCCGCGGCGGCGCGTGGACACGCTGCGCGCGCTGGCTGGCGCGGGCATTCCGTGCGGCGTGATGGTCGCCCCGCTGATACCGGCGCTCACCGACAAATCGCTCGAAGAGGTGCTGGAAGCGGCGGCGCAGGCGGGCGCGACCATGGCCGGCTGGATCCTGCTGCGGCTGCCCAACGAGGTGCGGCCGCTGTTCAAGGAGTGGCTGGCCGCCCATTACCCGCAACGCGCCGAGCACGTGATCAGCATCGTCAGGCAGTCGCGCGGCGGGCGCGAGAACGACCCGAATTTCGGCTCGCGCATGACCGGCTCCGGAAATTTCGTGAATCTCATCGGCAAGCGCTTCGACCTGGCCTGCCGCAGGCTCGGCCTGAACAGCGAGGACGACCACATGGCCTCGCGCGACGGCCTCGATTGTTCGCTGTTCCGGCCGCCGCCGCCGATCGAAGGGCAGATGCGGCTCTTTTAGCGCCGGGATCTCAGCCGCCCTTCTTCTTTCCCGCGCCCTTGGCCGGGGCGGCCGGCGCGGGCGGTAGTGCGCCCGGCGCGGCCACCACCTTGGCCAGCACCGGGAAATACGCCTTGCCGTAGCCGGCGCGGATTGTCTTCTTGATGATTTCCTTGGCGTTGTCGGCGCCGTGCAGGAATACTCCCGCCTCCTCGCTCAGGCGCAACGCGTAACGGATGTCCTTCAGGGCGTACTCGGAGGAGAAGGCTTTCTCCGGATAGGCGTCCTGCAACATCGCCTTCATGCCGTGGTGGCGCAGCGCGAAGCTGTCGGCCGAGCCCTTGGAGAGCACCTCGAAGGCAAGCTGCGGATCGACACCGACGTGGCGGATCAGGGCCAGCGCTTCGGCCAGCGCCACCACGTTCTGGAACAGCACCATGTTGTTGATGATTTTCATCGCCTGGCCGGAACCTGCGGGCCCGCAGTGGGTAATGTCGGTTGCGACGCATTCAAGATATTTTTTTAGTCTTGTAAAAACTTCCTGCTGCGCACCTACCATCACCGACAGGGTGCCGTCCTTCGCCGCTTCGCGCGTGCGCGCCACCGGCGCATCGGCGAACTGGATGCCGCGCGCGAGGAAGCGGGCGGAGAGGTCGCGCGCCAGATTCACCGGCGTGGTGCTGAAATCCACCACCAGGCCGCCGGGTTTGAGGTGTGTCAGCAGGCTGCCGGCGCCCATGCACACCGCGTTGACCTGCGTGCCGCCCGGCAACGACAGGAAGATGATGTCGGAATGCTCGGCCACGTCGCGGATCGACTCCGCCGGCGTGACGCCGGATTCATCCATCTGCGCCAGGGCATCAAGATCGCTGTCGAAGGCGCGCACTTCCTGACCCGACTTGGCCGCGAGATTGCGGCACATCGGCGCCCCCATCACTCCCAGGCCGATAAATCCCAGCATCACTCCTCCTTCATCACTGCGAGCGCATCCACCGCCACCACCCCGTCGTGCCGCACGATCACGGGGTTCGCCTCCGCCTCGAGCACCGGCCGGCCGGCGCACAGCGCAAGCCGCGACAATGCCGCCAGCGCCCGGGCCAGCGCCTTCAGGTCCCCTTGCGGCAGGCCGCGGTAGCCGCGCAGCGCCGCAAAGCCCTTCACCTGCCCGATCATCTCCAGCGCCCCGGCCTCATCCACCGGCGCGAGGCGCAGCACGACGTCATTGTAGAGTTCCGCGAGAATTCCGCCCGCGCCCACCAGCGCCAGCGGCCCGACCACCGGGTCGTCGCGGTAGCCGATGATCGCCTCGGCCAGGCCGGTCGCCATTTTTTGAACGAGAATCGGTTCGCCGTTGCCGGCAATTGAACGGATTTTTCTCTCGAAATCCACCCGGTCCGCAATCCCCACAACCACCCCTCCCACCTCCGACTTGTGGGCGATCCCGGCGCAGACAATCTTAGCCGCTACCGGATAGGGCAGCGAATGCACGTAGTCCGGCGCGTGCGCGATCGCGGATTCCACCACCGGGACGCCAAGCAAGGAGAAAAGTGCCGACGCCTGGACTTCTGTCAGCTTCCCCTTGTCCGGAATGCCCTGCGGCCATTCCATCGGGTTTTCATCGCCTCGATCTTGCGGAGTTCTCCAGGAAAAATAAGCCCGGAACGCGTCTGCGCAAGCCTCGGGCGTGCGAAACGCGGCGATTCCCGCCGCCGAGAGCAGTGCGAGCGACTTGTCCGCCTGCGGCGTCAGGAAAACGGCCAGTGGTTTGGTGAAGCGCTTCGCCCCGGGTTTCGCCTGGAGGATGGGTTGGACCGCGAGCTGCGGATGGAATTGGGCCGAGGAACCCACCACCGCCAGCACCGCGTCGCAGCCCGGAAAATCGAGCAGTTCTTCGACCACCGCGCCGTAGGTGGCGCTCTTTTTGCCCATCGTCAGGTCCACGATCGGCGCATCCGCGCCGGGCGCCGCGGTTTCGATTCCCGCCATGCCCAGGCGATCTACCACGCTGGCCGCGCCGCCCCCGGTGGTCGTCACCACCGCCACGCGCGGCGTGCGCGCGAGGTCAGGCGGCCGACGGCCTGCCAGCAGCGGCCCGATTTCGATCAGCGTCTCGAGCATGTCGACGCGCAGGATGCCGCAATCGCGGAAATAGGCGTCCAGCGCCGCGTCCTCTCCCGCGAGCGCGCCGGTGTGCGAACGCGCGAGGCGCTGCCCGAGCTTCGAGCGCCCGAGCTTGTAGGCGACCACCGGCTTGCCCGCCGCGTGCGCCGCGCGTGCGCCGGCCGCGAGCCGGGCCGCGTCGCGCACCGTTTCCAGGAACAGCAGGATCAGCCGGGTCTCCGGGTCCGCGGCGAGCAGTTCGACCAGTTCGCCGACGCCCAGATCAGCCTCGTTGCCCACCGACACCAGTTTCGAGAAACCCATGCCGCGCGCCGCGCCGCGCGAGAGCACCGTGCCCAGCATGGTGCCGCTCTGGGAGATGATGCTGGCGCTCCCTGCCAGCGGGGTCTCCATGTCGAGCACCGCATTCACGCTGAGCGCGACCCGCCCGGTCAGGTTGATCATGCCCATGCTGTTGGGCCCGAGGAGGCGCACCCCGAGATCGCGCGCCCGCGCGGCGAGCCTCGCCTGCCGCGCCATGCCCCCGGCGCCCGCGTCGGCAAAACCGTCGCTGAAGATGCTGGCGACCGGAACCCCCTTCCTGCCGCAATCTTCCAGCGCGCCCTCCACGTCCTCCACCATGATGAAGGCGTGATCAATGTTGAATGGGATTTCGATTATGCTTCTGTAACTTTTCAAACCTGAAACTTCAGAGCGCGAGGCGTTGACCGGCGCAATCTTCCCGTCGTATCCATGCTTGAGCAGGTAGCGCTGCGGGCGGGCGGTGTTCTTGGACGCGTCGCCCGATGCACCGACGAGGGCCACGGAGCGCGGCGCGAACAAAGCTTGCGCCAGAGTCATGGCTGCAGGGTTTTCGCGGACTCGAGTTGCCAGAGCTTTTGCAGCAGCGCCTTTGCCTTCGGTTCCCCGATCACGGGGACCGCGAGTTCGAGATATTTCTCCTCCAGCTGCGCATCCGACAGCGGCGCGTCCGGGTCGCCGACGCGCGTCGGCTGCAGGAACTCCTCGCGCCGGCCGTCGCGCGCGACGAAAGCGACGCGCGCCGCGCGTTGCTGCGGAAAGGCCGCGTCCAGCTCCTGGTCGACTGAAACTGAAATTTTCCCCAGGAGAGAGCGCGTGACACTGTCGGCCATGCGTGCCGGTTCGAACGCGGCAAGGCGCACATTGCCGTGCGTAAGCGCGGTCGCCACCACGTACTTGAGCGAAAAGCGCGCCTCGGCGGGTGTGCGCGGCTCCTCGTATCCCGCGACCTCGAGCGCGGCCCTGTAGGTGCCGACGCTCACGCGCTCGATGTCGTTCGCCGCGATGCCCATTTTCACCTTCAGCGCCAGCGCGCCGTCGATCGCGGCAAAGGTATGGCCGCAGCAAGCATGGTTCTTGAAGGTCATGCGCGTGATGTGGAAATCCCTGCCCAGCGTGGCGAGCGCCTTGTCCCAGTCCGGGCCGTCCGACATGGCGACACCGAACCCGGCGTCGCCCTCGATCACGTCCAGCGATCCGGTGACGCCCTCGCGCGCGGCGAGCGCCGCGGTAACACCGGCTTCCGCAGCGCGGCCCGCGTGCAGCGGCTTGGACATCGAGTCCATGCGGAACGACTGCTGCAGGCCGGCGGAAAAGGTCGTCACCGTGGCGAGCGCATGGGCGAAGCGCTTGCGGTCCAGGCCGAGCAGCTCGGAACTCGCGGCGCACGCCCCGAACACGCCGATCGTCCCGGTGTTATGCCAGTATTTGTAGTGCGCGCGCCCCATCGCCGCGCCGATGCGCGTCGAAATTTCGTAACCAACGATCACCGCGCGCAGGAACTGCTCACCCGAGGCGCCGTTCGCCTGCGCGAGCGCCAGCGCCGCCGCGATGGTCGGCGCGCCGGGGTGATAGATGCCGTCGCGGAAAATGTCGTCCACCTCGACCGTATGCGCCGCGGTGCCGTTGATCAGCGCCGCCGCGCGCACCGTCGCGCTGCGTCCGAGAGCGAGATTCGCTTTGCCTTTGTCCAATTCGTCTTTTAATGCAACTTCAAGAAGAATTGAAGGTGCGACAACCGCACCCGGCAATAGCGCCGCGTACCAGTCGATCACCGCGCGCTTGGCGTGGTGCAGCACCTCAGGCGCGATCGGGAGCTCACGATAGTCCTCGGCCCAGCGGGCGAACCGCTCTACGACGTGCACGGCTCAGTCTTCATCCCAGGCTTTCTCGGGCAGCGGCAAGCCGGCCAGGTCCGCGGCGCCAAGCCTGCGGTCGGGCTCGATGTTCAGCGTCTCCAGCCGGGATCTGGCGCACGTAGCGCGCGGCCGCGGTCAGCACCAGATCCATCTTCTGCATCAGCGCCTCCGGGCTGAGCCGCTCCTGCTGGCGCACGTTCAGGCCGAGGAATTTGATGACGTCGCCGATCGTCTGGGCGAAGACGAAATCGCCGCCACGCGCCACGATCGGCACGCTGCGCGCGCCGAGCTTGCGCAGCTCCTCCATTCCCGCGGCGTTGCCCTGCACGTTGATCGACTCGAAATCGACCCCGTTGCTGGCGAGAAATTCCTTGGTCCTCAGGCAGCTGGTGCAGCCCGGCTGCCAGAACACCCTGACCTTTTCCGAAGTCGCAAGCATTGGTCCCTCCGAGGAGCGCAAGTTCTTATACGATAGCACCATGGCGGACGCAAGCGAGCTGGCCGGCAAAGTGGCCCTGGTCACGGGCGGCGCGGGCTTCGACGCGGTGGTCGTGCATTACCGCGGCATCGGTCCCGCGATCAACGACTTCCTCGCGAACCAGACGATGATGATGATGATGCCCGGCCTAGCCGCTGCATTGCCGCACATCCGCGCCAAAAAGATGCGGCCGGTCGCGATCACGGGCCTGCAGCGCCACCCGCTGCAACCCGACGTGCCTACCTTAGAGGAATCCGGCTTCCAGGGCTTCGACGGCGTGCAGTGGTACGGCATCGTCGGTCCGGCGAAGCTGCCGGCGGAAATCACCCGACGCCTCAATGCGGAGATCAACAAGGCGATCGCCGCCCCCGCGCTGCGGCAGCGCCTGTCGGCCGAAGCCATCGACCCGATGCCGATGACCCCCGAGCAGTTCGGCAAGTTCATCCAGGCCGACATCGCACGCTGGAACGCGCTCGCGCGCGAGCGCAAGATATCGCTGGATGACTAGCGACTCTGGTAGGCCTCCAAGATCGCGACTCTCATATAATGACTCCTTTGCCGGATGAAAGTCGACTGAAATGAAATTCGGCACGGTCCAGAAACGCATCGAGGGCGTGCTTTCGCCCGTGATCACGCCGTTCAAGCGCGACCTCACGCCCGACGCCGACCGTTTCGTCAAGCACTGCCGCTGGCTGATGAAGAGCGGCTGCGCCGGCCTCGCGGTGTTCGGCACCAACAGCGAAGCGAATTCGATGTCGGTGGACGAGAAGCTGGAGTTGCTGGGTGCGCTGGTGAAGGGCGGCGTGCCGGCCGCCTCGCTGATGCCCGGCACCGGCCATTGCGCGCTCTCCGATTCGGTGAAGATGACGCGCGAGGCGGTGAGGATCGGCTGCGGCGGGGTGCTGATGCTGCCGCCGTTCTACTACAAGGGCGTGTCGGACGAGGGGCTGTTCCGCAATTTTTCGGAGGTCATCGAGCGCGTCGGCGACGAGCGGCTGCGCCTGTACCTGTATCACATCCCACCGGTATCGAATGTCGCGATCAGCCTCGATCTCATCGACCGGCTGCTGTCGCGCTATCCCGGCATCGTCGCCGGCGCGAAGGACTCCTCGGGCGACTGGAACAACACCAAGGCGATGCTGGACCGGTTCAAGGACCGCGGCTTCGACGTGTTCCCGGGCAGCGAAGTGTTCCTGCTCGATGGCCTGCGCGAGGGCGGCAAGGGCTGCATCACCGCCACCGGCAATATCAATCCTGGCCCGATCGCGGAAGTCTTCAAGAAGTGGCGCTCAACCGAGGCCGACAAGCTGCAGGAGGGCATCACCGCCACGCGCAAGATCGTGCAGAAGGTGCCGATGATCCCGGCGCTGAAGGCAATCACCGCGCACTTCGGCAATGACCCGCAATGGCGCACCGTGCGTCCGCCGCTCACCGAGCTGACCGCGGAACAGGAAAAACTTGTTCTTACAGAGCTGACCGCGGCCGGGTTCTCGATGCCGGGACTGTGATCGCAGACACGCTGCTGCGAAATGCGGTCGTCGCAAGCGCCGACCGCCGCCGTGGACAACTCTGCACCGTTCCCAACCCGCCCGGAATCCACTTATAAATCGGGGAAAGTTGTTCAAACAACCGGGGCCACTTCTATACCGCTACATATCAGGTTGGCAAAACTCTTTTCTCGGAAGTCTGAAGTAGCGTTCTCGGCCAGTTCATGGCTCACCACAAGGTGGGCACCATTGCTCTGGCTGTCCACCGAAGAGACCGCTGCAATCAAGAATTTGAATGTCACCGATTCTTCTTGAATTGGCGTAGAACTACGGATTAGGCTTCTGCAGTCGTTCCATGGGGAGAGCGCGAGGGGCTTTTCTCGCGAAGGGGACCCCATAAGTGCCTTTCGGGGGAAGGAGGAGAAGTCGTGCTGCTAGCAAATAGGCAACTTACCGAACTGTGGGAACGCGCCTGCAAGATCGATCGCTCTCTAAGCTTCACCGGTCACGATCTTGCACGGCTTCGTCTCAAGTTCGTCCCGCCCCAGAGCTACTCGCGGAAGCGCATGTTCTTAAACATGGCCCGTCGAAAGATTAGCGTCTTCGAAGGCGCACCCATTCGTATTCGTCGAAACCCAAAAATCGACGTGAAAACGGCTCTTGTGGAGGCGTTACTCTGGAAGCTGCCCAGGTCGACCAAGAATCGCGCACAAATCGGTCCGTCGCAGAAGGTCGCTCGATTGCCGATGCGCGAGGTTACTCGGCGTTGGTTGCGCGGTCGCGCAACTGTCGGGGTTACCGACTTTCACATTCGCGATACAAAGCTTTTCAAACTATTCGATTCCTCAGAACTATGCTTTTTCAACACCCTACTGAAAGGCTCTGATGACCTTGCTACTCAGGAAATGCTGACCATGGTCATCTCCTCGGCGGGAAACGTTACCGACTCACACTCCGACGATACAGACGGAACAAACCACTGTTTCCTAGGCCAGAAACTTTGGCTGGCGTGGGACACAAATGAAGGCATGTCTGCTGGACTGCAGGATGTCGAGAGGCAAGATGTATACGGAAGCGCGGCCTTCTCCCTTTCCACCTTTCTCGACCTGAGATCGTCACGCTGGTTCTTGATCAAGTCCGGCGAGACACTATTTCTCCCCGGCAATCTGACACACAAAGTTCTTACATTGGAGCCCTACATCGGGATAGGAAACTTCTATGTCGGCTTGCCTGAATGCCTAGATAGCCTCACTCGCTGGTTCGTACACGGCGCTATCTGGACCGATTCAAGCAGACCGAATGAGCCCGACGCTCTTGTCAAGGAGGTTGCACGCGTCAATTTGCGTCTTGCCCGACGACTGCGGTCAAGCTCGCCTCGGCATAGAAATCTTTGGGGCTTCTCATACCTAGGTCTCGCTCACGATGTATGGAAGAGAAGACACAGCCGGGAAGCTCGTGACCGCACAACTGAGAACCCAGATTTCAGAGCGCTATGTGCGATCGCAAATGCCACTTGATCCAGATCGCGGCCCAAGCTTAAGAGGGTAGATCCAAATGGACAGCCACGCAGTTCTCCTATTTTCTATCGCCACACTCTTTGAAACAATCAATCCAGGCCCTACGCTCGCATTCGTATTAGCCACCCTGGCGACATCCCAAAGCCGGCGAATCGCATTCTTGAGCGTGGCAGGCATCGCTGTTGGAAATGTGTTGTGGGCATTCGCTGTGTTCTGGCTCAACTACCCCCAACTTGCTAACAGCACAATCGTCTGGATCCTTCAGCAATTTTCTGCTGGATTCCTCGTCTACATGGCCTCGCGAAGGATTATTTCAGTCTGCGTCGAATGGATCTCTCGATCGGGAGCACGGCAACCGACCACTCCTTCGCGAGAGGTTTCGAAGGCATCTGCCTCTGCAGCTTTTTTCGGAGGACTTAGTGTTCACGCATTGAATCCGCTAACCCCACCCTACTATATTGGGCCCTTTTTTGCAGCGACGACAGGCACGATACAAGGAACTCTGGTCTGCGGCTCCATCGCCGTTCTTTTCGATGCCGTCTTCTACAGTCTTGTCGTGCTCGCCTATTTAAAACTGAGCTGGCTGAGCAGGTACGAACGGCTTTCCCGTTTCGTCGCTGGACTATTCTTCTTGTTCCTTGTTGCCCGAGTATTTTCGGCAGATCCATCGGACCCGAACATTGCGGTTTCCGTGTCGACAACTATTGCAATGTTCATTGGATTCTTAGTAGCAGTGGTACGCGAAGTCTTGGCCTCTGTGCGCGCCAGAGAAGGTAAGGACAACAGGGTATTGTGGCGAATCGTTGGGATGTGGGCAGCCCTTTTCTCGATCACCACGATCATTGGCGGCATCTTTACCCTATATCAGGCGCTTGGGCCATTACCTAGCCCGACGAATCTCATGACGCAACAGCTACGAATATGCTTTACCGTCTCCGCGATCATTGCGACCGCTCTCGCGTTTGCAAAATCCTTTGGCGAACTTCAAGATGAAAAACCTATAGGCAGCAAAAAGGAGAACGCCGCAAACCCCTCAAGTTGGCAAGCGAACCCAATTCCATCCGGCATTGTCGTATTGTTGTTCTTGGCCTCCTTGTTTGCGTGCTTAGCGATTACTGGATTCTCAGTTAAATAGCCCAAAAGAGAGAGTCAACATCCTGGTCATGAGAAAGCTTGAATGAACACCGCCCTCATCACCGGCGCCGGCCGAGGCATCGGCCTCGCCACCGCGCGTGCTTTCCTTGAGGCAGGATGGAAGGTCCTTGCGCTGGACAAGGATTTTTCGACATTCGACCTGAAAGGTGCCGAGCGCATCGAGTTCGATCTTCGAAAGCTTGACGGGATAAAAGGCCTGATAGAAGAAAGAGAAATCCACACCCTGGTCAACAACGCGGGCGTGCTTTTCTGCGATCCCTACGATGCGATTCCGGAAGCGCACAAGCGCGAAGTACTGACAGTGAACATCGAAGCGCCCGCCGCCCTTATTGAATCTGTTTCAATTCAAATGAAGAAACGAAAGGCGGGGCGGATCGTCAACGTCGGCTCGGTGGCGGCGTTCACGGGGCACCCGGACCTGTGGTACGGCATCACCAAGGCCGGGATCCTCAACCTCACCAAGGCGTGGGCAAAGGAATTGGGGCCATACGGGGTGCTGGTCAACGCGGTGGCGCCGGGACCGACGCAGACCGCGATGTACGACCAGTTGCCGCAGGCGCGCAAGGACGGGGTGATGAAATCGGCCTACTCCGGCCGCGTCTGCCGGCCCGAAGAGGTCGCATCCGCGATCCTGTGGCTCGGAACCTCTTGCCCCGAGTACGTGAACGGGGCTACGCTGGACGTGAACAACGGCTCGTATCCGAGATAGGCCCATGACCGCACGCACCATGTTCGACAAGATCTGGGACCAGCACGTGGTCGAGGACCTGGGCGACGGCGTGCAGCTGCTGCACGTCGACCGCCACCGGCAATATCAATCCTGGCCCGATCGCGGAAGTCTTCAAGAAGTGGCGCTCAACCGAGGCCGACAAGCTGCAGGAGGGCATCACCGCCACGCGCAAGATCGTGCAGAAGGTGCCGATGATCCCGGCGCTGAAAGCGATCACCGCGCACTTCGGCAATGACCCGCAATGGCGCACCGTGCGCCCGCCGCTGACCGAGCTCACGCCCGACCAGGACAGGCAGGTCATCACCGAACTCAAGGCCGCCGGCTTTTCGATGCGGGGCCTTGCGGCATAGCGCCCCGGACGCTCGATTCAGGGTGCTCGCGCTTCCCGGGGAGCTCACGCGCGTTCATGCAGCCTGCGGTCGAGCGCCAGCAGCGCGGCGTTGGCCAGGGCGGCAAAGACGAACAGGATCAGGGTCACCGCCATCATCGTCTCGACGTCGTTCAGTCCGATTGAGTTGATGATCATGAAACCGAGGCCGCGCTTGGAGGCGAACATCTCGCCGATCAGCACGCCGAGCAGGGTGAGCGAGAACCCGATGCGCAGGCCGGAGACGACCTCCGGCAGCGCCGCCGGGATCAGCACCCTGAACGCCGCCTCGTGCGGCGCGAGCTTCATGCTGCGCGCCGCCTTGATGTAGACCGGCTTGATGTTGCGCACCGCGTTCATCGTGAAAATGACGACAGGGACGATGCCGTGAATCGCGCCGAACACCACCTTGGCCGGCAGCCCCAGGCCGAAGACGAGCAGGATGACCGGATAGAGCGTCACCTTGGGCAGGGAATAGAGCGCCACCAGGATCGGCTCGGCGACCTCGCCCGACAGGCGGTGCGCGCCCAGCCAGATGCCGGTGACCAAACCGCCCAGCGCCGAGATCGCCAGCGCAAAAACAAACGCCCGCGCAGTCTCGCCTGCATGGGCCCCGAAGCGTGCAGTCTGTACCAGCTCGATGGCATAGGCGGCGGTCCGGCCGGGCGAAGTCAAGGCGACGTCGCCGGCGAACAGGTGCGCCGCCTGCCAGATCGCCGCGAGCCCCGCCAGGACCAGCACGAGATCGAAGAATCGGCGCATCAGCGGCCCTGCCGGCGGCGCATCATCCGGCCTTCCCACATATACAGGAGCATGTTGATCGTGGTGACGAAGCCGAGCACGAACAGCATCAACGCGTACATCGTGCGGTTGTCGAAATTGTTATAGGCATAGGCGATGGCGTAGCCGAGGCCGGAGGACGCCAGGATGAACTCGCTGGCGATCACGCCGATGAAGGAATAGGCCACCGCCAGCTTCACCCCGGTGAACAGATTGGGCGCGGCGGCGGGCAATTTGAGCCGCAGCAGGGTGGCGAAGGGGCCCATGCGATGCGCGCGCGCCACTTTGTCCAGCACGCGCGGGACGCGGTCAAGCCCGTTCAGCGTGTTGATCACCATCGTCACGACGGCAAACAGGAAGGCGATCACGATGACCGGCAGCATCGTCAGGCCGAACACGGCGACCAACAACGGATAGAAGACGAAAAACGGCACCGCGTACCAGCTTCCCAGCAGCGGGTTGACCGCGGCGCGCAGCCGCGGCAGGGCATGCAGAGCCAGCCCGATGAAAAAACCCGCCAGCACCGCGAGCGCGAGCGCCGCCGCGACGCAGGTGAAGGTCTGGACCATATCGTGGTTCGCCTTGCCGCTCAGCAGGATCTTCCATAGCTCCAACGCCATTTCGCTGGGCGGGATCATCACCAGACGCTTGATCGCGCCGGAGCGGCACAGGATTTCCAGCGCGCCGATCGACCCGGCGAGGACGCCGAAGCGCAGCCAGCCCAGCCTGCTCACGCCAGCGCCGCCATCGAACGTCCCAGCGCCTTCAGCGATTCGCCGCGCAGCGAAGTCCACAACCGCGCGGTGATCGCGCCGAATGCGGCATCCGCGGCGATGCGGCTGTCGCGCTCCCGCGGCCAGTTCGTGTCGATCATGTCGATAAACCGGCCGGGCCGCGCCGACAGCGCGCCGACGCGGTCGGAGAGCATCGCCGCCTCATCCAGCGCATGGGTGATCAGCAGTACGGTGGCGCCGGTTTCGCGCCACAGCCGCAGCAGCTCGTCGCCCATCAGCAACCGGGTCTGTGCGTCCAGCGAGCCGAAGGGTTCGTCCAGCAGAATGAGGCGCGGCCGTTGCACGAGGGTACGGGCGATGCATACGCGCTGGCGCATGCCTCCCGAGAGTTGTGCCGGATAGGCTTTCGAAAAATCCTTGAGGCCCATGAAGGCGATGGCGTCGGCGACGCGCTGCTGCATCTCCGCCGTTCGCGCCTCGGCGACGCGCAAGCCGAAGGCGACGTTGTCCCAGACCGTCAGCCAGGGGAAACTGGCGTCTTCCTGGAACACCACGCCTACGCCGTCCGGGACCTCGCCGCGCACCTCGCGTCCTTCGAAGCCGATCCGCCCGCTCGTGGGAAGCGCGAGCCCCGCCAGCAGCTCGAGCAAGGTGGACTTGCCGCAGCCGCTCGGTCCCACCACGGAAAAAAATTCGCCGCGGCGCAACTGCAAATCGACCGGGCCCAGCGCATGCACCTCCGGCTGCCCGGCGTGGGCGGGATAGACGCGGGTGACGCCCGACAGCTCGGCATGGACTTCGTCCACGGTCAGTCGCCGCTTATATGGCTATTTCTGCAAATCGGCCGGCAGGAACGAGCGGTCGATGATCTTGTTCCAGTCGATGTCGCCCTTGACTTCGCCGATCAACTTCAACCCGCGCACCATCCTGTCCATGCCCTCCAGCTCGAAATTTCCCCGGCTCCAATATTGCACCGCCACCATGTTGTTGACGGCGCGCTCGGCCACCGGCAAGGGCAGCTTTTCATAGGTTTGCGACAGGATCTCCGCCGCCTCTTTTGGATTGGCGTAGACCCAATCGACCCCCTTGCGCCGGCCGGCGATGATGGCGCGCAATTTGCCGGGATTCGATTTGGCGAACTCGGCCGTGGTGACGCCGACCGCCTGGACCATCGGCGGCAGCACATCCTTGGCGAAAAACACCGGACGGTACCGGTCGGCGCGCGCCGACCAGATCGGGTCGACCATCACCGCCGCCTGCACCGCGCCCTTTTCAAGCGCGGTCAGTCCCGCGCCTATGCCGCCGAGCGCCGGCCGCTCGATCTGGTCGAGCTTGATGCCGGAGGCCTCCAGAATCATGATCGACAGCATGTCGGTGACGGATTTCGGGCTGGTGATGGACATCTTCTTCCCGATCAGATCCTTGATGGTCCTGATGTCGGAGTTCGGCATGGTGACCCATAGCACGTCCGCGACCGTACGCACGCCGGTATTGACGATCTTGATGTCGTAGCCCTCGTTAATGGCGGCGATCGCCGCCGACAGCGCCACCTCGCCATACGGCAGCCCGCTGGCCAGCACATTGCGCATCGTGGTGCCGCCGCCCACCGAAGTCAGGATGCCGGTGATGTCCACGCCGGCCTCTTTGAAGAAGCCCTTTTTCATCGCCACCGCGTAGGGAGTGCCGTACATCAACACGCCCCAATGCGTGACCGAAATATCCTCGGCGTGGGACGGCGAGGGAGCCGCGCCGATCGACAGGGCAAGGGCCAGCCCGCACAGCAGTTGCTTCACGTTGAACTTCATGATGCGATCCTCCTCCAGGTTATTCCTACTGTGTTGAATTCCGGCACGGGAACCGGCGCTATCGCCATATCCATGGCCGGCGCGTCCGGTCCGCCGCCTGGAAGGCGGCAATGGCGTCCGCGTGACGCAAGGTCTGGCCGATCTCATCCAGCCCCTCCAGCAGGGCGCTACGGCCGGCCTCGTCGATGTCGAACGAATGAACGCCGCCATCCGGGGCGGTGACCGTGCGCGCGACCAGATCCACGCTCATCTCGGCCCCCTTGCGTTCGGCAAGCCGGGCCAGGATCCGTTGCACGACCGCTTCGGGCAGCGTGGCCGGCAGCAGGCCGTTCTTGAAGCAGTTGTTGTAGAAGATCGAAGCGAAACTGGGCGCCACGACCGCCTTGATGCCGAATTGCAGATGGCCCCACACCGCCATTTCGCGCGACGAGCCGCAGCCGTAGTTGGCGCCGGCAACCAGAATTTTCGCCTGCCGGTAAGGCGGTTGATTGAGGACGAAAGCGGGGTTCTCGCGGTCTTGCAGATCGTAGCGCCAGTCGCCGAAGAACCCTTGGCCGAAGCCTTCCTTGCTGAGCGAGATGCACCAGCGCTTGGGCATGATGGCGTCGGTGTCGACATTGATGCGCGGCAGGGGCGCGGCGACCCCGCGCACCACGGTCACTTGCTCCATCATTGCAGCACCTTGCGCGCATCCGCGATGGCGCCGGCCAGCGCTGCGGCGGCGGCCATCGCCGGGCTCGCCAGATGGGTGCGCGCCAGCGGTCCCTGCCGGCCCTCGAAATTGCGGTTCGAGGTGGCGATACAACGCTCCAGCGGGCCGACTTTGTCGGCGTTCACCCCGGCGCACATGGAGCAGCCGGGCTCGCGCCACTCGAAACCGGCATCGATGAAAATCCGGTGCAAGCCGAGCGCCTCGGCTTCGCGCTTCACCGTGCCGGAGCCCGGCACCACGATCGCCTTGACGCCCGCCGCCGCCTTGCGGCCCTTCAGAATGGCCGCGGCCTGCCGCAGATCGTCGAGCCGGCTGTTGGTGCAGGAGCCGATGAATACCCGGTCGATCTTGATGCCTTCCAGCGCCGTGCCAGGCGCGAGGCCCATGTACTGAAGCGCCTGGGCAATGGCGCGCCTGTCGTTGGCATCGCGTCCGCGCTCGGGATCCGGCACGCGGCCGTCGATGGCGGCGACCTGCTCCGGGCAGGTCCCCCAGGTGACCTGCGGCGCGATCGTCGCGGCGTCGAACGAGAGTTCCTTGTCGAAGATGGCCGTTTCGTCGCTCGGCAATTGACGCCAATCCGCGATCGCCGAATCCAGGTCGGCGCCGCGCGGCGCATAAGGCCGGCCCGCGACGTAGGCGAAAGTCGTCTCGTCCGGGGCCACCAGCGCCGCCCTTGCCCCCGCCTCGACGCCCATGTTGCAGAGGGTAAACCGGCCCTCCATGCTCAGGCTGCGGATCGCCGCGCCGGCGTATTCCATCGCGTAGCCGGTGGCGCCGGCGGTGCCGATCCGGCCGATCAGGAATAAGACCAGGTCTTTTGCCGATACCCCGGGTTGCAGCCGGCCCTCGAAGCGCACTCGCATGTTTTGCGGCCGCTCGACGGCCAAAGTCTGCGTCGCCAGAACGTGCTCGACCTCCGAAGTGCCGATCCCCCAGCCCCAGGCGCCGAGCGCGCCGACGGTGCAGGTATGGCTGTCGCCGCACACCAGCGTCGCGCCGGGCAGCGCGATGCCGAGTTCGGGCGCGATGACGTGCACGATGCCTTGCCGCGGGTCGCGGACATCGAAGTGGGTGATGCCATGGGTTGCCGCGTTCATACGCAGCGCCTCGATCATCTCGCGGCCGCCGGGCACGGTTTCGTCGCCGCGGCCGGGTTCGGTGGAGACGATGTGATCCGACGTCGAAAAACTGAGCTCGGGATTGCGTAGCGGCCGTCCGGCCATCTTCAATCCGGAAAACGCCACCGGGCTGGTCATCTCGTACAGCATGTGGCGGTCGATGTGCACCAACGCGCGCCGCGGGCCGAGCATCGCCACGACATGGCTGTCCCACAATTTATCGAACAGCGTGCGGGCAGCCGCCATGGTCTTTCACAGGATGACGCAACGGTGTTTGCGTGTCAATGTCGGGCCGCCTTGCGCGGCCAGTTCACGACTCCGCGGACGCGAAGATCGTCGAAGAGATCGCCGGGCTTGGCGACGGGGGCGAACGGAATTCCGATCCGGTCGAACAGCCCGGTCAGCTCGGCGAGCGTATGCCTGCCAAGAAATCCGGCCACGATCGGACGCAGGACGGAATGCTCACGCACGCGATCCAGGTTGGTCGCGTACCGCGGGTTCTCCGATAAATCGAGGCGACCGAAGCACCCGGAGTCCCGCAAGCGGCAGGAGGTTCTTCATTTTCACGCCCGGGCCGCGGCAGACAGTTTTTCGCGCAGGCGGCGCAGGCTGCCGCCCTTCATGACCGAGCCCGGCAGCGGATGGCCGACCACGTCCTCGGCGAGGCGGCCGCATTCGGCCAGCGCCTCGAGATCAATCTCCGTTTCGAAGCCGATGCGGTGGCCGAAGTTCTGCTGCCGGTAGATGCCGGTATCGCTCATGGCTGCGGGTTTGCGTTGCGGGTGCGGGACGCACTGCAAGCCTCAAGTATAGGCCGTGTGCCGGCGCGCGATAGAATTGGTTCGATCACGAACAACAAACAAGGGGCCTCGATGGCCGTCACGCACAAACTCCGCGCCCTGCTCGATGCGGGCGAATTCGTCGTCGCGCCGGGCGTGTTCGAGATGTTCTCGGCGAAGATCGCCGACCACATGGGATTCAAGGCGCTCTACATGACGGGCTACGGCGTCTCGGCCTCGCACCTGGGGCTCGCCGATGCGGGCCTGGTCACCTACCGCGACATGGTCGAGCGCGCGCGCACCATCGCTCAAGGGACGAAGACGCCGCTGATCGCGGACGCCGACACCGGCTTCGGCGGCCTGATCAACGTGCGCGAGACGGTGCGCGGCTACGAGGCGGCCGGCGTGCAGGCGATCCAGATCGAAGACCAGGAGATGCCGAAGAAATGCGGCCACACGCCGAACCGGCGCGTGGTGCCGCTCGCCGACGCGGCGAAGCGCATTGAGGTCGCGGTGGAGTCGCGCCGCAGCGAAGACTTCCTCGTCATCGCGCGCACCGACGCGCGCACCGGCCTCGGCTTGGACGAGGCCATCCGCCGCGCGAAGGCCTTCGCCGCGGCCGGCGCGGACATCCTGTTCGTCGAGGCGCCGGAGTCGGAAGAAGAGTTCAGGCGCATCGGCGCCGAGCTCGCCGGCAGCGCGAAGCTGCTCGCCAACATGGTGCCGACCGGCAAGTCGCCGGTCGTCCCCGCAGCGAAACTGAAAGAGTACGGCTTCTCAATCGCGATCTACCCCAGCGCCGGCATGGGGCCCGTTTGCGCGGCCCTTCGTTCTTCCTATGAATATCTCTTGAAGAACGGGAGCACCGAAGGCTCCCCGGTACCGGCCTACGACATGAAGCAGTTGCATGAACTCGTCGGCTTCCCGGATGTCTGGGAATTTGAGAAGCGCCACGTGGAGACAAGATGATGCCGCAAACCATGTTCGACAAGATCTGGGACCAGCACGTGGTCGAGGACCTGGGCGACGGCGTGCAGCTGCTGCACGTCGACCGCCACCTGATGCACGAGCTCTCCGGCCATCGCGGCCAGCTCGAACTCAAGGCGCGCGGCATCCGCATGCGCAATCCCGGCCTCACCATCGGCTCCATGGACCACGTGGTCTCCACCGCGCCGGGCGCGAAGGGCGGCAACGCGCCCTGGGCCGACAAGATGATCGACACCTTCCGCCTCGAGAGCCGGCTGGCTGGCGTCAAGATCTACGACATCGGCCAGGACGGCCAGGGCATCGTGCACGTGGTCGGGCCCGAACTGGGCTTCACGCTGCCAGGCGTGACGCTCTTGTGCGGCGACAGCCACACCTGCACCCACGGCGCGCTGGGCGCGCTTGCCTGGGGCATCGGCACCAGCGAACTCACGCATGTGCTCGCGACGCAGACCATCGTGCAGCAAAGGCCGAAGACCATGTGCGCGCACTTCGATGGCAAACCGGCGCGCGCCGTCACCGCCAAGGACATGATCCTCGCGCTGATCGGGAAGATCGGCACCGCGGGCGGCGTCGGCTACGCGGTGGAGTACGCGGGCGAGGCGATCCGAGGGCTGGAGATGGAGGGCCGCCTCACGGTGTGCAACCTGTCCATCGAGCTGGGCGCGAAGACCGGCATGGTGGCGCCCGACGAAAAGACCTACGCCTACCTCAAGGGCCGACGCCACGCGCCCACGGGCGCGCTCTGGGACCAGGCGTTGGCGAGTTGGAAGACGCTGCCGAGCGATGCGGAGGCGAGGTTCGACCTCGAATACGCGATCGACTGCTCCAGCCTCGCGCCGCAGATCACCTGGGGCACCAGCCCGGAAGACGTGATCGGCGTCGACGGCACCATCCCGGGCAACAAGCCCGAAGCGCTCGCCTACATGGGCCTCACCGCCGGCAAGCCGATCGCGGGCACGAAAGTGGACCGCGTATTCATCGGCTCGTGCACCAACTCGCGGCTGCCGGACCTGCGCGCCGCCGCCGAGGTGGTGCGCGGGCGCAAGGCGGCGAAGCACGTAAATGCGTGGGTCGTGCCCGGCTCCTGGCGCATCAAGCAGGACGCCGAGGCCGAAGGGCTGCACCAGATCTTTCTGGAGGCCGGCTTCGAGTGGCGCGAGGCGGGCTGCTCGCTGTGCGTGGGCGTGAACGGCGACCTGGTCGAGCCGCAGGCGCGCTGCGTCTCCACCTCCAACCGCAATTTCGTCGGCCGCCAGGGCCCGCAGGCGCGCACCCACCTCGCCAGCCCCGCGATGGCCGCCGCCGCCGCCATTGCTGGAGAGATTGTTGATGTTCGATCTTTTTAACGTGAACAAATTCCAAACCCTGACGGCGATCGCAGCGCCGTTCCCGCAGAAGAACGTCGACACCGACCTGATCATCCGCATCGAGCGCTGCACCGGCACGCCGAAGGAAGAGCTCGGCAAATACGCCTTCGAGATGGCGCGCTTCCTGCCCGGCGGCGCCGAGAACCCTGATTTCGTCCTCAACCAGCCGCGCTACCGCAAGGCGCAGATCATGGTCTGCGGCGAATTCTTCGGCACCGGCAGCTCGCGCGAAGTCGCGGTCTGGGCGCTCGAGAGCCTCGGCGTGCGCTGCGTGATCGCGCCCTCCTTCGGCCAGATCTTCTTCAACAACTGCTTCCAGAACAGCCTGCTCGCGATCGTGCTGCCCGCGCCGGAGGTGGAGGCGCTGATGAGGAAGGCCTCGCAGCCCGATGCGGCGCCATTTACGGTGGATCTCGCGCAGCAGACGATCAACGGTACCGTGCATTTCGACGTCGCGCCGCGCAACAAGAAGATGCTGCTCGAAGGCCTCGATGAAATCGGCCTGACGCTCGCGATGGAGCCGAAGATCGCCGCCTTCCAGGCCGCCGACCGGCTGCGGCGGCCGTGGATTTATCCCAGTTGAAAGAGAAGGAGGAGTCATTCATGGCTACCGGAAATACCGTGTGCGCCGGTACCGGGTGATCTATCGCATCGAGCATGAGGCAAAGTCGATCCGTATCGCTGCGCTGGGCCACCGCCGCGAGGTCTACGAGGAACTGGCTGCGGCGTCCCGGTGCGCCGGGCGGCGCCGCTACCTGACCCGGTAGATCTCCACCGGAAAGTTGCCGCGCGAGACTTCCAGGCTGGCCCTCTTCTTTTCCAGCTGCGCGACGAGCACCGCGCGGTCGGCGCCCTTTTCCCAGCGCATCTTGAATATCTGCCGGTCCTTCGCGTCCTTGCGCGCGATGGTGTCGGTCGCTTCGGCCATCGGCGCACCCCAGCGCGCGCGCAGCTGCGCCTTCATGCGCTCGAGATTCTTGACGTCGAAGCGCAGGTCGTAGGCCTGGATCACGCCCGCCTTCAGGAACACCGTGATCCGCGTCTCGACGCCGCCGACCGCGACCCGGGCGTCATCGCAGCGCCGGTCGGCGGCATCGGATTTCCACTCCAGCGCCTTGCAGTTGGCGCTCGGCATCGCCTTCCTGGCGTCGATCTCCTTGCCGCCGAGGGCGATGCCGTTCAACTCGTAAGCCAGCGCCGGGAAAGCCAGGAGGCCGAGCGCGCAGAGCATGAAAAAAGGGGTCAGAGCAACATTTCCAAGAAAGGTTCCCAGTGGAACAGAACGCTTGCGGAAATGTTGCTCTGACCCCCTTTTTCTAGACCATGCCGACATTCTTCTCCTGCATCAGCGACACGAGGCGCCCGCCGAGCATCGCCAGCCGGTCGGCCATCACCGACAGGAACGCCTCGCTGAAGCGCGCGCGGCAGGAGTCGGAGAACCCGTCGATGTCCTGGATGCGCAGGCCGAGCACCCAGCTTGTCTCCATCGCGGTGACGGTAGCGCTGCGCGGCGCGGACCTGCGCCGCGCGTAGACCATCTCGCCCACGCATTCGCCCGGGGTGACCGCATTGAGCAGCTTGCCGCGCAGCGTCACCTTCAGGATCCCCGCCGCGAGCACGTAGATTTGATCGTCCTCCACGCCCTCTCGGATCAGCTCGGCGCCGGCGGAGAATTTGCGACAGCGGCATGCGCGCACGACCTCCCAGAGTTCGGTGTCGGAGAAGCGCTGGAAGAACGCGAGCCGCCGCATCGCGCTGAACTCCTCGGCATCCGAGAGGCGCGACAGCGTGGCGTCTTCCTCCGACAGCAGTGGCTCGAGCGCGGCGGCAAAGTCGTTCCAGCTATGGAAGCGCTCGTCGCGGGACTTGCCGAGCGCGCGCAGCACGATACCGTCCAGCGCGGCCGGAATGGCCGGGTTCACCGCCGAGGGCGGCGGCGGGTCCTTGGAGAGAATTTGGTCCATCAATTCGTAGGCGGTTGAGCCGCCGAAGGGCCGCTGGCCGGTCAGCATGTGGTACATGACGCCGCCCAGCGAGAACATGTCGGAGCGAAAATCGATCTCCTCGCCGCCGCGGATCTGCTCGGGCGACATGTAGGCGGGCGACCCCACGCCCGCGACCTGCGTGGTGTCCGAGCGCGCGAGCTGCGCGGCGCCGAAGTCCGCCACCTTGATGTCGAAATCGGGCTGCAGCATGATGTTCGCGGGCTTGATGTCGCGGTGCACGACACCGACCGTATTGGCGTACTCGAGCGCCTTGCAGCACTTGTAGGTGATCTGCGCGATGCGCGATACCGGCAGCAGGCCGGAAGGGATGCAGTGCGGCTGCAGCGAGGTGCCTTCGACCAGCTCCATCACCAGGTAAAGCAGATCCTTACCGTCCTTCTTATCCACCCCAGCATCGAAGATGCTGACGATGTGCGGGTGGCGCAGCTTGCCGGCAAGCGAGGCCTCGTTCTGGAAGAACTTGAGCTGGCGCCGGGCTTCCTCCGGGTCGCTCGGCATCGCGTCGAGCACCTTGATCGCGACCTCGCGATCCGCGAAGGCGTCGGCGGCGAGGTAAACGGACCCGGTCGCGCCCTTGCCGAGCAGCTTCTTGACCGCATATTTACCGATGTACGCGTGCATGAGGAGGGCATCCTAACCCAAGCGGCGAGGCTAAAATCCCGCTTACGCCATGCAAGCCACAGCCTCAGGTCGCGCCTTACGCCTTTTTACATTTGCCCTGGCGCTCCTCCTGACTGCCTGCGGCGAGATGCGGTGGACCAGGCCGGGTGGGGACCATGCCTCCGCCGGCAACGACCTCGCCAATTGCCGTGTCGCAGCGCACAGCTCCACCGAGCGCATGTACGGCCCAATGCTGCCGCCAGTCACCAGCGGCGGGCAGTTCGGCAACGCGCCCGTCGGGCCCACGCCCGCCGACCGCCAGATGCGCGAGCAGGAGACGGTCAATCGCTGCATGCGCGACAAAGGCTACGCCCTGGTTCCGGTGGACGGATAAGTGGACGCGCTAAGGCGCGTCCTTCACTTCGTGGCTCGCGGGGCGCGCGCGCAGGCGCAGCTCGGTGAGTTCGCCGCGCTCCCGAGGCGAGTTGCGTAGCGCCTGATCCCTGGCCGGCAGGTACTGCGGCGGCCAGAACTGGCCGGCGTGCCGGTACCAAGCCGAGGCCTGCAGCGTGAAATACGGATTGGCGAGGTGCGGCCGGCCGAGCGCCACCAGGTCCGCCTTGCCCGAGGCAAGCAGCGTGTTCACCTGGTCCGCGCTGGTGACCGCGCCCACGGTCATGGTCGCGATGCCGACCTCATTGCGCACCCAGTCGGCAAACGGCCCCTGATACATGCGGCCGTAGAGCGGCCGCTGCTGCGGCACCGTCTGGCCGGTGGAGCAGTCGATCAGGTCGCAGCCGGCTTGCTTCAGCATCCGGGTCATCGCCAGCAGGTCCTCGCCGGAGAGCCCGCCCGGCGCCCAGTCTGCGGCCGAGATGCGCGCCGACATGGGTTTCTCCTCAGGCCACGCATTTCTGCAAGCCTGCCAGACGGCAAGCGGGAAACGCATCCTGTTCTCGATCGAGCCACCATACTCGTCTGCGCGTATGTTGGTGAGCGGAGAAATGAAGCTGGCGAGCAGGTAGCCGTGCGCCATGTGGATTTCGAGCATGTCAAATCCCGCTTCTTGCGCCAGTTGTGTGGTTTTTTTGAATTGAAGGATGATTTCTTCCATTCCTGAACTAGAAAGCTCGTGCGGAACCTGTGAAACACCTTCCTGGTAAGGAACAGGCGAAGCGGAGACAAGCGGCCAGTTGCCGGCGGGCAACGGATGATCCATCTGCTCCCAGCCGAGCTGCGTCGAGCCCTTGCGGCCAGAATGGCCGATCTGCAGGCAGAGCTTCGCCTTCGAGTTCGCGTGGCAAAAATCGGTGATGCGCCGGAACGCGTCGCGCTGCGCCTCGTTCCACAGGCCGGTGCAGCCCGGCGTGATGCGCCCCTCGGGGGAAACACAGGTCATTTCGACGAACACCAGCCCGGCGCCGCCGATCGCGCGCGAACCCAGGTGCACCAGGTGCCAGTCGCCGGGCACGCCGTTCACCGCGCAGTACTGGTCCATCGGCGAGACCGCGACGCGGTTCTCGATGGTCATGCCGCGCAGCCGGAACGGGGTAAACATCGGCACAGGTGGATTCGCGAGGTCAATTTCGAATCCTTGATCTTTGATTTTTTTAGCAAAAAAATACCTGACTTCCCGCACGAACTCCTGATCGCGCAGCTCCAGATTCTCCCAGGTGATCTGCTTGGAGCGCGACATGACCCCGAAGGCGAACTGCAGCGGGTCCATGTCCCAGTAGCGCCGCATGTGCTCGAACCAGACCAGCGACACGTTGGCCGCGTGCTGGGTCTTTTCGACTTCCTCGCGCCGAGCGGTGTTGTAGGTGTTTAGTGCTTTTTCTACAGAAGGTTCTTTTTTAATAGATTCGAAAAGCGCAATCGCGTCCTCCATCGCCAATTTCGTGCCTGAACCGATGGAAAAATGCGCGGTCGCCTTCGCATCCCCTACCAGGACTGCGTTGCCTTTTACCCAGGTCTTGTTGGTGATGGTCGGGAAGTTGCGCCAGACGGAGCGGTTCGGGATCAGCTTGTGGCCCTCCAGCTCCCCGGCGAACACCCCCTCGAGCGTCGCCAGCATCGCCGGCTCATCCTTCGCATCGAAACCGAAGTTTTGCCACGTGGTTTCGTCAGTCTCGATGATCCAGGTGCTCCTGCCCTCCTCGTACTGGTAGCAGTGCGCGAGGATGATGCCCTCGGGCGTTTCGCGGAAGAAATACTTGAAGGCATCGAGCGGCCGGGTGGAACCGAGCCAGGTGAATTTGTTCGGCCGCAGGTCGACGCTGGGCTGGAAGTGCGCCTTGTTCTGTTCTCGTATCGCGGAATTAATGCCGTCGGCGACAACGATCAGATCCGATTCCTGCACTTCTTCAAGGCTTTTTATTTCCCGTTGAAAATTCAACTTCACACCCAGTTCGCGGCAGCGGTCGTGCAGGATGTGCAGCAGCGCCACCCGCGAGCAGCCGCAGAAACCGTTGCCGCCCGAGCGCATGGTGCGGCCCTTGAAGACCACGTCCACGTCGCCCCAGTAGGCGAAGCGGCGCCGGATCATCTGGTAGGAAGGCCCGTCGTAGGCCTTGAAGACGTCCAGCGTCTGGTCGGAGAACACGACGCCGAAGCCGAAGGTGTCGTCCGGCCGGTTGCGCTCGTAGAGCGTGATGTCCCAGCGCGGCCACGCCTTTTGCGCCAGCAGCGCGAAGTACAGGCCGCCGGGACCGCCGCCGACGATGGATACTTTCATGCCGGCTCCGGTATTACCGCCGTGGTTTCGATCTCCACCCTGGCCTCGTCCTCCATCAACGCCGCCACCTGCACCACCGCCATCGCCGGGTAGTGCCGGCCGATCAGCTCGCGATACGCGATCCCGACCTCCTTGATCGCGCCGAGGTATTCGCGCTTGTCGACGATGTACCAGGTCATGCGCACGATGTGCTCCGGCCGGCCGCCCGCTTCGGCGAGGACCGCAAGGATGTTTTTCAGGGTTTGCCTGAATTGCCCTTGAAAGGTTTTTTCCTCAAAAAGACCCTGAGAATTAAAACCAACCTGACCGGCAATGAAGACCAGCTTCCCGGTCGCGGCAATCCCGTTGGAAAACCCCTTGGGCTTCGCCCAGCCCGGCGGTTGCAGAATCTTCATGGTCTTCACCTTCTTTCCGTTCGCAGCTTGAAGCGTTGCAGTTTGCCGGTCTCGGTGCGCGGCAACGCGGCCACGAACTCGATCACGCGCGGGTACTTGTAGGGCGCGATATTGCGCTTTACGTGTTCCTGAAGTTCTTTTTTTATCTCGTCAGTCGCGGAAAAGTCTTGCTTCAAGACAACAATAGCCCGGACAACCATGCCGCGCTCCTCGTCGGGCTGGCCCACTACGCCGCACTCGGCGACCGCCGGATGCGAGAGCAGCGCGCCTTCCACCTCGGGCCCGGCGATGTTGTAGCCGGCCGAGATGATCATGTCGTCGGTGCGCGCCTGGTAGATGAAATACCCGTCCATGTCCATCACGTAGGAATCGCCGGTCAGGTTCCAGCCGCGCATTTTCCCGCCCGGCACGTAGGTTTTCTGCCGCTCGTCGGCGAGGTAGCGGCAGCCGGTCGGCCCCTTCACCGCCAGACGCCCGATCTGCCCGGGCGCGCAGCGCTCGCCGTTTTCGTCCATGACCATGGCGCTGTAGCCCGGCAGAGCGTGGCCGGTGGCGCCGCGTTTCACGTGCTCCGGCGCGTGCGAGATGAAGATGTGGATCATTTCGGTCGAGCCGATGCCGTCAATGATCTCGATGCCGCTCGCCTGCTTGAATAGCTGCCGCGTGGCATCGGGCAGCGCCTCGCCCGCGGAAACGCATTTCTTCAACGACGACAGGTCGTAATTCTTCCCGCAGTTGTCCCATATGCCGGCCAGCGCGCGGTACATGGTCGGCGCGGTGAACAGAATCGTCGCCTTGAACTTGCCGATGGATTCGAGCAGCGTGTCGGGCGTGAACTTCTCCACCAGCGCGCTGCTCGCGCCGAAGCGCAGCGGAAAGCACAGCAGGCCGCCCAGGCCGAAGGTGAAGGCGAGCGGCGGCGAGCCGATGAAGATGTCGTCCTTCGTGGGCTTCAGGCAGGAGCGCGGGAAGCAGTCGCACATCGCGATCACGTCGCGGTGGAAATGCATCGTGCCCTTCGGCTTGCCGGTGGTGCCAGAGGTGAACGCGATCAGCGCGACGTCTTCGGCGGAGGTATCGACGTTCTTGAATTCGATGGATTTATTCTTACAGAGGACATCGAGTGAATCGGTTGAATCGTCATACCAGCACTTGATGAACTTCAATGAAGAACAGGAGGGCAAGGACAACTTCAATTCATCCTCCAATCGCTTGTCGCAGAGCGCATGCGTGATTGCGGCCTTGTTGACGATCTCGGTCAGCTCCTTGGCGCGCAAGAGCGGCATGGTGCCGACGCAGATGCCGCCCGCCTTGAACACCGCGAACCAGCACGCGGCCATCATCGGATTGTTCGCGCCGCGCAGCAGCACCCGGTTGCCGGGCACCAGACCCATGTCGCGCACCAGCACCTGCGCGATGCGGTTGGCCTGCGCCAGCAGTTGCGCATAGCTGCACTCGCCGTCCGGCGCGCGCAGCGCGATGCGCTCGCCGTGGCCCGCACGCACCATGTCGTCCAGCAGCACCGCGGCGCAGTTCATGCGCTCCGGGTATTGCAGCTCGGGCAGGTCGAATTGAAACTCCGGCCACTGATCCCTCGGTGGCAGGTTGTCACGCGCGAAGCTGTCGACGTGGGCCGACCGATTCATGGCCCGGCACCGCGCATATTCAAGGCTTTGAACTTTCCCGGAACTGCGGCAGGGAATCCGCAATCTCATACCACGGCGCCTTCGAACCGACGAAGATGTGGTGCGGCACGCGGATGCCCGGATCGTCGTCGAGCACGCCGAGCGTGATGTCGATGACGCCCGGGTTCTTTTCGCTGATGAACTGCAGCGTCGAGCCGCAGCGCGAGCAGAAGGTGCGCTCGACGCCGGGCGAGGACTTGTAGCGCAGGATCAGTTCCTCGCCCGCCACCATCCTGAAGTTCTCGACGCGCACCGCGGCATAGCTGCCGAAGGCCGCGCCGTGCGCCTTGCGGCACATCGAACAGTGGCAATGGCTCGAGCGGCCGAGCTTGCCGTGGATCTCGAAGCGCACCCGTTTGCAAAGACAACTGCCGCGGATCATCGCCCGTTCACTTCAGTTCTACCTCGACGAACACGAATTCGTGCGGATTCGAGTTCACCACGTTGTGCTCGACGCCGACTTCGCGCGCATACGACTGCCCGGCCGGTCTCCTGCAGCAGCTTGGACGTCGCCTTCGGTCGCACCTGGGTCATGGCTCTCTCTCCTATCGCCGCTCTGGCGGAATGTCCTTGATCGGCGCCGCGAACTTAGCGTGCGCCGCAATATCCACCGGCCGGTGCTTCACCTTGGTGCTGGCGGGATACTTGCCGAGGTAGTTGCCGCCTTTCAGGTCCTTCGACGGCCGCACCGGCCGCGGCATCAAGCCGCCGCCGCAGTTCGGGCACACATTGCGCAACACGCGCTCCACGCAATCGCCGCAGAAAGTGCATTCGAACGAGCAGATCCACGTCTCCGCCGACTCGGGCGGCAGGGCGCGGTTGCAGTGCTCGCAGGTGGGTCTGAGTTCGAGCATGGCCGTAAGTTTAGTGCCGGCGGCGCTCATTGCGGAAGCCTTGACGGCTCGTCAGATCCATCTGCGAACCCTTTCCTTGTACGCGGCGTAGTCCGCGCCGAAAAGCGACGCCATCACGCGTTCCTCGGGCGAAATCTGGAACCGGTTGATGTACAGCACGAACAGCGGCAACCCCAGCAATGCCAGCCAACTCGCAAGGTACACCGCCCACCCGACAAGAGTTATCAGCATGCCGAGGTACATGGGATTCCGCGTGAGCCGGAAGACGCCGCTGCTGACCAGCGACGACGCCGTGTTGATCTTGAGCGGATTGACCGTGGTCTTCGCCCGGCGGAACGACACGATGCCCGAGACGGCAATGCCCTGGCCAATGACCAGCAGCGCCAGCGCGCCCGCCACGCGAACGACGAATGGAACCTCAAGCGGCGGCACGAGCGAGGCCAGGTACCACATCAGGCCTGCAATGCTCAGCGCGACAACCGGCGGCGGAACCTTGTGTTCAAGAAAACTCATCGGCACCACAACACTTCAATTACGCTATATATCATGGCACCGCAACGCGTACACTTGCCGCCGGACAAAGGAAGGCAACAGCGATGATGAATGTCGGATACAACGGTATCTGGGGCCTGCTGGTACTCGCGGCGGATGTCTGGGCGGTGCTCCAGATCGCGCAGAGTCCGGCGTCGAACGAGAAGAAGGCGCTGTGGATCGTGCTGGTGGTGGTGCTGCCGCTGCTCGGGCTGATCCTGTGGTATTTCCTCGGGCCGCGAGGCGCGGGCAAAACGTAATCAGGAGGGAGTGATGTTCGAGACGACGATCGCGGGCAGCCTGCCCAAGCCGGGCTGGCTGGCGGAAACGGACAAGCTGTGGCCCGCGTGGCGGGCGGAGGGTGCGGAGCTGGCGTGCGCGAAGCGCGACGCGACGCTGCTTTGGCTGAAGGAGCAGGAGGACGCGGGCATCGACATCGTCACCGACGGCGAGCAGTCGAGGCAGCATTTCGTGCACGGCTTCCTCGAGTTCGTCGAGGGCATCGATTTCGAGCACAAGGTGAAGATGGGCATCCGCGACAACCGCTACGACGCGATGGTGCCGGTGGTGGTGGGGCCGCTGAAGCTGAAGGGAAGAGTGCATCGCACGGAAGCGGTTTTGATGAGAAATCATTCAAAAAGAAAAATAAAAATCACGCTGCCCGGCCCGATGACGATCGTGGACACGATCGCCGACCGGCACTACGGCGACAAGGTGAAGCTGGCGATGGCGTTCGCGGAGCTGCTGAACCAGGAAGCGCGCGCGCTGGAGAAGGACGGCGTGGACACGATCCAGTTCGACGAGCCGGCGTTCAACGTCTACATGGGCGACGTCACCAAGTGGGGCATCGACGCGCTGCACGTCGCGATCAAGGGTTTGAAGAAGGTGAAGACCGCGGTGCACATCTGCTACGGCTACGGCATCAAGGCGAACCTCGACTGGAAGGAAACGCTCGGCGGGGAATGGCGCCAGTACGAGCAGATCTTCCCTGCGCTGGCGAAGAGCAAGCTGGACCAGGTGTCGCTGGAGTGCATCCACTCGAAGGTACCCGCCGAGCTGATGAAGCTGCTCAAGGGCAAGGACGTGCTGGTGGGCGTGATCGATGTCGCGAGCGACCGGGTCGAGACGGCGCAAGAGGTTTTTGAAGTGATAAAAAATGCATTGAAATATGTGCCGAAGAAGCACCTCTTCCCCTGCACCAACTGCGGCATGGCGCCGATGAACCGCGAGATCGCGCTGGCGAAGCTGAAGGCACTCGCCGCGGGCGCGGCGCTGGCGAGGAAGCGCTACCGCTAAGTGCGAAGGCGCTACTTCTGTCCGTTCAGGAATTCCAGCAGCAGGCGAGTCGTCTCGCCGGGCTGCTCCTGCTGCACCCAGTGCCCGGCACCGTCCACGAGGTGGAAGCCGCGGAATTGCGTACAGACATCGCGCAGGATTTTCTCCGGATCGCCTGAGCGCTGGTAGGGCCCCCAGTCGCTCCTGCCCGCGATGAAACAGGATGGGATGTCGATGGTGCGGCCGTGGAACATCTCCAGTTCGGCGTTGAATGCGCCGCCGGTGCCGCAGCGGTACCACTGCAGGCCGCCCTGAAACCCGGTGCGTTCGTACTCTGTGCTGTAGACGCGCAGTTCGTGTTCCGGCAACCACTTGTTGGCGGCGATCTGCGCCGCCGAGGGCATCTGCGGCGCCACGGTCCCGGCCATGCCCTTGCCGAGGTCCATGATGTAGTAGTCGGGGAGCTGCGCGATTTCCGCCGCCGTCCAGGAGGCAAGCACGAAGGGTTTGTTCGCCTTCCAGTCCGCGCTCTTGTGGTGGTAGTAGGCGCGCAGGAAGGCGTGCACGCCCTGCGGGCAGCGGTGCATGTCGGCGTCCGCTTCGCGCGTCGAGTAATACCACTGGTAATGCTTGCGCGGCCGCGCGAGCGCGGCGAGCTCGTCGTGGATGCGGTCCACGAACTTTCGCGGCGGCAGCGGCGGCGGGCCGCCGAAGGGCGCGCTCATCAGCACGACCGACCTGAAGATGTCCGGCCGCACCAGCGCACACCAGGCCGCCACCGGCGAGCCGAAGTCGTGGCCGACGAGCATCGCCACCGATTTGTGGCCGAGCGCCGCCACCAGCCCCACTGCGTCGCGCACCAGGTTGAGCAGCCGGAACGAACCAAGGTCGCCGTCGTAGCGGCCGTCCCACCCCGTGGTGCGCCCGTAGCCGCGCTGGTCGGGCGCCACCACGTGAAAGCCGGCTTTCGCGAGCGGCAGCATCACCTTGCGCCAGCTGTAGGCGAGCTCCGGGAAGCCGTGCAGCAGCAGCACCAGCGGCTTTCCCGGGGTTTCGAACCCGGCTTCCAGCAGGTGCATCTCCAGGCCGTTGATCTCCGGCACCAGGCGCGAGCGGATTCCCGCGGGCAGGTTTATTTCAAATGTCATTCGGAGTACCCTTCGCAGTCCCTTTTTCGTCCTGCCCTTTTTCATCCCCTCGACAAGGTTACCCAATGTATCCCAACACCCAGCTTTTCATCGACGGCGCCTGGTGCCCGGCCGCGTCGGGCCGCACCATGCCGGTGATGAACCCGGCCACCGGCAAGCAGATCGGCACCCTCGCCCACGCCGAGCGCCCCGACCTCGACCGCGCGCTTGAAGCCGCGGCCAAGGGCTTCGCCGTATGGCGCAAGATCTCGGCCTTCGAGCGCTCGAAGATCATGCGCAAGGCCGCCAACCTGATGCGCGAGCGCGCCGAC